>CAMBTO010000018.1 GCA_945870865.1 Klebsiella pneumoniae
TGAGCGCGTATCATTACCTGCTGCGCCGTGACGGTCGTCTGCCGATCCGTCATGCCTATACCTACGAGATGCACCGCAACGAGTTGCACTCGCCTGACTTCGTAGAACATGTCTACCCTTTCATGGGTGCCCACTGGGCGTTTGGTCCGAAGAGCGGCAATCGCTGGTTGTGGATCCAGGGCATCGGTTCGGAAGGCGCCTGGGATACCCCGGAGATTGCCTGTCTGGGGCCGGACTTGCCTGGTCTGCCCGATGTCGCCGAGCTGGCGAAGAAGCGTGAGCGTTGCGGCTTCCTGGAGCCGGGTCAGCGTACCCCGGAGATCAACGGTATGCACAATGCCTTGATGCACGGTTGGCGTATCGCCGGACTGCATGGTGTGGGCAGCCACGGTATGCGTCAGTTCATTGGTTATGTGGAAGAGGCGATTGCCTCGGGTCTGATCACCGAGGAAGAAGTGCGGCAGATGCGTATCTTGATGGCGCACGGCACGATGGTCGGCAAGGAGCCGGACGTGATCGCCGGGCTGAAGCGATACAACATCATCATCCCGATGCAGATCCGACGTGCGTTGACGAGCGAGCCGAACGTAATCGATACGTTCTATGGACCGGAAGGTTATGAGTTCCTGGCGCCGATGAAGAGCCTGATCGATGCGGGCGTGCGCGTGGCAGCCGAGACGCACAGTGCGGGCCCGCAGGATCTGTTGTTCCGTCACATGCCGTTGTTTGTGACGCGTACGGCGGCAGGGCGCACCTCGGTACCGGAAGAGGCGGTAGATAGGGTAGTGGCGCTGAAGCTGTTCACGTATGCGAACGCGGAGTCGATGCTGGCGGAGGACTATATTGGTTCGCTGGAAGTGGGCAAGTTTGCTGACTTTGCGATCATCGAAAACAACTATCTGGAGCAGCCGGAAGCGGAGTTGGAGAATAACAAGAACCTGATCACGATCGTGGGTGGCAAGGTGATCTTCCGCGACGAGACCGCACCCTGGAAGGTAATCAAGTAATACCACGAGGTAATTTGTAGGAACTGATAGAGGAACCCGCTACGGGTTCCTCTGTTTTTTTGTCCAGTGTTTTCTTGCCGGTGCGCACACCAGGCATACCAGCAGCAGGTCAGCTTGTTATCACCTAGTCCGGTTATATTCTGGTTAGCAGTAAGCCGACAGTACAGATTAATATTTTGAAAAAATCAAGTCAGGGGGACGGAGTGGGTCAGTTCAAACGGTTACTACATAACCGGATAATCTCAGGTTCAATAATCGCAGCATTGTTGTTGCTGATAGCGGCCTGCTTGCTGGTATATTCCAGTCTCTCGCTGACACCCCGTTCGTTGTTCCCGTATGCAGAGCCCCTTGCTGCCGGGACGCTGGTCGAGGGACAGAATATTGGTGGCACGGCCGCGTTCGACAAGGACAGCTATCTGATAGGTGATCTCGCGAGTTACCGGATCAGTTTGTTCTGGCGCGATGAAGTCATCACACCGGATATTGAGGCGTTCAGGAATGGTATCGGCTTTTTCCCGTTTAACCGGCTGTCGGTCACAGAGTCGAAGTCTGTCCACCCCGGAGGTATCCAGGAAATCAGTTTGCAGTATAACCTGCAGGCTGTGGATGTAGAGACCACGCGCAGTTATCAGCTTGCACCCCCAACAGTTTATTATACCGTTGTCGGTAATGCCGATATGCAACTGGAATCGTTTCGAATCGACGCGCCGGTTATACATATCGGAGAATTTTATCCGGCCAACGTTTCCGGCGTCGAACTTGTCACCTACAAGGGTGAAATCAAGGACCCTGTCACTGGCAGACAAATGATGATGGCCTTGTCAGCGCTGTTGATGCTGGCACTGGGTGGCGGGTTGCTGCGGTATTATGGACGTATACGACAGCGTACCGAGCTGGATGATTCGGAACAGCTCTGGTATGTCTATCGTCAGCTGGACAGGGAACAACTCGGCAATCGTCAGTATCTTGATCAATGCGAGCGGGTCTTTACCGGGCTTTTGCGCTATAGGTTGCAGTTGAGTCCCGCCCTGTTCTGGTCCGGTGCGGCGACAGACGATCAGGTATGGGCGGACATACTGCTACGTGCACGTGAACTGTTTTATCGTAATTATCTGTCAGCTGATCCGGGTGAAGAGACGCTGACAGAAGTGACATCGATCATTGATGGCATGTTTGCCCGATTAACCGAAGAAGATCGACTGCGGCGTGAACAACAGCCGCGATTTTTACAGCGTGTTTCCAGTGAGTTTGGTGCGCTCAGTTCAGGTGGTAGCATGCTGCTGGCGGGTCTTGTCATGCTCACGCTGACCCTGTTTCCGCGTATATGGACCTCGACAGATATACTTGTCTACAATGCCGCGGTTCGTCGCCTGTCAGACAACGAAACGATACTCGCCATCCATGAAGACGTGAATGAGGCTGCTGAGCAGATCCAGGAGCCACAAATCAAGGCGGCCGCCTTGTATAATCTCGCGGTGTTATCTACCCGCCCGGCGATGGCGGAGATCAGCGAGGACCAGCAGCATGCATTGCTGCAGGTCATGTTTCAGCAGGAAAAGGTATTTATAGATGCGCTGTTGCATTCGCTGACGATGGAAGATCCGTTCCTGCTGGTGTCTATTCTGCGTGACAGTGTCCGCTACCTGACCATGAGTGAGTCCTCGCTGAAAACAGCGACCCGACTTGCACCCGCAGATGAGGCCATCCGGCGTAACCTTGAGCTGGCGCAGAAACGTCGTAATGCCTATGCCGAGACAATCCAGGAACTGTTGACCCAGGGGGATGACAGCGGTGGCCAGGGAGAATTACAGCGCCAGGCTTTGATGGATCTCGAAATGCTGTTGCAGACCGAGATGCCGGATAAATACGCTGACTTCAAGGAAGGTCAGAACAACAAGGAATATTTCATCATGGAAGCATTCTGAGCAGATGGTAATCAGTGATGAATGAAACCTCGACCGATGCGTTCAGCTTTGTGTCGCCATTATTGTTTCTGGTGACATTGCCGTTTTTGATCCTGCTGCTACTGGAACTGTATAATCGCAGCAATACCCGCACGGTAGCGATGACCGGTCTGGAGTATCTGCGAACTCACAACTGCACTGTCGGGAAAAACTGGCACCACCTGCGCTTGTTACTCTGGGCCATACTCGTGCTGTTGCTGGGACTGTTATGGGTCGCCCCGGTTCTGCATACCTCCGCCCCGGTGTTTGCAGGTGGTGATCAACCGATGCAGAAAAACATGATGGTTGCCATCGACATCTCCCGGTCGATGTCACAACCGTTGAAGGTGGCAGACAAGGAAACCCGTTTCGCCAATTATGCGAACAACGAACAGGGTGAACAATCTGTCGCTGAGCAGATTACGCGCTACGAATCGGCGAGGCAGACATTCTATAATTTTGTTGATCGCTTTGAAGGTGCCAACATCGGCTTGATCCTGTTCAGTACCGAACCGTTTCTGGCACGCTGGCCCACGGTAGAGACTGAAGATCATTTCATAGAGGTGCTTGAGGAGAATATCGGTCGCAGTGAACGCTCGCAGTTGCAACGCCTGTCATCATTGACGAATATAGACAAGGCCATCAGCCTGACGCGCGATGTGTTTTCCAGCCAGCAACATGTCCGCGGCGGTGCCGTTGTCCTCATCTCCGACGCCGAGGACGAAGTTGATAAGATGGGACTGGCCATACGTAGCCTGCGTGAACAGGGCATACGCCTGTATACGATCGGGGTCGGTATCTCGGAAATTATTGTGGAAAAGCTGGCGGACGAGTTTGCCGACGACCCCGGATTCAGGATTTTTCATGTGGATTCAGAACAGGAAATGGAAGAGGCTTACCGTCTGGTTGCCGAGCTCGAAGAGTCGCCGGGGTTGGCCGATCAGCAGCAGGAATATGTGACCCAGTTACGCTGGGTCATTGCAATTGTGCTGGTCTTGCTGGCGGCCGTTGTCATCGGGTTGTCAGAGACACGGATGCACCAGTCACTGATCACCGATCAGGATCGCTAGACCGGAATCCCGACAGAATGAATTTTGAATTTCCCGTTGCGCTGTCCCTGCTTGCCGTCCTGCCCGTAATTTACATGATCATGCGGCGTGGCGAGCGGACAACGATGACTGTGGCCGCGATATACCGTGGGCAGGCGCCAGCCCGACGTTATTACCAGTTGCGACATCTGCTGGCGGGTCTGTTTCTGGGCTCGATTACGATGGTGTCAGCACGTCCCTATATCGAATCAGGACGCAGTGGTGATGTATTGTTTCTGGTGGATGTGTCCAGAAGTATGGATGCGCGACATTCCTGTGGCGATATGACTTTTTTGTCCCGGGCAAAAAATGTGATGCGTGACGTACTGACCGGTATACCTGAGGCACGTTTTGGCATCATTGCCTTCGACAGGTTTGCGTTTCCGATTACCCACCTGACCCGTGATCGAACCTATCTGGAAGATGTGATTACAAAGGCCGTCCATATCGGGCTGACCTTTGAGGCGACGCGCACGGAACTGGCGAATGCGCTGGGCGTTGCGGCAGCAAAGAAACAACGCCTGCCCGAAATTTTTGGTGGTGTCAGCGATATCATCTTGTTGAGTGACGGACATATCGCAGGCGACTACACCCGCAGCCTGCGTGAGCCGTTGCAGCAATTGCGTGAGGCGGGGATCAGGATCCTCTCGGTAGGTATAGGCAATCCCGGCGAGACCCCTATCATGAGTATTGATCGTGAACAATGTACCAACGAGTTTATCGAACTCGATGGCAAGGTGGTTAATATTCCGCTACGTGATGACATACTCAAACACATAGCGAGTGAAACGAACGGTCAGTATTTTGCAGAGGGCGATACTGCAAACCTGACCCGTGTGCTGCGTGAGGGTCTGGCGCGGATAGGTGAGGGTGAACAGGTTGAAGGCGGCAGGTATCGTCGTGATATCAGCCAGATATTTCTCGTGGTGGCCAGTATCTCACTGTTTGGCCTGATCCTGCTGGGCTCTGGCCTCGTCCGCTGGAACAGTCCTGTCAAACCTACTTCAGATTAACGGTGAATGATCCACGTTCCTCAGGGTGCAATGTGCACTGGTAGGGGAAATCACCAAACGTATGGATCTCAAGACCCCAGCGTTCACCCGGTTGGATGACCGGAGATACATATTCAAGATCCATTTTATTGCCGATATCGGGCAGAAATACCAGACGATGGTTGGTTTTATCCTGGTTTTCAAAAATAATCGGCTGGTAGATATCAATCGTCAGTTCCGGCGTCTGGATCTTGCCGTCCTTGATGGCGATTTCAGTGATGTCGGTAAAAAACTGCTTCTGCTGGTATTTCAGCCAGGTGAAGATACCCAGATCCATGATAGGGTCACCGTCCGTTGCTATAACAGTGTGGATCGGTCCAGACAACACAGTGCAGAGCGTGGCTGTAATGAGCATACGGTATTTCATTTTATTACGTCATCCCCTCGGTAAAGCCGGATTACAGGAGAGATTCCTGCCAATTCGTCCGCTTCAAGTTTACCACCGGTAATATCGACTTGCTACCCGAAGCCTTGACAAAGTGTTTTACAGTGGGATACAAGGCGAAATGCATAAACAATTCCGTTTAGCCCTGTTTTTGATTTTAGCCTTAGGTTTGTCATCGCCGGTAATGGCGATTGATGGAGACTTTGGTTCGCCCTACGCGCCCGGTCAGGGTAATTCACCCCCACCCACACGCCTGCCCGGAGAACTACCGGCATACGGTGGCCGGGATGCTGGTGTCCCGCCGCTGACACTGTTTGGAGGCATATTGGTCATACTGGGTGCAGGAGCGACAGGGTACTGGTTGCGCAGGTCGCGACTGACTGCGCCATAGTTTCAATAAACCGTTTTACCGGTCCGGGCTGAATATACAGACCGGTCTGTTCTGGGGGTAGTTGCTGGTATGTTTGCAAGTCTGCTCAAACTGACGGGATTAATATTACTCCCGGGCGGTTTGTTGTTTTATATGCTGGTCTGGTATCCGCTCACCGGTAAGCTCGCGGCTGTCTGCCCCGCAAAATTCCACAAGCTCGCCGGACGTCTGCTGCGGATCGGTGGAGGCCTGTATGTAGCGGGTATCCTGCTGCAAACCTGGCAGTCATACCAGCTCACTCTACAGTCGGATCCGGGATCTACACCCGGCGCGTTCATGCTGAACGCTGCTCACGCGCTGCCGTTGCTGAATCTGTTGCTGGTACCGATCCTGATCTTCGGGTTTACCCGCATGGTGTCTACCCCCGCCTCGGCGCGTTTGCACCTGCCCGGTTTGCTCATCGTGTTGATGCTGTTAATGGATACTGCCGGCAGTCATGCGGCGGCCGATCCCGGACTGTTACCGTATCTGGGCAATGTGATCCACCTGTTTTCCGCCATTATCTGGGCCGGTGGTTTATTTTATCTTTTGCTGCTCACCCGGCAGTCATCTGCAGACACGGCGGTGATGGATAACGCACAATTACATGCACTTGACCATCGTTTTTACCGGCTGGTACTGTTGATGTTTATCGCAGTTGTTACCAGTGGTTCGATACTGGGTTTTGTCCACGTCCATAGCGAGGCGGCCTTGTACAGCACCGCGTATGGTAATGCGCTAGTTCTGAAACTGGTCCTCGTTTTGGCAGCTACACTGTTGCTGGCATACCATGTACTTGTTACCAGTCCGGCATTGCAACGGTCTCTCGTTACACCGCAGACAGATCCCGGGCTGCCAGTCTTGTCGAGGTATCGCCGACGGATTATTGTAGAGGCCTTTATCCTGACCGGGCTGTTAATCGCCACCGCAGTAATGCGCAGTCATACCCCTCCGGATACGACACCATTTCTGAATCCGCAAACGTTCGCGTTGACTGTTGAAGGACAAGCAATCAAGGTCACACTGCAACCGGTCGCGGGTAGTCTGGATAGCGTACGCATGGAGTTTTTTTTGCCTGCAGCGCTTGCTGGCGGTGATAACACACGTGTCTATTTTATGCTCGACATGGTGGTTAACGGTCTGGTAATTCTGGAAGCGGAGGCATTGCGTGTCAGCCCGAACAGTTATCAGGGTGAAGCGACATTCCCGATACCAGGAGACTGGCAGCTGCATATCAGGATTGCGGGTGTGGATGGGAACGAACAACAGCTGACCTCGGAACTGAAGATACCAAAACAGCCATTGGTAGAAGACATCGCCACCTATCTGAGTCCACAGGCGGTAGTGTACAGCTCATCCCGTTTGATCACGTTTGGCACCGGCCTGTTACTGGTCTTCGTATATGGCTGGATGCTGTCACGTACAGGCCATCGCGGTGTCCCGCCGTGGGCAGTGCTCGCGGGTACGGGTGGTGTCCTGTTCGGTTTGTATCTGGTCTGCTCGGTTGCGCTGGTCAAGACCTATCCTTCCACGTACAGGCAGAACCCCTTGCCATTGAAGGCCAGTGTCGTTGCACGTGGTCAACTGGCCTATCAGAATAATTGTGCTGAATGTCATGGTCCATTGGGAGAGGGCGACGGCCCGTGGGCCATAACAAATCGTGGTGCGATCCCGTCACTGGTCTCGACCCATCTGGATGTGCACACAGACGGCGAGATTTACTGGTGGATAGTGCGTGGTATACCGGAACTCGATATGCCGCCGCGCGAGCAGCAACTGGATGAGGACCAGCGTTGGGAGTTGATCAACTACCTGCGTAGCTTGCGCCATGGTAGTGAGCCGGGCTGAACATTACGGATTCCCTTTCCCCGAATAAACCGGTTTCTTCCACTAACATCCACACGAATTCCATACACAACGGCGACATGTTGTAGTGTCGTTTGCGGATAATTCACACGCCCTACTAGGTAAGCGGCAAATTAAGGAAAAATAAGGGATTTTCTGGCCTGGCCAGTAACGGAAATGTTACACTGGCAGGAAATTTCCGGCCGTTATTACGGTTAAAACCGCGCAGTATTTTTTGTGTGTGCCGATGCGGGTTTTCCAGGGGTACGTCAGTGACCGGTCGCGGTAAGCTTGCCAGGCAGGCCTCCAGTACGGGTCAGGACTTTCAGTCACAGATAAACCCGGTCAGGCGGTTTCTGAAAACACGTAAGCGAGAAATGTTGACAGTCTGACCCAGGCAGTAACGCCGGCATTGATAGAAACAGCAGATGAGAATGACAGTAAACAAAAAATCAGTGGCTCACTTTTCCGATGGCTTGTTGCGTACAACAGTTTATTTGTCGATCCTGATAGCCCTGTTATCGAGCCCGTTACTGGCCCAGCAGAACGATGCTGCATCTGCCGTTGCCGAAACGGGTCAGGACGGGCAGCATACAATTGAGTATCCGGCGGTTTTTTTCAGCCGCTATAACCCGGCCACCGCACTTGATATGGTAAACCAGTTGCCCGGGTTCCAGCTTGATGACGGCAGTGGCGACCGGGGTTTCAGTGCGGCCAGCGGAAATATACTGATTAATGGACGCTTGCCAAGCGCGAAGGAAGACTCACCGTCTGCCATCCTCGGCCGAATTCCCGCCAGCCAGGTGGCACACATCGAATTGATCCGCGGTCAGATGCGTGGTGTGGACATGCGCGGACAGACCGTTATTGCCAATATCCTGCTGCAGGAGGATGTCCCCGCCACCGTACGCTGGGAGACAGCGGTCAGGAAAAATCTGGACGTGGACAAATTGATGATGCGTGGAAATATCTCCCTGTCCGACCAGTGGCATGCCATTGATTTCAATTCCGGATTAAGTGTGGCGCGCAGTGCAACCGGTGAACGCGGCCTGGAAGACCGTTTTGATGGCAGTGGTCTGTTGACAGAGAAGCGGGTTGAAAATTCTACAGAGGGTGGACACAAGCTGGGAGCCAGGTTAAACGCGTCCGGCTGGGCTGGGCAGACACGCCTGCAGCTGAATTCCAGTATTGATCATATGACCGAAACCGAACCGTTCGTGTCGGTCCGTACCCCACAGTCGCCCGTATCCGCCCCACGCTCGGAAAGATTCAATTCAGATAGCGAAGAGCTGGAGTTTGAACTGGGTATCAATGCAGAGCGCGATCTGGGTGCAGAGCTGACCGGCAAGGCCATCCTGCTGTTTATAAGTGATGATGCGACGGAAGTTGATACACAAACCAGTATCAGTGCGGCAAATCTGCAGACCCAACGCAGGCAGGCGGATGCCGAAGCGGTCAGCACCGAAGGCATTGCACGGCTGGAGTTTGACTGGAGCGGTATTGAAAACCATGCACTGCAGCTGAACGTGGAAGGCGCGTACAACGAGCTGGACGGCAGTTTGTTGCAGGTAGTGGATCGTGGTCTGGGTGCAATGGTCGTGGATGTGCCTGGCGCGAACTCGGTGGTGGAAGAGGTGCGCAGTGATTTTCTGCTGAAAGATACGTGGTCGCTGGGGAAGTTTGAACTGGACTACGGCCTCGGCGCGGAGAGTTCGACGATAACCCAGCGTGGGGATGCCGTGCTGGAGCGAGATTTTTTCTTTGTGAAACCGCATGCGTTGTTAAGTTATGCGCCGGGTCAGGGTCGGCAGACGCGTTTGCGTCTGGCACGTGAGGTGGCGCAGCTGGAATTTGATGATTTTATCAGTGCGACGGTGTACGAGGACGATGACCTGGCGCTGGGAAATCCGAACCTGCGACCTGACACGACGTGGGTGGCAGAACTGGGCCATGAGCGTCGGTACGGGGAGCTTGGTGTGGTGAAAGTGACCTTGTTCCATCACTGGATCCATGACGTATTGGACTTGTTGCCGTTGTCAGACAGTTTTGAGGCACCGGGCAATATCGGCGACGGACGGCGTTGGGGCGTGGAGTTAGAGAACACGGTGCCGCTGGAGTGGCTGGGGCTGACGGGTGCGCGGCTGGATGTAAAACTGCGCTGGCAGGACTCCTCGGTGACCGACCCGGTTACCGGCGTGCGGCGTATGTTGTCTGGTAACAGTGGATTTGGTGGTACGCCGTATATCGATTTTCGGGACGAGAATGAATATGCGTTCATCGCTGACTATCGCCAGGACCTGGCACAGACCCGCGTGGCCTGGGGCGTGAATATGGGTATGCGGGCGAAGCGCCCTTTGTACAAGGTGAATGAACTGGATGTCTACGATGAAGGGACCTCGGTGAATGCCTTTGTGGAAACGACTCGCTGGTTTGGACTGAAACTGCGTTTTCTTGCCGAGAACATTCCGAACCTGTCGCAGCGCCGTGACCGTACGTCCTATGCGGGCCTCCGGAATTTGTCTGCTGTCGATTTTCGCGAGATATCTGTCGGCAGGGAAGGTGTCCGCCTTACTTTTTTAACCAGCGGGAGTTTCTAGGTTATGCATGAGATTACGATGAACCGACATAAGGTGTTAATGCTGTTAATCCTGTCGGGTAGTCCGGTGCTTGCGGCTGCACAAGCGGCGCAGGGCTCAGCTACACCACCGGGTGTCAGTAGTGCCTCGGAGGCACAGGTGGTTGAATATCCGGCGAATTTTTTCAGTCGGTATAAACCAAATACGGCGCTCGACATGATAAACCAGACACCAGGTTTCCTGCTTGATGACGGCGATGCCTCACGTGGTCTTGGTGCAGCGGCAGGTAATATACTGGTCAATGATCGACGGCCGAGTGCCAAGCAGGACTTGCCCTCACTGATCCTGTTGCGCATACCGGCTGCACAGGTCGAGCGCATCGAGATTATCCGTGGCCAGGTCCGCGATATCGACCTGCAAGGCCAGGCCGTTATTGCCAATATCGTGTTACGCAATGACTCCCCGGCGGCAATTCGTTGGGAGGCGTCCTGGCGTTATAATGTCGATTACTTCAGCACATTTGAAGGCAGTATCTCGATTGCCGACCGCTGGCGCGAAACTGACTACAACGCTGGCCTCAATATGCGCCGATTCACCCGCGGCGATTTGACCGTGCAGCAGACCTATAACGGTGCCGGTGAGTTGATTGAAATCCGTCGGGATGATGCTGACCTCGGTGGGTATCGCGGTGGTGGCAACCTGACGACCTCAAGCTGGTTTGGTCAGACACTGTTACAGGTGAATGCAAACTTCTTTGGCGAGGATCGTGACGGTTTGCGGTTTGCCAACCGCGTACCGGAGACGCCCGCAGGTATTCGTCGTAGCGAACATATCGGAGAGGACTACCAGATGGCCCAGTTTGAACTGGGCGTCGATGCAGAACGTCGCTTGCGCGATGACCTGACCGGCAAGTTGATCGGTGTCATCACCCATGGATTTGATGACATCTCATCAACCTTGCGCCGTTTTAACGCAACGGGTAACCAGACACTGTTCCGTATCGCCGATGCAGGCACCGATTCAACCGAGGCGATCTCGCGTATTGAGTTTGACTGGGCCTTCATGGCGAACCATACACTGCAGTTCAACACGGAAGGCGCATATAACTCGCTGGAAGGTGACCTGTTCCAGACCGAGGATACCGGGGCCGGACCGTTCGAGGTGGCCGTGCCGGGGGCGAACACATTGGTAGAAGAAACCCGCTGGGACTTTTTACTGAAGGACACCTGGTCGTTGGGCCAGTATGAGCTGGATTATGGTATGGGAGCGGAATCCTCCACCATCTCGCAAACCGGTGATGCCGAACAGGAACGCAGTTTTTTTTATATCAAACCGCAGGCCGTGTTGACCTACACGGCTGATGAGGGCGCCCAGTCGCGTTTGCGTCTGGCGCGCGAAGTTGCCCAGTTGAACTTTGATGATTTTGTCAGTGCAACCGTGTTTGAAGACGATGATCTTGCACTCGGCAATCCCAATCTGCGCCCGGACAATACCTGGGTTGCCGAGCTCAGTCACGAGCGCCGTTTTGGCCCGGAGAGTGTGGCCAAGGTAACACTGTTCCATAACTGGATTGAGGATGTGCTGGACCTGTTGCCGCTTACCTCGACCTTTGAGGCGCCAGGTAATATCGGCAATGGTACACGCTGGGGAATCAATGCCGAGGGTAGTATGCCGCTGGAGTGGCTGGGTCTGACCGGGGCGAAGATTGATGTGAATGCGCGCTGGCAGAAATCCTCGGTCACCGATCCTGTCACCGGCGAGAAACGTGTCCTGTCCAGTCGTACACGACCGGGCGCCATCTTCCCGCTGTCGTTCCGAGACGATAACCGGTTTGCAGTTATTGTTGATTTTCGCCAGGATTTTCAGAAGTCGCGGATGGCCTGGGGTTGGGACATGCGGACGCGTGCCGAACGGCCACTGTATAAAGTGAACGAGCTTGATATTGCGGATGACGAGTATGAGGTCAATGTGTTTGTCGAGACCACCCGCTGGTTTGGCCTGAAGTCGAAAATGATTGCCGAGAATATTTTTGACATGGTGGAGAACCGTGATCGTACGATTTACACAGGTGAGCGTGGTCTGACCCCGGTGGCAACACGTGAGTATCGTGAACGTGTGCGTGGATTCCGGGTTTCGTTTGAGCTGAACGGGAGTTTCTAGTCTGATGAGGTGTGGTCTGTCGTATCGTCCAGTTTTTTTGCTGGCGTTGTTAGTTGCTGTGGTACCGATTGTTGGTGTTGAGGCCCAGGTAGTTAAGGCCACGGAGCCGGACGGTTTGTCACGGGACAACCTGGTCGTTGAATACAGTGCTGATTATTTTGGTCGTTACCGGCCGAATACCGCGCTTGACATGGTGCGCCAGTTACCCGGCTTTCAGCTTGATGATGGTGAACAGATTCGCGGGTTTGCCTCGGCCGTCGGCAATATTCTGATCAACGATAAATATACCAGTGCCAAGCAGGATTTGCCCTCCGCCATTCTGGCCCGTATCCCCGCACGCCAGGTAGATCGTATCGAACTGATACGTGGACAGGTCCGTGATATTGACCTGCAGGGCCGTGCACTGGTGGCCAATGTGATCCTGCGCAACGATGTCCCGGCCACCGTACGTTGGGATGCGTTTCTGGAGGATAACAGTGCCGCACCGCTGAAGCCGGGTGCCAGTATATCGATTTCAGATGTGTGGCAGGACGTCGAGTTTAACGTGGGTCTCAGTGCTGAACGTGATTCCAGCGGTCGTTATGGTTCGGAGGAGCTGTTCGATGGTAATGGTAATCTGACGGAACAGCGAAGTGAGGACACCCGTGAGTCAGGATTGAAGATCAACGGTGTTTTTTTGAATGCATCTACCTGGAGGGGGGATACCCAGGTCAATCTGAACAGCAAGTTCAGTATGTATGATTCCGAGCGGAAACAGATATCCGACCGGTTCCGTGTGCCTGTGAGCAGTCCGGGCGAGCAGGTCATCATTGTAGATGAAGAACGTAACAAGGAGATCGAGCTCGGCGCTGATGCACAGCGTCGTCTTGCAGCAGATCTGACCGGCAAGGCGATCCTGTTGTTTTTCCGGCAGCAGGAGGATCCTGTTTCCACCCAGACCAGTCTTGATCATTCAGGTGTATTACAACAATTACGTCGGGCCAGCACGGACAACAGGCGCACCGAAGGTATTGCACGGATGGAGTTTGACTGGAGCGGGATCACGAACCATGCGGTGCAGTTGAACGTCGAGGGCGCGTACAACGAGCTGGACGGCAGTTTGTTACAGGTGGTGGATCGTGGTCTGGGTGCAATGGTCGTGGATGTGCCGGGCGCGAACTCGGTGGTGGAAGAGGTGCGCAGTGATTTTCTGCTGAAAGATACGTGGTCGTTGGGAGAGTTTGAACTGGACTATGGTCTGGGTGCGGAGAGTTCAACGATATCGCAGACCGGCGATGCTGAACTCGGGCGCGATTTTTTCTTTGTGAAGCCGCATGCGTTGTTAAGTTATGCGCCGGGTCAGGGCAGCCAGACGCGGCTGCGGCTGGCACGTGAGGTGGCGCAGCTGGATTTTGAAGATTTTATCAGTGCAACGGTGTACGAGGACGATGATCTGGCGCTGGGAAATCCGAACCTGCGCCCGGACACGACGTGGGTGGCGGAGGTGGGCCATGAGCGTCGTTATGGTGAGCTCGGCGTGATGAAGGTAACGTTATTCCATCACTGGATCCGTGATGTGCTGGATCTGTTGCCGCTGTCGGACAGTTTTGAGGCGCCGGGCAATATCGGCGACGGACGGCGTTGGGGTGTGGAGTTGGAGAATACGGTGCCGCTGGAGTGGCTGGGGCTGACGGGTGCACGGCTGGATGTGAAGCTGCGCTGGCAGGACTCCTCGGTGACCGACCCGGTTACCGGCGCGCGGCGTATGTTGTCTGGTGATGGTGGCTACCGTACGCTGGCGAATCTGGGCAGGAACTTGCCGTATTATTTCAATATCGATTTTCGTCAGGACTTTGATAAGGCACAGTTCGCCTGGGGCTGGACGTTGGCCGAGCGTGCCGCCAGAAAACTGTACAAGGTAAATGAATTTGAATACAACAATGAAAATTATGCGATGAACGTCTTTGTGGAAACCACACGCTGGTTTGATACCAAGGTCAGGCTGTCGGTGGACAATATCTTCAACTATACCATCCTGCGTACACGTACTGTTTATGACGGCATACGTGACGGGTCACCTCTGGATTTTTTCTCCGAACGGGAACGCAATATTGGATACCGGTTTGTGCTGTCGATGAGTGGAAATTACTGATATGAATATAAATAAACACACACCATTGCTGGCACTACTATTTGCGATTGCTTCCAGTGCGGTAATGGCGCAGAACTCGGGTTCGGAGGCCGGGCAGGCGATTGACCCCTCCGCACAACTGGTTGATTACCCGGCGGCTTTTTTCTCCCGCTACAACCCGAATACAGCACTTGACATGGTCCGTCCGGTCCCGGGTTTTCAGATGGATGACGGAAGTTCAGATCGTGGCTTTATCAGTGCGGTAGGCAATATCCTGATTAATGACAAGTATCCCAGTGTCAAGCAGGATACGCCAACGGCGATGCTGGCGCGTATACCTGCCAATCAGGTTGAGAAGATAGAGCTGATACGTGGGCAGGTACGTGAGATTGATCTGCAGGGTCGGTCTCTGGTGATCAATGTAATACTCAAGGACACGTCAAAGGCATCTGTACGTTGGGAAACCTTCATACAACACAGTAACAGGGGGCCAATTAAGCCGATTGCCAGTATCTCCCTGTCAGATCGCTGGCAGCAGACGGACTATAACGTCGGGTTTAACGTCGAGCGTGAGTCAAACGGTGAAGAGGGTACTGACTATATCTATAACAGTGCGGGTCGCCTCTCTGAAATACGTCGCGACAAACTTACCCAGACCGGCCTGAAACAGATGGACCTGTTTCTGAATACCTCATCCATGTTCAGTACAACCCGTTTGCAGTTTAACGGCAAGGCCACTTTTAAAAATGGCCCGGAAAACCAGTTACAGAGTCGCGAACCACAAATCACCGGACGTCCAAGCGCCGTATTTTTCAAGGACAGTCAGAACACACCATCGTTTGAACTGGGTCTGACTGCCGACCGGGAACTGGCAACGGATCTCAAATCAAAGGCGATATTGCTGTATACCTACAGTGACTTTAATGTGATCAACCTGCAGCAAAATACCAATGCAGACGGATTGTCCACATTGCTCCGGATTGCAGATACCGAGACCCGGACCCGTGAAGCGATCGGACGTGTCGAGTTTGACTGGGCGGGAATTACCAACCATAACCTGCAGTTCAATCTGGAAGCGGCCTATAACTCGGTAGAAGGTTTGCTTGCGCAAACGGATGATACCGGCACGGGCCCTGTCATTGTTGAGGTGCCAGGTGCAAACTCACTGGTCGAGGAGACCCGTGGGGATTTTTCACTGAAAGATACGTGGAACCTCGGGAAGTTTGAGCTGGATTATGGCCTGGGTGCGGAGGTTTCCCGCATTACCCAGACCGGAGATACAGAACAGCAGCGTGACTTTTTCTTCCTCAAACCGCAGGCCACGCTGACCTGGTCGCCAGTCGCCGGGCAGCAGACGCGCTTGTTATTGCTGCGTGATATTGCCCAACTGGATTTTGATGATTTTATCAGCGCCACTGTGTTTGAGGACGATGATTTGGCGCTCGGCAATCCTGACCTGCGCCCGGATACCACATGGGTTTCTGAATTGAGCCATGAATATCGCTATAACAGCCGTGGTGTCATCAAGCTGACGGCATTTCACCACTGGATCCGTGATGTGCTGGATCTGTTGCCCTTGTCTGAAACATTCGAGGCCCCCGGCAATATTGGCGATGGCCGGCGCTGGGGCATGATACTGGAGTTTACCGTGCCGCTGGATTGGTCCGGCCTGCACGGTGCACGCCTTGATATCAAGTCACGCTGGCAGGATTCTGCGGTGACGGACCCGGTCACCGGCAGGACGCGGATACTGTCAGCAGCACAGGTCGGTTTCGGCGGACCTCCACAGGTCCGCTTCGCCGATAATGGCAGTCGTTATATTTATGATATCGCCTATCGTCAGGATCTTGAACAGCTGGATGTGTCGTGGGGCGTTGATTTTGCGATGCAATCCAGTCGTCCACAGTTCAAGGTAAATGAACTGGAAGTTTATGATGAAGGTACCGAAATAAATGCCTTTGTTGAAACGACACGCTGGTTCGGCGTCAAGCTAAGACTGGAAGGCAATAACCTGCTGGACTATTCCGAGATCAGAAACCGGACGATTTATGCTGGCGAGCGTGACCTTACGCCGGTGGCATCACAGATTTACAGGGACAGGATGGCAGGACGCCGCATCAAGCTGGTACTGAGTGGCAGTTTTTAAACACGTGTTCTGAAATCCACCACTGGCCGGTGTCAGCCATAGGGTATCAGCCGGATTTCGGAACAGTTATTTGACAAGACATACATCCGTTGCTTTGGCACCGGTAATAGCAATCAACACAGGGTAACTATTATGAACAAGTGGTCAGGATATACATTACTGATAGCAGGAATGACGATGGCTTTTGCCTCCAGTGCACAACCCACTGCTGAACCGATTCATGAGACGGGCGCCGTCAGTGAGGATTCCGTGCGTACGGTCGAATATCCTGCGGCTTTTTTTATGCGCTATCAACCAAACACAGCGCTGGATATGGTCAAGCAGTTGCCGGGTTTCCAGCTGGATGATGGTGACAGCGCGCGCGGGTTTACCACCGCAGCCGGAAACATCCTGATCAACGATCGTCGCCCCAGTGTCAAACAGGACACACCTTCGGCTATCCTCAATCGTATACCATCCAGCAATGTCATTCGTATTGATCTGGTCAGGGGACAGATGAGTGGTGTGGACATGCAGGGGCAGCCGGTGGTAGCCAATATCATCATGCGCGAGGAGTCCCCTGCGGCCGTTCGCTGGGAAAGTTTTCTCTGGAAAAATTTCTATACCGGTACCGTGATGCCGGGGGGCAGTATTTCACTGTCTGACAAATGGAACGGTTTTGACTTTAACGCGGGTCTTGAAGGAAATCGTCACGTCCACGTAACGAAGGGTCAGCGTGATTCGGTCGACGCGGCCGGCAACCTGCTAGAGGATCGCTCGGACAAGAACAATAATTCACATTTCACCGTCAGCGGCAACCTGAATGCAAGCGGCTGGATTGGACAGACCTTGATGCAGTTGAATGCTGAACTCGGGTTTAATGATATCAGTGACAAGACAACATCAAACCGATTGCCCCAGGCCGTCGGCAGTACCCCGCGTAGCGAATTTTTTAATGAGGGAAGGCGCAGCAATGATATTGAGCTGGGTGTGAATGCGGAACGTGAACTGGGGAAAGACCTTACCGGCCGGTCTATCCTGATATTTACCCGGACTGACCTTGATACCTCATCCGATCAGACCGCACTCAATTCTACCGGACAGCAAACCCTGTTCAGGGAGTCCGATACCGGGACGTTAACAACAGAAGGGATTGGCCGTATCGAGTTTGAGTGGCGTCGGATAGCCGACCATTCCATCCAGTTTAACGCTGAAGGTGCCTACAATGAACTTGATAACGCGCTGCTTCAGACCGTCAATACCGGTGCCGGGGCTGTGGTGGAGCTTATCCCCGGTGCGAATGCCCGTGTGGAAGAGGTACGCTGGGACTTTCTGTTAAAGGACACCTGGTCGCTCGGTATTTTTCAGCTGGACTATGGCATGGGTGCCGAGGCCTCGCAGATATCACAGACCGGTGATTCTGAACTGGAACGTGACTTTTTCTTTCTCAAACCCCAGAGCATGATCAGTTATGCGCCGGAAAAAGGCAGACAAACTCGTTTACGACTGGCGCGGGAAGTTTCCCAACTTGATTTTGATGACTTTGTCAGTGCCGCCGAATTCCAGGATGAAGACCTTGCCCTCGGCAACCCGAACCTGAGCCCGGACAAGACCTGGCTACTGGAATTGAGTCATGAGCAACGCTTTGGAGATATCGGTGTGGTTAAGGTTACTGCGTTTCATCACTGGATTACCGATGTGGTTGATCTGTTGCCACTGTCATCCACATTTGAAGCACCGGGTAATATCGGGGATGGTAAACGCTGGGGATTGAAGGTCGAAAACACTATCCCGCTGGACTGGTTGTTGCTTGATAATGCCAGACTGAATATCCGTGCCCGCTGGCAGGATTCGACTGTTGTAGATCCGGTGACGGGACTTAACCGTGTACTCTCGGGTGAGAGTGGACTGACAGGCAATATTCCCTTCAAGGATGAGGATATCAAATATACTGCGGCTGTCGATTTCCGTCAGGATTTCCAGCAGGCCAAAGTGGCCTGGGGTTGGGAGACAAAATTCCGTGATGCGCGGATACTCTATAAAGTGAATGAGCTGGATATCTATGACGAAGGTACCGAGATCAGTCTGTTTACAGAGACTACACGCTGGTTCGGTGTAAAGATACGCGCGACGCTAAAGGACCTGCTTAACACGGACAGGACACGTGTGCGCACGATCTATCTCGGTGAACGTGACAGTTCCGGGGTCAATCGGCGTGAGTTGATTGAAAACAGGCGCGGTCGCCAGCTGGATCTGGTTGTCAGTGGCAGTTTCTAGATAACCTGTTTCAGGTTCTCGGACACAACAGCCGTCTGATTATTATCGTTCCAGACACGCTGTAAATACATCCGTGTACGCTCGGGCGCCGCACCCATGCGGCTAATAGTCTGTCACGATAATAACCAGACGACTGTTGCCGATTTTCTGTGGAATCTGTAAAAGTTTGTAATGAGGATATGACTTTGCCTGACTTTATGAACGCCCCATTATCAGTGTTCCTGCTGTCTGCTGTGCTGGTTATGCCATATGCAAACGCGCAGCAGGAGCAACCGGACACAGCTACGGTGATATCGGATCAGGTGGTCAAATATGACGCGGCATTTTTTGCACGTTATCAGCCGAATACCGCGTTCGACATGGTCAAGCAGGTGCCTGGGTTCCAGCTCGATGACGGCGACAGCAACCGCGGTTATGCCGCGTCTGCCGGTAATGTGCTTATTAATGGCAGACGTCCCAGTGCCAAACAGGACAGACCCTCCGCTATCCTCTCGCGTATTCCGGCCGGTCAGGTCCTCGCTATCGAACTGATCCGTGGCCAGATGCAAGGCCTGGACATGCTGGGTCAACAGGCGGTCATCAATGTGCAGATGCTTGACGATGCCCCGGCGGCGGTCCGTTGGGAGAGCTTCTTGTTGTACACCAGTTCCGGGCCGATCAAGCCCGGGGTGAAGGCCTCATTGTCGGACCACTGGAGAGACATTGAATATAACATCGGTATTGGTATCGAACGGAATTCCAACGGTGAGTTCGGGCCGGAGCAGGTCTATGATGGAAACGGACAGCTGGTAGAGGATCGTTATGATGACGAAGACGAAACCGGACTGACGCTGTCTGGCCTGTTTGTGAATGCAGCCAGCTGGATAGGACGGAACCATGTGCAGGTCAACGGCAAGTTTGGACTGGTCAATGCGCCTGAAGTACGAATGTCCAGTCGTACGCCCCGCCTGCCTGACAAACCCTATAATGTCTTTTTCCGCGATGGCCAGCATAGTGAAACCTATGAGCTGGGTATGGACGCAGAGCGCACGCTGGCGAGTGAACTGGCCGGCAAGGCGATCCTGCTTTATATACGCAAGGAAGTAGACGTGTTATCAACGCAGAGTACACGTGAACCTGGCGGTCAGCAGGCGTTTTACCGTCAGGCACGGACAGCCTCGGTCAGCACCGAAGGCATTGCGCGGATGGAGTTTGACTGGAGCGGAATTACGGACCATGCGGTCCAGCTGAACGTGGAGGGTGCGTACAACGAGCTGGACGGCAGTTTATTTCAAATGGTTGACCGCGGTCCGGGGCCAGTGGTTGTTGATGTGCCGGGCGCGAACTCGGTGGTGGAAGAGGTGCGCGGTGATTTTTTGTTGAAAGACACCTGGTCGCCGGAAAAATTTGAACTGGACTACGGCCTCGGCGCGGAGAGTTCGACGATAACCCAGCGAGGAGATGCCGCGCTAGAGCGTGATTTTTTCTTTGTGAAGCCGCATGTGATATTCAGTCATATCCCGGTCCCGGGTCGGCAGACGCGTTTGCGTCTGGCTCGTGAGGTGGCGCAGCTGGATTTTGAAGATTTCATCAGTGCCACGGTATATGAGGACGATGATCTGGCGCTGGGTAATCCAAACTTGCGACCGGACACGACGTGGGTGGCAGAGCTGGGTCATGAGCGTCGATATGGGGAACTCGGTGTGGTAAAAGTAACCTTGTTCCATCACTGGATCCATGATGTGCTGGACCTGTTGCCGTTGTCAGCGAGTTTTGAGGCACCGGGCAATATCGGTGATGGCCGGCGTTGGGGCGTAGAGCTGGAGAACACGGTGTCGCTGGAGTGGCTGGGGCTGACGGGTGCGCGGCTGGATGTGAAGCTGCGCTGGCAGGACTCCTCCGTAACCGACCCGGTCACCGGCTTGGAACGCCAATTGACTGCCAATGCCGGTTTCAGTGGTCCACCGGCCATCCGTTTTCGCAGCGAAAATGATTACGTATACTTAATCACGTATCGTCAGGATCTGCAGGCCTCGCATCTCGCCTGGGGCTGGGACGTGGCTGAACAGGCCGAGCGTCCGATATACAAGGTTAACGAACTGGAGATTAATGACGAGGGTGTGCTGATTAACCTGTTCGTGGAGACGACGCGCTGGTTCGGACTGAAGTTTCGGGTCGAGGGCAATAATCTGCTTGATTATGATGAGCTGCGCGATCGGTTTATCTACACCGGTGGCCGTGATTTGACACCATTGAAGTCACGGATCGTCCGCAATCGTTCAGCCGGCAGGCGTCTGAATCTGGTGGTCAGCGGTACTTTCTGAAGAACAGTTTCGAAATCCACGCCGCGATTCTGAACAGGATTTCGAAACTGTTATTCATGTCTATTAATGCCAGTATAGTTACATCAGACCCGTATATATCTATCTGAACGAGAAAAGAATTTTGCTGTAATACACCCTATTTGTTATATTATAACAAATAATTGCTCAGCGAAATTCTCCTGTTTTATGCATACACACCAGATAGTCAGTCCGTTCAGGGATGCCGATCACCATCATGCTGATTGTATGGACACGGCGCTGGGCAAGGCAGAAGACAGTTGTTTACGCCGCGGCCTGCGGCTGACGGCGATACGTCGGCGTGTGCTGGAGCTGGTGTGGACCAAGCATGAGCCGGTCAAGGCCTATGATTTGCTGGAGGCACTGAAGCAGGAAAAAAAGGGTGCGGCACCGCCTACGGTATATCGTGCGCTGGAATTCCTGCAGCAACAGGGTTTTGTGCACCGGATTGAATCGTTGAATGCCTATGTCGGTTGCGGCGAACCCGGACATCAGACGACGGCGCAGTTCCTGATATGTCATGTGTGTGGCGTAGTGGCGGAACTTGAAGACAGGGAGATCGGAAATCTGATTGCCAGCAAGGCGCACCAGCTGGGTTTCACCAGCAAGCATCAGACCATCGAAGTACATGGTTTGTGTACCACCTGTGGGTCGGACTAAGTCCGTCCCACCCGACGCCAGATACCCCTCGTGTTCCTGTTATCCCGATTGTTGCTGTTGCTGTCAGCGCTGGTTTTCGATGTTGCGGTAGCGGATCGGGTAGGTGTATTTGTAAGTATCCCTCCCCAGCGCCAGTTCGTTCAGAAAATCGGTGGCGAGCATGTTGATATTCATGTGATGTTGCCGGCCGGTCAGTCTCCCGAGACCTACTCTCCCTCACCGAAAATGCTGGCCTCGCTGTCGGTCGCAGAGGTGTATTTCCAGATCGGTGTACCATTCGAGGTCAGCTGGACCGATGCCATCCGCTCTGCGAACAGCGATATCCATATAGCCACTTGTTGTGAACATATAGTTGGTCTCGCACCAGTGTCCTACATGCACGACCATCAAGATCTGCACATCTGGAGCAGTCCGGTTGCCGTGAAACGTCTGGCAACACAAATTCGCGATGAGTTAACTCTGATAGATCCTGCACACACGGATGATTATCAACAGGGATATTTATCTTTTATAGCCGAGCTGGACGCGCTGGATGCGCGTATACGTGCCAGCCTGGTCGACAGACGTGTGGATCATTTTATTGTTTCGCACGCGGCATGGGGATATTTTGCCGAACAATACGGACTGGTTCAGCTTGCACTGGAAAACAATGGCAAGGAAAGTGGTCCACGCAGCCTGCTGGATATCATCAGACTGGCCAGGGACGAGGACATCCATACCGTATTTTCGATTAAACAATACCAGACCCCGGTCGTCGGCAGTCTGGCCCGCGAACTCAAGGCCACTGTGGTTGAACTGGATCCGCTGGCAGAAGACTATCTTGCTAATATGGCACAGGTGTCCGCACAGATTGCCGGGTCACTGAAATGACTACACAGAATGCGCTTGATATCGCTGATGTCAGTCTGGCATACGGTCAGGTGCCCGTACTCGAACATATCCGGCTGCAGATTGCTGCCGGAGAGTTTTTTGGACTGATAGGCCCGAACGGTGCAGGCAAGACCTCATTGTTACGTCTGATACTCGGGCTGGGGCGACCGGACTCGGGCAGTATCACTGTGCTGGGTGAAGACCCAATCAAGGCCAGAAGCAGAATCGGATATGTGCCTCAACATCCGACCTTCCGCCGGGATTTCCCGATTACAGTTACCGAGGTAATTCGCCTGGGACAACTTGGCAGTTACTGGTCTGAGCCGGTGCTAGCTGATAAATTGCTGGCTGTAATGGCCGCACTGGAACTTGAAACATTGGCGAATCGGCAGATCGGGACGCTGTCGGGGGGGCAGTTGCAGCGTGTGTTGATTGCGAGAGCGCTGGCCTGCGAACCGGAATTGTTGATACTGGATGAACCCACTGCCAATATTGATCTGCGGGTCGAACAGAATATCTTCAGTCTGCTCAGACAATATAACGAGCGCATGACCATCATTGTGGTATCGCATGATGTCGGGTTTATCTCCGGGTTTGTCCACCGTGCCGGGTGTCTGAACAGGACACTGGTCTGTCATCGCACCGAAGACATCAGTGGCAAGACCATAGAACAACTGTACGGATCACCGGTTCGTATGATCAACCACCATCACTGATATCCGCACCCATGTCTGAATTCCTTGCCGCCATCCTAGGTTTCCGTTTTATGCAATACGCACTGCTGGCCTGTGTGCTGGCCAGTGTTGGCTGCGGGATGATTGGCACATTTGTGGTGGTGAAGCAGCTTGGTTCACTGGCCGGTGGTATCGCCCATGCGATACTGGCAGGTATGGGTATCGCATTTTTCTTCGGTGTATCGCCGATGCTGGGTGCTACTGTCATGGCCCTGTTCTCAGCCATCTCGATTGGACTGATTAACCTGCGAATGAAACAGGGTGAGGATGTGCTGATTGCCGCTTTCTGGTCTGTTGGTATGGCCGTTGGGATCCTGTTCATATCACAAACACCGGGTTATAACGTTAACCTGATGAGTTATCTGTTCGGAAATATCCTGCTGGTGTCCGGGGCCGATCTTGCGCGTATGCTCGCGCTCGATGTCGTTATCTTGATCGTGATCAGGTTGTACTACCGGCAATTCCTGGCGGCGGCGTTTGATGAGGAGTATGCGCGGGTCAGGGGCGTCCACGTGGAGCTGTTTTATATTCTGCTGTTGACCTTGATCGCGCTGACGGTGGTCTTGCTGATCCAGATCGTTGGACTGATACTGGTGATTGCGTTGCTGATCCTGCCTGCGGCCTCGGCGGCCCGGTTTGCCGGGTCGCTGCCGCGCATCATGTTATTCGCGGTACTACTCAGCCTGGTCTCCACGCTGGGTGGGCTGGCACTGTCCTACAATCCGGATTTGCCCTCTGGCGCGGTCATCGTCTTGCTTGCAGGAGTTATCTATATCATTTCGGTAACAATTGCCCTGTATAAATCCAACAGAGCAAAACAGCCAGGCTGAGCCCTGTCCTTATTTGCTGGTGCCACTGAGGTCAACCCGAAACACGGTCTTGTAATAACCGCTGAGTGACAGTTTTATTTTGACTGCTTTGTCACCCTCATTGACCCAGTACCAGCCATGTTCACCTGTGTAGGGTGCAACAACACTGCCCTGTTCCCGGCTGGCCGTACCATCACTATAGCGCGTCCACACATCCGGATTGACGCCGGGCTGGTGGCCGTGAAAATCATGATACAACGGTTCACTGGTTTCCCACGCAAACAACATCACCTCACCCTGATCGATGGTTGTCATGAACTCCATCTCACTCTGCGGATACAGCGTGGCCTCCAGCGTTTCGGACTTGAACTGTTGATCATGTCTGCGCAGGTTTGACTCCGTCATCACCGGCAGTGACTGCCCGCGCTCGTCGTAGCGCGGTTGCAGATTTGCAGGCTCTGTGGATTCATACAGCGTTTCAGCCCGCACGCTGTTTAGCACCAGCACCAGAATGCCACAGAGCAGTGGCAGTGCTATGCTGACGGGTTTGTGCAGTACTCTCAGGCCCGGCACAGGTACGCGTTATCCGGCTGTACGGCGCTGTCTTGTGGCGTCTGCCAGTTCGCGGATCAACACTTCGGTATCATCCCAGCCCAGACAGGCATCGGTGATACTCTGACCGTAATTGAGCGGCTGGCCGTTGATGACGTCCTGACGACCTTCACACAGATGACTTTCTACCATCACACCAAAGATTCGGTTGTCACCCGCCGCCAGCTGGCCGGCGATATCGCTGCTCACCAGCATCTGGTTCTTGTGTTTCTTGCTGCTGTTGGCATGGCTGAAATCCACCATGATCCGCACTGGCAGCTTTGCATGTTCGAGGCGGGTGGCCGTTTCATTGATGCTGGCACTGTTAAAGTTTGGTTCCTTGCCGCCGCGCAGGATCACATGACAGTCCTCATTGCCGCGTGTGGCAAAAATGGCCGAGCTGCCTTCCTTGCGCAGCGACAGAAAATGATGGGGTGACGCCGCGGCTCGTATCGCATCAACCGCGACCTGGATCGTGCCATCGGTTCCATTCTTGAAACCGACCGGACAGGACAGGCCGGAGGCGAGTTCCCGGTGTACCTGGCTTTCGGTGGTCCTGGCACCGATTGCACCCCAGCTGACCAGATCGGCCATATATTGCGGGGTGATAACATCGAGAAATTCCACGCCGGCGGGTATGCCTTCATTATTCAGATCGAGCAACAACTGCCTTGCCAGTCGCAGGCCTTTGTTAATCTTGAAGCTGCCGTCCAGATCCGGGTCATTGATCAGGCCTTTCCAGCCGACAGTCGTACGTGGCTTTTCGAAATAGACACGCATGACGATTAACAGGTCATCGCGGTATTGTTCGATCAGTTTGACCAGCCGGTGGCCATATTCCTTTGCGGCCGTCGTATCGTGGATGGAACAGGGGCCGACGATGACCAGCAGGCGGTCGTCCTCGTTACGCAGTATTTTTTGGATACCGGAACGGGCGCCATGCGTTGTTTCGGCCGCCTTTTCCGTAATCATGATTTCTTCACAAATCTCGGCTGGTGTTGCTACCGCCTTGATTTTTTCTATGCGCAGGTCTTCAGTGTTGTACTTCATTCGTTATGTTGTCCCGGATGAGGATGGGTTAGCCTGGAGGCCAGTTAAATGTACGTCCAGCCAGAAGGTGGATATGCAGGTGAAACACACTTTGTCCGGCGTCCGCGCCGTTATTGACAACCAGACGGAACGCCCCGCTAACACCGAGTTCCCCGGCGATACGGTTTGCCGTCAACAGCAGATGGCCCAGCAGTGGCTGGTCGGTCTGCCCGGCATCGGCAATCTTCGGGATCGGATTTTTCGGGACTATCAGTATATGTATGGGCGCCTGGGGATTCACATCACGAAACGCCAGGCACAAGTCATCTTCATAAACAATGTCTGCCGGTATCTTGCGTTCTATAATTTTTGAAAAGATTGTATCCATGGCCGGTAATCTTAAAGAACCCGCACCGGAAAGGAAAATTTTTATTGCCCGCCAGTAACAGCTACCTGATACATATCGGTGCAGATTTGAATGAACTGCCCTGAAATAGTACAGCAATTGTCCCGGGCAAATTTTATAACTATATGATTCATATTAAATAATAAGTTGGCACATTTATTGGATAGATATAAAAAGAGAGCGGGTACCTGGTAACAACTGTCTAACCTTTACCCCCAAATAAAGTATCGTCAACCGTGCCAGGTACTCGTTCTCACTAAAATCCTGCTTTGTTATTGCTAGTCCCTTCATTCATCAGCCTGTAAAAAGCACGGGAAGTGCAAGTGGTGTCTCAGTTTGAAATATTCGGCCCTTTCGAAAGAGCATAGCGACTGAGAAATCTTGTGGTTTTTTTGGAAACGATCTCCCTCAAAAACATGTACCTGACGTTTTCTACCGCCTACATCCTTGTAGGCGTCGACTATGCTCGGGACAAACTGTGATACTACCGAAGTGCAGCTTCCGTGTTATTGGGGTACGTGCTGTGTTACACTTTTCCGGGTGTTTTATCCCATGCCGACACTGGTTTTTTTACGAATGAATCTCCCGAGGTACCACAATACGGCCGCTGCACAACCGGACCTTACCCGCGGCCCCGGTTCTGTGCGTCCTGGGATCTCACTTGCAGTACAGGGCCTGGTCTGCTCACGTAATGACAGCGTGCTGTTCAGTGGACTAGAATTTGTGGTGAACGCCGGGCAGATGCTAATGATTGAAGGCGCGAACGGCAGTGGCAAGACCAGTTTGTTAAAGACCTTGTGTGGTTTTATCCTGCCTGATGAAGGTGAGGTGTCCTGGTGCGGGAATAATATACGCAACTGTATGGACGATTATCTTGCCGGTATGCGCTATGTTGGCCATAACAATGGCGTCAAATCGGGGTTGACCTGTACCGAAAACCTTAATATTGCGTGTGCATTTTTTGGCGCCGCAAGGTCAGTCGATATTGCCGGTATCCTGCAACAATACGGTCTCGGACGTCATGCCGAGACCCCTGCCCAGATGCTGTCTTCGGGCCAGCGCCGTCGACTGGCATTGGCGCGTTTGTCCATTGCCCGTTCCGGCATCTGGATACTGGATGAGCCGTTTACCTCACTGGATGAAAAGGGCAAGGTATTCATGAGGCAACGATTTGTCGAACAACTGTCTGGTGGCGGTATCATCGTGCTGACCTCACATGAGCCAGTCCTGCTTGACGGAATTAACTCGTTACAGGTCATTTTATGATTATGGCGAAGACTTCAGGTCTCTACCTGACCATACTGAAGCGTGATCTGATGCTGGGTCTGCGCAACCAGAGTGATCTGGTCAACCCACTGCTGTTTTTTATCATTGTGGTTACCCTGTTTCCGTTGACGATTGGACCGGAACAGGCCACCTTGCGCCAGCTTGCCCCTGGTATCGTCTGGGTGGCGGCCGTGCTGGCCTCCAGCCTGTCTCTGGATGGAATATTTCGCAGTGATTATGAGGATGGATCGCTGGAGCAGATGTTGTTGTCACCGCAGCCCAAATTACTGTTGATTATGGCCAAGATCAGTGCACACTGGTTGTTGTCGGGTGCGCCGTTAATCCTGTTTGTACTGTTTTCCGGTGTACTGCTGTACTTACCCACCGGTTCGATGTTGACCTTGCTGGTGACGTTGTTGCTGGGTACACCGGTGCTCAGTCTGATCGGGGCGATTGCTGCCGCGTTGACGGTAGGCCTGCGCAGTAGCGGACTTCTGCAGGCATTGTTAATATTACCGCTGTTCATGCCGCTGCTGATTTTTGCAGTCTCGGCGGTCAGCAATGTCAACCGGGGGCTGTCGGTTACCGGGGAATTCTATTTTCTCGGGGCAATGCTGGTACTTGCATTGACATTGGCCCCGTTTGCGGTACTTGCATCTCTCAAGATAAGAATGGCCTGATACTATGTGGGAATGGTTGATAAAATTTGCCTCACCAATGAATTTTTATTTGTTGGTAAACCGGTTTGCGCCCTGGTTGGGTCGTGCTGCCGTGGTGTTGTTTGCTGTCGGACTGTACGGGGCATTTTTTTACGCCCCGGCGGATTACCAGCAGGGCGAGAGTTTCCGCATTATCTATGTGCATGTGCCCAGTGCCTGGATGTCGATGTTTGTTTATATGACGATGGCGGGCGCCGGTGCGGCGGGACTTGTCTGGAAGACCAAGGTGTCCGATGCCATTGCGCGGAGCTGCGCACCGCTCGGTGCCTCGTTTACCTTTCTGGCACTGGCGACTGGTTCGTTGTGGGGCAAGCCAATGTGGGGTACCTGGTGGGTATGGGACGCCCGGCTTACCGCTGAGCTCATACTGCTGTTCCTGTATCTGGGCTATATAGCATTGCAGTCTGCGATAGATGACCGGCGCATGGCGGCACGCGCCGGGGCCGTGCTCGCACTGGTCGGCGTGGTCAATATTCCCATCATCCACTATTCAGTCGAGTGGTGGAATACGCTGCACCAGGGTCCGACTATCACCAAAATGGACACGCCGTCCATCCATGTCGACATGCTGATTCCGTTACTGGTAATGATAGCGGCGTTTATGTGCTACTTTTTTGCACTGGTACTGGTGCGGGCACGCGTGGAGATTATCGAGCAGGAACGTAACAGCAAGTGGGTACAGGAACTTGTATTGCCACCGGGAGGTCACAAATGACGGGTATCAGCGAGTTCCTGCATATGGGTGGGTATGCCTTTTATGTCTGGGGTTCCTATGGGCTGGCCGCGGTAATTCTCTATCTGAATTATCTGCTGCCGGTCAGGCATGAACAGCAGCTGATGCGTAAACTTTCCATCCTGCAGGCCAGCAAGACCGGTTAAATTGATGAATTCAAAACGAAAAAAGCTGTTGATGATCGTCATTGTGCTTGTGCTCGGCATGGGCACAGCGACAACACTGGCGTTAAAGGCGTTCCAGGAAAACCTGATGTATTTCTACAGCCCGAGTCAGGTAAAAAAAGGCGAGGCCCCGTCTACGCGTAGTTTTCGTATAGGTGGACTGGTTATTAACGGTAGTGTCAAACGCAATCCGGAAAACCTGAAGGTCAGTTTTGACCTGACCGATACTATCAGTACTGTTACCGTGCAGTATGAAGGCATATTGCCCGACCTGTTTCGTGAAGGGCAGGGTATTGTTGCCAACGGTTCTCTGGGGGCGGAGGGCAAGTTTATTGCAGCTGAAGTGCTGGCCAAACACGATGAAAACTACATGCCTGCCGAGGTCGCCGATGCACTCGACAAGGCCGGGGTAAAGCACGACTACACCAAAAAGGAACAGGGTCGATGATACCAGAGTTGGGCCATTTTGCATTGATACTGGCACTGTGTGTGGCCGTATTGCAGTCGGTTGTGCCGATGACGGGGGCGGCGCGACGCAATATTGCGTGGATGGCAGTCGCCAGGCCGGCAGCCCAGGTGCAGTTTGTTCTGGTTGCCCTGGCCTTTGCCGCCTTGACCTGGTCGTTCATAGACAATGACTTTACAGTACGTTATGTGGCCAATAATTCGAATTCGATGTTGCCGGTCATATACCGGATCTCGGCAGTCTGGGGTGCGCACGAGGGGTCGTTATTATTGTGGGCGTTGATACTGTGTGTCTGGACGGTCGCAGTCACACTGTTCAGCAAGGGCCTGCCCGAGGTGTTTATAGTGCGTGTTATTTCCGTGCTCGGGATCATCAGTACCGGTTTTCTGTTGTTCATGCTGTTGACCTCGAACCCGTTTGAACGCTTTTTCCCGGGACCGATGGATGGCTCCGACCTGAATCCCCTGCTGCAAGACCCGGGACTAATCATTCATCCGCCGATGTTGTATGCCGGATATGTCGGCTTCTCCGTTGCATTCAGTTTTGCCATTGCCGCACTGCTCAGCGGCAATCTGGACATCGTCTGGGCACGCTGGTCGCGTCCCTGGACGATTGTGGCCTGGTCATTCCTGACGCTGGGCATTGCGCTGGGCAGCTGGTGGGCCTATTACGAACTGGGCTGGGGTGGCTGGTGGTTCTGGGACCCGGTTGAAAATGCGTCATTTATGCCGTGGCTGGTCGGTACTGCCCTGATCCATTCGTTATCGGCGACCGAAAAACGCAGTGTGTTCAAGAACTGGACCATCCTGCTCGCCATCTGTGCCTTCTCGCTCAGCCTGCTCGGCACCTTTCTGGTCAGATCCGGTGTGCTCACCTCGGTGCATGCGTTTGCGACCGATCCCGAGCGCGGTATTTTCATCCTGATATTACTTGGTATCGTCATCGGTGGGTCACTGCTCTTGTATGCCTGGCGCGCACCGTCGATGGGGCAGAGTAATTCCTTTGCCCTCTTATCACGTGAAACATTATTGCTGATCAACAGTGTGCTGCTCTCGGTGGCGACCGCGGCGGTGTTGCTGGGCACCTTGTATCCATTGATAGTCGAGGCGCTGGGCATGGGTAAATTATCCGTCGGCGTCCCCTACTTCAATGCGGTGTTTGTCCCGTTGATGGTCCCGGTGGCGCTCGCCATGGCGGTGGGCATGATTGCGCGTTGGCGTGCGGATGAGTTGCAGCGGTTGTGGCTCCATCTCCGCCTCGCGCTGATGGCCAGCCTGGTGCTGGGAGTCTCGCTGGTATTGATGCTGACAGACCATTTTGTTTTCAGGACAGCGGCCGGTGTGGCCATCGCCTTGTGGATAGTGGCCGGTACCCTCGTGGCGATTTATGAGCGTATCCGTAATGCACCGGGGGTGATGGGTGGACTGGCCGCGCTACCGGCAGCGTTTATCGGTATGTGTCTCGCCCACACCGGTTTTGCCTTTGTCATTATCGGTATCAGTATCAGTTCCCAGTACAGCGAGGAACATCATGCGCGTATGGGCGTGGGTGATAGCGAGCAGATGTCTGGATATACCTTCCGGCTTGAATCTTTGCAGCAGGTAGAAGGACCGAACTACACCGCCACAGAAGGTGTGTTTTCAGTCACGAAAGGTACTGAGCTCATCACCACGGTACACAGTCAGAAACGTTATTACCCGGTGGTGGGTACCTCAATGACAGAGGCCGGCATCGACGGTAATCTGTTTCGTGATCTGTATATCTCGCTCGGAGAGGTGCTTGAAGGCGAAGATTGGAGTGTGCGACTCTATTACCGCCCGTTTGTACGCTGGTTATGGCTCGGCGCCATCATGATGATGCTGGGTGGTCTGTTTGCCGCCTCTGACAGGCGTTATCGGCTCAAGGCAGAACAGTCGCGTAGTATCCCCTTGGCCACGGGTGCAGTCACGGCCGTATCCGGTTCCTGACAGACCATGCTCAGGTATCTGGTCCCGTTTTTTGTGTTTGTTGGTCTGGTGTTGCTGTTTATTTTTGGTCTGCACAATGATCCGAAGCTGGTGCCGTCCCCCTTTATTGACAAACCGGTACCCACATTTGATCTGCCTGCACTGCGCGATGAAAACGTGACGCTGTCTTCAACTATGATGAAAGGTAATGTGGCACTGCTGAATATCTGGGCAACCTGGTGTATACCCTGTCGTCAGGAACACCCCTTGCTTGTCGATCTTGCTGCTACCAATAATGTGAAAATCTACGGACTCAATTACAAGGACGTGCGTACTGACGCGATTGCATGGCTGGAAAAACTCGGTGATCCCTATGAACAGGTCTATTTTGATGAGGCCGGTAATACCGGCATTAATCTGGGTGTCTACGGCGTGCCCGAGACCTTTGTGCTGGATGCAGCGGGTATCGTCCGCTACAAACATATTGGTCCGTTGACCGCAGATATCATTCGGGACATCATACTGCCAGTGATCACTGAACTTCAGGCCGCTCCATGATCCGGTCAATTCTGGTGTGGTTGCTGATATTTTACGGGGGCTGCCTTTATGCAGCGGACGAACCCTTACAGTTTGAGGATCCGGAACGACAGGAACAATACCAGCATTTGCTGCAAGAGCTGCGTTGTCTGGTATGCCAGAACCAGACGCTGGCCGACTCACATGCAGACCTGGCACAGGATCTGCGCAACGAGGTTTACAGGATGGTGGAGGCCGGCAAGACCAATACCGACATTATTGACTTCCTGGTCTCACGCTATGGTGATTTTGTGTTGTATCGTCCGCCGGTAAAATGGACCACGGTATTGTTATGGTTTGGACCGTTTGCACTGTTGCTGGTGGCCTTGTTCAGCATGTGCCGGTTCATACGTTCGCGCAGGGCGGGTGATGTCATCATCAGTTCCTCCGACCGGGCGCAACTGTCCCGCTTGCTGGACAGTCCGGATCAACCACAGAACGGTAGATCATGATGTTCTGGCTGCTGGTTATCCTGGTATTACTGCTCGTGTTGTTACTGTTGTTACGCCCGTGGTCGCATGCCGGTGGCGCGGCTGTGACCAGTGATGATCCGCTGCGCATATCCATTTACCGTCAGAACCTGCGTGAACTGGATCGTGAATTCGAGCGTGGCCAGCTGACGGCCGAACAGCTGGCAAACGTACGCAATGAGCTGGAACTTTCCTTGCTGGCCGAGCTTGAGCGGAGCAAACCGGACTCTGCAGCGGTTGATCCCGGTCGCCGTCGGGTCAGCCGCTGGTCTGTTGCCATGCCGGTGGTGATGCTTACCGGACTGTCGATACCGTTGTACCTGTATCTGGGTAATCCACAACTGAATGAACTGAAGCAGTACAGCCGGCTGGCTGAACAAACTGAAGGAGAAACGCCTCCTCCTCTCGATGGCGTTATCCCAGAGATGCTAACGCATCTGCAGAAAAATCCCGGTGATGCAAATGGCTGGTTATTGCTGTCTGACATGTATGCGACGATGCAGCAATTTGCGGCAGCGGTAGATGCGCTGGAGAGTCTGTATCGACTGACCGGTGATGACTCCGATGTGATGCTGCGTCTGGCCAATGCGCTGGTGATGGCGCATGACGGGAAGTTTGGCGGCAGGCCGGCTGAACTTGCGCAACGTGTACTTGGCATTGAACCGGAAAACTATACAGCGTTGTTGTTCGCAGGCATGGCCTCGGACGAGGCGGGAGATTACAAGGTTTCCAATCAGTATTACCGGAGACTGTTACCTGCACTGAAGGACAATGCGGGGCTGGAGCAGACCATTACCCAGCTGATTGCCCGCAATGATCAGTTGCTGCGCGATGCCGGAATAGACCCGGAGGTTCCGGTCGCGGCAGCGGAAATGGTCGCAGTATCGCTACGAGTCTCTGTCAGCGTTGCGACTGACCTGGCCGGAAAATTCGGGCCGGAAGATACGCTTTTTGTTTATGCCCAGGCTATTGATGGCCCACCCATGCCGCTTGCCGTGGTGCGTAACCTGGCCGGTGCCCTGCCGGTCGAGGTGACGCTGGACGACAGTATGGCAATGATGCCTGCGATGAAACTGTCGGCATTCCCCCGGGTGAAGTTACAGGCGCGGATATCAAAATCCGGAAATGCACAGCCTGAGTCCGGTGACTTGACCGGACTGCTTGCAGACATCGAGATTGCGACCAGCCCGCAGCCGCTTAATCTGGTCATAGATACAGTAATGCCCTGAGATGAGTCACGATATTTCAGGACACCGGATTGAATATGATTATGCCGGGCTGCATGAAGCGGCGGTCAGCGCCGATCCATTTCACCAGTTCGGGCAGTGGTTTCAGGAAGCCATTGCACTTGATATTGAACTGGCTAATGCCATGGTAGTAGCCACTGCCGATAGTGACGGTCGGCCCGCCGCCCGTTACGTACTGCTGAAGGAATACAGTAGCGCAGGTTTTGTCTTTTATACGAACAGCCTGAGCCAGAAGGGCCGACAGTTTGCGGTGAACCCGCAGGCGGCACTGCTGTTTTACTGGAAGGAGATGCACAGACAGATCCGGATCGAGGGTCGCGTGGAGCAGATTGCGGACAACCGGTCAGATGAATATTTTGCAAGCCGTCCCCGGGGCAGCCAGATCAGTGCCTGGGTCGCACCACAAAGCAGTGTGGTGCCGGACCATGCCTGGATGCAGGATCGGGTCACTACCTTGTCCAGTCAGTATGAAAATTCCAGCGTACCCCGGCCACCAGACTGGACCGGATACCAGGTTATCCCTCACTGCTTCGAGTTCTGGCAGGGGCAGGATAACCGCCTGCATGATCGCCTCTTCTATCAGCGTGATACGTCCGGTAACTGGGGCATCACCCGGCTTGCACCCTAAATATCATCCTGTATTATCAGGTCCTGATCAGGTAACCAGAATGAGTGGAGATGACAACACCTCACTGACGACGGCGAAGACTCTGTAGACGGAGACGATACTGGAGATCCTGTATCAATCACTGAAGGCGAACAAGAAAGTTGTGATTTTATATTTAAGGCTGGGCAGAGTGTAGCGTTCGTGCCTGACCCTTCATTTCAGCAGGCCGATTAGGTCGCTCCAGACACGCCGTGAATACGTCCATGTAGGCTCGGGTGCCGCATCCCTGCGGCACACGGTCTGTCACGACCTAATCGGCCTGCTGA
>CAMBTO010000019.1 GCA_945870865.1 Klebsiella pneumoniae
AACCGCACCTCGCCCGTGATCCGCGGCAAATGGGTGCTGGAAAATATACTGGGTTCACCGCCGCCACCGCCGCCAGCCAATGTGCCGGGACTGCGTGAAAAAAATGAGCGAGGTAAGGTTCTGTCCATGCGCGCCCAGATGGAGCAACATCGAGCCAATCCCGTATGCGCCAGTTGCCATAAGGTCATGGACCCCATTGGCTTCGCCCTTGAGAATTATGATGGTATAGGAAAATGGCGGACGATCGATGCTGCCTCGGGAGCAGACATTGATCCCTCCGGCGCATTGCCGGACAGCACCGCGTTTGTGGGGCCGGCCGGGCTTAAGGAAGTCATCCTGGAAAAACGCAGCATTGATTTTGAGCTTACCTTTGTAGAAAAGCTACTGACCTATGCATTGGGACGTGAAGTGGACTACAGGGACGCCGCGACCATACGCTCAATAATCAGGAACACCGAAAAAGATCAGCACAAAATTTCAGCATTAATCACCGCAATCGTTGAGAGTTCACCGTTCCAAATGAGGAGGGCCGTCAGTCATGATGATATTTAAAAAGGCAATACACCGAAGGACGTTTCTGAAAGGCGCAGGCGCTTCAATAGCCTTGCCTTTTCTGGATGCCATGGTGCCCGCGTTGGCATCAGCAAGGGAAAACGCCGAGATACCCCGTCGATTCTCTATCATTTATTCCCCTAACGGGATGAATATGACTGAGTGGACCCCCGCAGCGACTGGCAGGTCGTTTGCATTAAGTTCAGCACTGGAGCCATTTGCCCGGTACCGGGACAAGCTGGTTGTTCTGACCGGCCTTGACAATAACGAAGGCGACGCCTGGCCTGGAGAAGGGGAGACGGCCCCCCATGAACGGGCCGGTGGCGTATTCCTCACGGGTGTACACCCCCTCCGTCATGGGCAGACAGGCATATCTCTCGACCAAATCGTTGCTATGGAGCTGGGCAAGAAAACCCAGGTGGCTTCTCTGGAAATGGGTCTGCATTCGTCCGATGTAGTTGGGCATTGTGAAAAAGGCTGGAACTGCGCATTCATGAACACCATCTCCTGGCGTACACCCACTACACCCTTGCCCGTTGAGTATCGTCCCCGGGCAGTATTTGAACGCTTGTTTGGTGACAATCGCAGTACCGATCCGAATGTTCGCCTGAACCGTATTGAAAAGGACAAGAGCCTGCTGGATGCAGTTACTGATGCTGCATCACGCCTCGTGAGCAAAGTCGGACCGGAGGATCGGGTCAGGATAACAGAGTATCTGGATGGAATGCGTGATGTTGAACGTCGTATCCAGATGGCAGAACAACAATCAGGTCGGGAAATCCCGTCCGTGGAACGCCCTTCAGGTGTGCCATCCGGGTTTTCGGATCACCTTAAACTCATGTTTGATCTGCAGGTACTAGCTTACCAGACCGATATGACCAGGATGATCACTTTCATGATGGGGCCGGAGCAAAGTAGTCGTACTTTCAAGGAAATCGGGGTTCCGGATGTACATCATTCACTTTCACATCATCAGAGCGACCCTGAAAAACTGGAAAAGCTTAAAAAGATTAACCGCTACTACTCTGAACTGGTGGCCTACTATATTGATAAACTGGCCGCCACTCCTGACATCGATGGAACATTGCTGGATAATATCATGGTCATGTACGGTAGTGGTATCAGTGATGGTAACGATCATCTGATGCAAAATCTGCCGCTGGTATTGCTCGGGGGTGGGTCCGGTCATCTGCAAGGTGGCATGCACCTGAAGTTCCCGGAAAAGACGCCGGTGGCAAATTTATATCTGACAGTACTCGAAAAGCTGGGTATACACCTGGAAAATTTTGGTGACAGCCAGGGCCGTCTGGACCTTTTATCAATCGCTTGAGTCCGGGCACGGGGTCATAACCAGGATAAATTAATTTATGAAATATAACTTCTTATTCGCGTTAATCATTCTGGTAAATATTACCTTTGCCGTATCTGCAGACGGCGACTTCCCCCTGGTTGAAGCCGCCCGGAACCAGCAGGTGAACATGGTCAAGCAACTCTTGAAAAAGCGTGTTGATGTCAATCATACCTACAACGATGGCACCTCGGCCTTACACTGGGCGGCACATCGGGACAACCTGGAGATCGCAGGCTTGTTGATCCGGGCAAAGGCTGATCCGGACCAGGCGAATGCGTACGGGGTTACACCATTATATCTCGCATGTACCAACAAAAACGTGGAGTTGGTAAAGAGCCTGCTGGAAGCGGGTGCCAATGCAAATGCGGCTTTATGGAGTGGCGAGACCGTCTTGATGAATTGTGCCAAACGAGGTGCGACTGATGCTGTGGCGGCATTAATTGAAAATGGTGCAGACGTGAATGCGTCAGAAACTGAAAAAGGCCAGTCTGTTCTGATGTGGGCAGCGGCCGAAGGTCATGCCGATGTTGTCAATATTCTCCTGAAGCATGGCGCGGATATATCACATCGATCAAAAAATGGATTTACACCGTTGTTATCTGCAGCCCGGTCTGGCGATGTGGAAACCGCAAGGTTATTACTGGCGGCCGGTGCTGATCCCAATGAAGGTACAGACAAACATGGCAACAGTCTGGTAGTGGCCAGTGCCAGTGGCCATGAAGAACTGTCTATCTTTTTACTCCAGCATGGCGCTAATGCGGATTCCAGGGATGAACATGGTATTACCCCCCTGCATTTTTCCGTCCGTAACGGCATGTCGACGGTGAATGGTGTGCGTTACGATACGGTATATCGCGTGCGTCCTGAGAATATGCGCGATCTGACCCACAGCCTTTTGCAGGCTGGAGCCGATCCCAACGTACAAATCCAGGAAAGTCACCGCCTCGGACCGGACGGTAGTGCCTTTGAAATGACAGAAGCAACACCGTTAATTCTTGCCGCGCTATCGGCAGATGTTGTCACCATGAACCTGTTGTCTGAATACGAGGCTGATCCGGCCATCAAGGGTAGTGGTGGTGTGACGCCATTAATCGCCGCTGCCCAGTCTGCCTGTACAGGATTATGTGTATTCAGTGGCGGAAATCAGGCGGGTAGCGAAAGTATTCTCCTCGCGCTTAAAGCAGTCAAAGCTGCCGTAGACATGGGGGTTGATATCAATGCCGTCACAGAAAAGGGCCAGACAGCCATGCATATGGCGGCTTTTACGGGTTCAGACGAGATCGTGCAGTTTCTGGCAGATCATGGGGCCGAGGTAAATGTGTCCGACAATTATGGTGAAACCCCCTGGAGTATGGCTTCGGGTATCAGTCCGATCATCCGTTATCAGGGTTTATATGGCAAGCATGATAGTACCGCAGCATTATTATTAAAGCTGGGCGCAAAGGTTGTGACCCAGGAACAAATGGATGACCAATCGCCACCGCCACCCGGACAATAACCCATATGCATTCCATTCAGTAGGTCAATCAATACCGCATTGACTTGCATCTGAATTTGAGTAATGAGAGTCAGTGTAACAATCAATAAGCGAAAATAATTTTGATTAAGTTAAGGGGCAGACCTCACTTCTCGTGAATCCCAGGTAATAACACATACATGGAACTCATCTTCTCACTTGCCAGTGTTCTTGGCGCACTTTTGATCGGCGCCATCAGCTCAGGCCCGAGCTTTTATGCAACGACCAGTTACAACAACATACCTTGAGATGACCGACCGCGCCCAGTTTCAGTCAGTGCGGGCAACGTTGGTTGCGAATTCGAGGGACAGTTTCTGTGGTATCCCCACTAAAACGCCCACCTGATCAATCAAGTGCCCGTTCCTGATGGATACTCACGAATTACCGGAAACTATCCCCTAATCCTCCACCACCCCAATCACCAATAAAACCGCATAATCCTGCTTGTTGCACCCGTCGATCACCGGCATTGTGCCGCCGGGAACGACCGGAAAATCGTCCTGGCTTGCATTCGCTGGTGTGCACGCATTCACATCCGCCGCCGGCGTGTAACGCGCCGAACGACAGGCCAGATGCGTCACGTCAAACAGCGTGGCACCGTTGGCCAACTCCCAGCGCTGGTTACCGTCGATCTGCATCGGGTGTATCGTCAGCATTGTCGTCACCTCACGATCGCCGGTGACCAGATACTTGCCGGGAGGTAATACGGCATGTGGCGGTTCCATGATCAGACCGTGCTCTTCCAGCCACCAGTCATGCTGGTCAAACTTCCAGTTGTCCGGTGCCATGCCTTCATTCGCCAACAGGCGATCGAAATGGCTCAGCCGCACACCGCGTGGTCCGGGGTCCTGCGTCCACAACCCCCAAGTATAGGCATTGATACCGTAGGTGGCATGCGGGTCACCGACCGCGGCGATAAACTGGGTCGATATACTTTTGAACTTTATCTCCTCACCTTCAGCTGCAAGGCCAGGTTGTATAACGGCCATCAACAAGCCGAACGCTGTCAGTGCACGGACTATTCGCTTCATACCCTTCCCCCGGAAAGTTTGCCTAATAATAATATCTTCATTATAGCTGTCCTTACGGCGTTCGATACAGATGGAGGGGACTCAGCTGACACCTTCAATTACCCGGATCTCCCGATCCGCCCCATTATCCAGCGCCCGTAACGCTTCCTGGTAGGCGGCACTGTCGTGGGCAGCCGTGGCAGCAGCGACATTGTCAAATTCAATCAGCACGGTACGTTGCTGCATACCAAGTTCATACACCTTCGCCGGCTCACCCCGCGCCAGAAAACGCCCACCTGCCGCCTGGATCGCAGGGCCAGCCAGTTTTGCATAGGCGGCCAGTTTGGCCGGGTCCTTGACCGCTCGATAGACAGCAATCCAGTAAGCCTTCGGCATAATTATCTCCTTCGCTGATAACAGTAGTATGGGTGGCAACAGTTTATCCTGAATTCTGCCAAACTGGAGTAGAATCATGCTGAATCCATCAGACACCCGCAGGACTCCCCATGCCACAAACGATACTGATTACCGGCGCCAACCGTGGCATCGGCCTTGCACTGACCAGACTGTACCTGCAACGCGGCGATCGGGTATACGCGGTTTGCCGTGAGACGAGCACAGAGCTGGATCAGACCGGTGCAGACATCATCACCCGTATTGATGTGACCGAACCAGACAACATCAAAACCTTGCAACAACACCTGCGCGGTATCTCGCTGGACCTGCTAATCAATAACGCCGGCATCTTCAAAAAGGAAACGCTGGATGCGATGGACTTCAACGCTATCGGGGAGCAACTGGCCATCAATGCGATCGCGCCGTTACGGGTCACCCATGCCATGCTTGCCAATCTGCACAAGGGCAGCAAAGTCGCCCTGATCACGAGTCGCATGGGTTCGATCGGTGACAACGGCTCCGGTTCGTATTATGGCTATCGCATGTCGAAGGCTGCGTTGAATGCGGCTGGCAAGAGCCTGGCGCTCGACTTGAAGGCCGGGGGTATCAGTGTGGCAATCCTGCACCCCGGCATGGTGTCTACACGCATGGTCGAATTCGCCGGTGATGTCTCGCCAGAACAATCCGCCAGTGGACTGGCGGCAAGGATCGATGCGTTGACACTGACAACCAGCGGCACCTTCTGGCATGCGAATGGTGAGATACTGCCCTGGTAGGCAGTCCGGGCACTAGCGCCGGTAACGGTTTAAAAATTTCCGTCCAGAAACAGCCCGACGCGGGAGATATCATGCCGACGATCCCGTACTATCCGTGAGCCGACCGGTGTCAGGCCGCGTTCACCGGTATACAAGGTACGTTCACGATGCTGGTCGTAACTCAGCATGTTTGCCGCCTCAAGCCGTATCTTGATCCCGAACCAGCGCGTTGTTTCGATGAACGTGTTAACCGCCGTGCCCTCGCTGTAGACATCCAGTTCATTCACCTTGAACAGCGAACGGCTGCTGCGATCTGCCATCGTCCAGCCCCAGGCGATGCGTGCCTGTTCAAAATCCTGGCGATAATCCACCCTGTAGTGATAATGAATATTACCGTTCAGGTTCTCCAGCGTCCGGTAACCGGTCCCGCCGCCATCATTTGACAGCCTGCGGTCCAGCCCGGTGACCGGGTCAGTCACAACCGAGTCCTGCCACAAGGCACGCACATCCAGCTTCGCCCCGGTGAGTCCGAGCCATCCCAGCGGAAAGGTACTCTGCAGCTCGATACCCCAGCGTCGACCATCCCCGATATTGCCGGGCGCCTCAAAGCTGGAGGACAGGGGCAACAGGTCGAGTACATCGCGTATCCAGTGGTGGAAGGCTGTCAGCTTGATTACCTTCTCCCGGTCGAAGCGTTTTTCCTGGCTGACTTCAGCCACCCAGGTTGTTTCCGGCCGGATATTCGGGTTACCGAGGGCGAGATCATCGTCTTCAAACACAGTCGCACTGACAAAGTCGGTCAGGTCCAGTTGCGAGACCTCACGTGCCAGCTTGAGCCGGGTCTGGTTGCCCTCGCCTGCGGCATAACTTAGCGCGGCCAACGGTTTGAGGTAGGAAAAATCGCGCTCCAGCTCGGCATCGCCGGTCTGCGTCAGTGTGGAGGCCTCCGCACCCAGCCCGAGGTCCAACACCAGTCCGGCGAGTGACCAGGTGTCCTGTACCAGCAGGTCCCAGCGTACCTCACTGACACGAGAATTCGCACCGGGCACAGCAACCAACACCGCCCCGGCACCCCGGTCATCCGATTGCACCAGCTCACGGTCGAGCACATTGTAGGCTCGTTCCAGATTCACTTGCAGGGCATGCTCGTCAAACCGTGACCAGTCAAATTCGGTGCGCGCAATTATCTCCTTGCGCGCCGTCCCGGTGTCGGCCAGCCGGAGCAGTGTGCGACCCAGCAGCGAGTCGAGATTTTCCTGCGAGGAATCCGAATTCTGATCCTTGTTGTTATAAAGCAGGATCAGCTTGCCATCGAGCGCGTCTACCAGACGGCGTTCGACATCGCCACTGAACTCATATTCCACATTCTTGTTCTTTGAGCGAATTATGACATCGCGGGTGCGGTTAGCGGGTGGCGGTGACACACTCTGGTTCGGTTGCAGATAATCGGTCTTGTTGGTCGTCAGCCGTGAATTGAAATTAACCCGGTTATCCCCGAACCAGCGTACCGCATTCAGGTTCAGGCTGTTAATGCGGAATCCCTTTTCAATCCGGTCGGTCGGACCGGTTTCAAGCAGGTTGGCATTACCATCATAACGACTTTCCGTGCCGGCCCAGCCACTGGTATCACGCTCTAAATCGATACCGGTATTAAAATCAATATCACCGATCCGGTCCGACAGGGAGATGCTACCCCCCGGTTTGAAGGGCGCCGCCTTGTTATGCTCGGCCCATAATTGCCAACGTACCGTTGCCGGGATGTCTTTGCGCAGATACACATTCGCCAGCACGGACTGGCCCTGCAGGTCAAGGCCCTGCATCTGACCACGAATCAGCTCGATATGTTCGACCTGACTTGCGGGGATACGCGACAACGTGGCAGACGGCAGGTCCTGTTTCGCACTCGGGCGCTGCCCATTGATCAACAGGTTACCGGCCGAGGAGGCAAACCCGCGGGTACCATCACCGTCGTCCAGCTTGAATCCCGGCAACTGGCGCACCATATCAAGCGCAGTATTGGGTTGATACCTGTCAAAAAAAGTCGCAGGGAAATTAACGACCTGCTGTGCTGCCATCTCTGCGGACAGCGAAGGTTGCGCTGCATCCACAGTGGCCGTTGATTGTTCATGTTCATCGGCCGTGACCTGAACTGACGTAAACAATACACACATAAATAACAGCACATGCTGGCGCAGTGCCTGGCCTTTCATCATGATTATCCATCGTCGCATCAGACTTTCCCGTCCCCGTACCCTGATTGAATATTACGTGACTCAACATCGCATGAGAAATCACAAATTCCGGCCTACACAGCCCGGTAGCGCCGGCAATATTGCCTCGCTACAACTTTCCTTGCTCGTATTAGCATCTTCCCGGTTGTCTCGCCAAACGGTTTATCTTTCTCAAGACGATTATTCACATCTGGCGGCGGTGAGGTCATCGGCATGGTTGCTGTTAATAATGCTGATCAGTTTTTTTGCAGAAAGTCGATCAGTGCCTTGTTGAACACCTCCGGCTGTTCCCAGACAAGAACATGCCCGGCTTCCGGCATCACCAGAAATTCATTTGGCACTGTCAGATGTTTCCTCCACAAGCGTATCGCACCGGATGGCGTCGTAAGGTCGATCCCGCCCGCGATAACAAATGTCGGGACCTTGATCGAGGCGATCTTTGCCGGCGTATTCGGTGTGCGCAACGGTGGACGGACCGCACCCTCCTGTTCGGCATTATCGTGTATCACCTTCCAGCGTGCGACACCTTCCGGATTCATGGCACGATAACTCGGACTCATCTCGCGGACTTCTGCCGGCTGATCAGCAAGCACCGGGATGTCTGCTATTGCGCGAAATGCATCACCTTCCGGGTCATCTTCAAGGCCTAGACCACTTGCGGCAATGACCAGGGTGCTCACCCGTTCCGGCTTCCAGGCGGCATAATCCAATGCGATATATCCACCCGAAGCCGTGCCGATCAGATGTACCTTGTCCAGTTGCAGATAATCTAACAGCGCATTGAGTGAGTCGGCGACAGGAGGCGGATTGTTTCTGTCATGCGCTATACTCTTGCCCCAACCCGGGCTGTCAACCGCGATCGCGCGGTACCCGGCACCGGCCAGTGCCGGTATTGTATATTGCCAGTAATCCGAATGGCCTGTGCGCGGGTGTAGCAGGATAACTGCTTCACCTGGGCCGCCACTATCGAGTATCCACAGTTTGACATCGGTCAGTTCGACATACCGCCCCGCTATTTCCGCGGCACGTAAACCGGGAATGAGCCAGATATATGCCAGTACCATCCAGACCACATGTAGCCGTGTTTTCATGTCTTCCCCCTCTTTATTATCAATCACACTATACTGCATTGTTAATTAATACCAGTCACGGCTCTAGTGACCAGAATCAAGTTGCTGACAGACACGCGCCATAATTATTTCACTATTTGCTGCTTGCATAGGACGACAACTGCCACATACCATATAGGCATAGTGATTCAGGTTCAGTGTTACTTAATCGGAGAGATAATCATGAAATCCATACTCATTAACTTGATTCAAGCGATGGTATTGCTGACAGCCTTACCTGTGACTGCCCAGGACGGCGCGACGGAGTCACTGCCCGAGGGCGCAGGCAAACACCTGGTCGAATTCATGTGTGTGCAATGCCATGGCCTGAACCAGGTCACCCGATCCTCAGGTTACAACGCCCAACAGTGGCGCGACCTGTTCGGCACGATGGTCAAGATGGCGGATGCACAGGCGAATACGGTCGCGGAGTATCTGGCAACCCACTTCCCCGAAAAACCGGGACGCCGTCCAACGCTGATCCAGGGCGAACATGTGATTGAGGTCAAGGAGTGGACCACGCCGACACTCGGCCAGCGAGCCCGCGATCCGATCGAAGGCCCGGACGGTGCCATCTGGTGGACCGGCATGTTTGCCAGTCTGATCGGTCGACTTGATCCACAGACCGGTGATATGCAGGAATACCTGCTGCCGCCCGCCGCACGCCCGCACAGTATCATCCCCGGCCCGGACGATAACATCTGGTATACCGGCAACAGCAACGCCACCATCGGCAAACTGGTCCCGGCAACCGGTATGATTACCGAATATCCGACCAAAGCGAAGGATCCGCATACACCGATATTCCACCCGAACGGCAAGCTGTATTTTACCTCCCAACAGGCCAACATGCTCGGACGTCTGGATATTAAAACAGGTGAGCTGACAGAAATTGAAACCCGCGAAAAACCGTACGGTATCCAGGTCGGTACCGATGGCAGGTTGTATATCGCCTACAACGGGACCAACGCGATCGGCGCGATGGACCCGGACAGTCTGGCAGTGCAGTACTACGAGGTGCCCGACGCCAGTTCACGCATCCGCCGTCTCGCCATCGACAGCAAGGGCATCGTCTGGTATGTGAACTCGACACGCGGCCGTCTTGGCCGACTGGATCCGACCTCGGGCGCGATACGGGAATGGGACTCACCGAGTGGTCCGGAGTCGCATCCTTACGCGATTGTCGTTGTTAAAGACATCATCTGGTACAACGAATCCGCGGTACGTCCCGATACGCTGGTACGGTTTGATCCCGAATCCGAGGTATTCCAGAGCTGGGTGATTCCCTCCGGCTTCGGCATCAACCGCCGGATGTACGTGACCCATGACAACAATATCCTGATCCACCAGAGCAGCAGCAACCGTGTTGGCATCGTCAAGATTGAGTAGTTCACAGCCTTGCAGGTCAGGGTGTATACAATTACCGGCAAAGCCATTTTTGTGAGAACGCCAGAAATGTTGAACCGCCTCTCTGGCAAAATGTGGATCTGTTTGCTGCTACTTGCAGCTAACCCGATGCTGGCATGTGCCCAGTCAGCAAAACCTGACTAGGCCTTTCCGGTGGCTGATGCAGATTTTCGTAGCGGGGACCGTAAGGGTTCCGACCCGATGTCGGCGATTGCCGCAGCACTGACTGAAGATGAATCGCGCCGTGCAGCCGAATATTATTCTTCACTGCAACCACGCCCCTGGATCAGGGTGGTCGAATCCAGCACCGTACCACGGACCTATGTCACCGCCGGAAACGGCCGGGCTTTGCCGGCGGTCAGAACCGTTTATTAATCCATGCAGCCAGATAATCAAAATTGTTTTTGACGCTGTTATCGTAGCGGCCATCATACTTTTGTCCCTCCGGCATACAGGCGGTACAGGGTGTGCCGCCGTGCACTGCGCCTTCAACGATCAGGTATTCCTTGTCCTTGCTATTGGCGCTATCAAGAATAATTTCGCCGTCACGCAGGAAATAATGCCCGCCCATCGCTACTATCATCAACGGTACAGTGATCTGTTCGACGTTACACGGTGTTGAATTATTGCTGGTACACCAGTCGATCTCCGTCATCGCATGGGTGGAACGGATCGCGTTTACGCTGATAAATGATTTCACCGTGTTGAATCCAACCCCTTCAAAGCTGTGACTGACCTCCGCAGTCTGGCCTGTTGCACGCACACTGTCGACCGCACAACAGTCCTCGATGCTGCCATCGTTGCGCAACAAACGCTGGGGGCGGGTGGTTGCGTGATCGATACTGGCATCATGGTTGGCCAGTCGCGTGCCCGCCTGTCCCGGGACGATGAATGCATCATTGTCCGGATAGGTATAAGTACCGGCCTCGATCTGTTTCAGTTTTTCCAGTGCCAGATCAGTCAGCCGGTTCATGCGTGCGGCCTGCGCTATAAAGAATCTTTCCTTGAATTCCTCGGTATAGCTTGAACCGTTCGGGTCATAGCCGTGTTTCGGATCAAACGGGTCCAGTGCCGGGTCAATTTTTGCCGTGGCGTTATCGTTGATGATCTGCTCATCATTGATGATGGCACCGTTCAGACTGCGCAATACACCACTGCCATTACCCGGATGGGCATCCCACAGAATCAGGCCATCCGCCCTGGGCAATCCTTCCAGCGTATCAGGGCATTTCATCAATTTCTCGGGTCGCTGGCAGAACGCCGCACCGACCTCGGCCACCGCCTGATAGAAACTCATCGTCGGCCCGCCACCACTGTGACCGAACAGGACCACATGGGTGATACCCGGCAACTTGCGCAAGTATTCGACACCCTGTTTGATATCAAGTGCATTCTCTTCCCAGGGTGCACACAGGGACTCATTGTTGTCACAACGCGGATTCATACCCATTGCCACAAAGCCACGTTTGGGCAACTCCCGTGTCATGATATGCGACAGGTAGTTGGAGTCCCGGTGGATCGCAATCACAGCAACATGCGGATCAGGAAACTGCACCGGGTCCGGGTAATACAAGGCACCCTTGGTCGCACCCGGTTTGAACTGCACATACTGCGGTGGCGGCGCCTCGGCGACAGCGCGGGCACAGATTAATACTGAAAATATCAGCAACAAAACCGGGTGACATCTGTGGATTAACATGGGTGTTCTCCCGAACTGGACTGGACTGGACTGGACATAAGGACATTCTGGTTTACTTTTTATATAAAGACAATGCTGTCCGCTCTCCTCCAGTTGGAATCAAGCTAAATCTGTCGCGAGTCCTGTCCGATAAATGTTACCCTTGATCCGCAGAATCTATCGGGGGGTATGATCATGTCTCGTTATCCGTCCTTGCTGAAGGCAAGGCATGTATTCGTTTTTATCATGGTACTTGCAACGGCGTCACTAAATCCGGCAAATGCCCAGATACCGCCGGATGTAAAAACGGTCATCCGCGATGTCCGTTTTGTAACCGAAGATGGATGGACCATCCATGCAACCTACTATCTACCTCCCGGCACCTCCCCGACACCCCGCCCCGGTCTGGTAATACTGAGCGAACCAGACTGGGTACCACGCACCATCAGCGATGAACTTTCACTGGGTGTTGCAGAAATTGGCATGGCGGCACTGGCCATCGACGTACGTGGCACCGACGCCAGCTTTGGCGACAAGGACTACCAGAAATTCACCCGAGCTGAACGGGATGCCATGCAACTTGATATCCGGGCAGCCGTCAACTTTCTCTCGTCACAGCCGGAAGTAGACAGCAACCGGCTGGCCGTTTTTGGCGCGAGCGATATGGTCGACTATGTCGTACGCGAAGCGGCGCTCGATACCACCCGGATCAAGGCGTTGATCCTCAGCAGTGGCTGGCTGACTGACGAGGGCCGGGACAGCATCCGCTTCCGCAAGGATTTACCGGTACTGGTGTTTGCAAGTGAAGATGACCCGCACGAGAGACAACAGCGCGCGGCTGAACCGTATTTCCTGTCTACGGACCAGGGAAGTCGCCTGTTATTTGTAATGGATCGCGGCGCGTCTGTATTTAACCGTCCCGGTGATCCCATCGGCAAGACCACTACCTGGCTAAGGGAAAACCTGGTCGGCATTGGATACCAGAAAGAAATTTCTTTCAGCACAGAAGACGACAAACTGCTGAAGGGCACACTTTATATGCCCGACTATCCTGGCAAGGACACGGGCAAAAAACCGGTCGCTGCCGTTGTGTTTGTTCACGGCGCAAATCACGATGCGACAACCTGGTATCACCTCGCGCGAGAGGTCACTAAATCCGGACTTGCTGCACTCATATTCGACCAGCGTGGATTCATGAAGAGTGTACCTAACCAGCGTCCCTACGCCTTTGATATCGAGACGATCCAAAAGGATATACATGCCGCCATCAACTACACGGCGGCGCAGCCGGGTATCGACCCGGACAGGATAGCGCTGATTACTGCCACCTCCAGAGGCGGCCCAACGATCGCTGCCGCCCATGGCGACAAACGAATACGGACTATCGTCGGCATGTCATTCTACGGTGGTAACGCTGCGACCAATAAAATGATCACTGATATGGATATACCCCTGTTTCTGATTGCCAGCACCAATGATATCCGCGCCGACGGCAGGAGCCTGACAGACGCTACACGCGAGACCTACAAGCTTTCCAACAACAAGGAAACTGAACTTTTGATGTATGACGATGCTGGTCGGGGTTCGGCGATGATGAAGACGAAACCCGAACTGGTTGGCATGCTGGTCCGCTGGTTTACTGAAAAACTGGCTATCGAGTAAAACCGGGGAGTCAGATCACCCGCTCTGACTCCCGTTCAGTTGAAAAAATATTCGTGCAGTTTGCTACCGTATTCATAGAGCAGCAGACCGGCGACAATAAATCCGGTGCCAAACAAGACACACGGACTCGCCGCTTCCTTATTCAGGATATTACCCAATACCAGCGCACATACCGGCGTGATCAGTGTAATCAGTGCGACACGGCCAACTTCTATCCGGTTGAGGATGTAGTAATAGAGGGCAAATCCGACCACGCCGAGATAGGAGATCCATGTATACATGCCAAAAATTCCTGTAAATTCAATGCAAAAAAAGGGCCGCAGGTGGAATGCTTGCGGCCCTTTTGAAATTTGTGATGATTAATCAGTTACCTTGATTTCACTACCCATTCCTTCTGGCGCAGGTGTACACGCGACACCCAGTCATAGACCGGTCGGCGTACGGTGCATAGCAGATGCAGTGAGAATGTAGTCATAATGGGCGCGCCCTCTGCTGATACACCTGGCATAAGTCAAGCTTCTTGAGCATGTCAGATTTCTTCACTTCAGTAGATATGACACACGCGGAATTTCTGAGTCTGTCCCTGTCACCCATGCAAAACGGTGCTAGAATGCAACAGCAAGTTATTTAATAATCGTTTCACTACAACCATTATTCACCCTGGGGAGGGGACGTCATGAAATATCAACAATCAGTTTACTGCCTGATCTTGCTCGCCGGTGCAATCAGTATGGGCACTACATCCGCACAGGATCTGAAACTCTATCCGGGGAAGACCGATGTCTACTACAGCAGTGGCAATCGCCTGCCTCCGATCAACCGCAGTGACCTCGACGACTTTGGCAAAAAGGTCTACGACGACATTATCGCCGGCGGACGTTCCTTTACCTATGATGAGAAAAACAAGGAATACATGGGTCCTCGCGCCATTCGCATTTACAGTCCGCTGGTAGCGCATCATCTTTCCACGGCAAACGAATACCTGCGTTATGAGTCCGGCATGGATCCGAAAATACGTGAGATTGCTATTATGAACGCGGCCTGGGAAATGAATGCCCCTTATGAATGGACGGCACATGAAGAAACCGGGCATGAGGTTGGAGTGCCGCAGGAAACGATCGATATCATCAAGTACAACAAACCCATCCCGGATACGCTGGGTGAACAGGAAGCCGCCGTTATCCTGCTGGCCCGCGAGATATTACGCGATGATCATCATGTCAGTTCGGAGACCTATGCGAAGGTGCATAAGATATTCGGCACAAAACGTCTGCTTGAAATCGTCGCACTGATGGGTGGGTATACCGCCACAGCGATGGTGCTACACACATTTGATCAGCAATTACCGCCAGGCAAGCCGTCACTATTGCCAGAACGGAAGTAATCTACGGATTGGGGACAGACTTAAGTCTGTCCCCGTCACTCCGTGCGACAAACGGCGCCGGCCAGCGGCCAGTGCATACCGGTTTGCGGGTCCAGCACTACACAGTTTGATCCATTGGTCAGCAACTGAAACCGGTAGGGTCGTCCGAGATCGCGGCCCAGCTCGGCGTTACCCTCGATCCCGCGCCGCAGGCCGCGCTCTAAAACCAGCACGCTGGTTTTTGTAAACACATCTGCTGTCAGCGTTACCTTCGTCCCGCCCATCGCTTCGGAAAGTGTCTGCTCAAGTTGTAGCAGCATGGCGTCGCCCGGGTTGGTCAACAATGCCGGGACCTCCGGCTGTACGTCCTGTGCCTTACATGCTGTCAGCAGCAAAAATAGCGTTAGCCTTATAAGATATTTATGCATCGTTATGGTCTCATGATTCGGCTCTGTTGCCAGGCGGCCTTGGGCACGTCCTCCACATCCGTCGTCACCACCGGCGCCAGTCGCAACAGTGAGGGTGAAGCAAATCCACTCGCCACTGGACAGCCCCCCGTCTGGATATGGTTCAGAGCAGCGGCGAGGCGTGCCTCAACCGGATTACCGAGTGTGGCAGTGAAATCATCGCGCACTGAGCAACCCGGTATCGCCGTACCGATATTGCTGGTGGCATTCGCCGGCGAGAAGCCATCTATATAATCACCAAACCCTTTCGCATTCACACCCAGAAACTGGATTGTAAAATAGGTGGTCCCGCAATTTTCCTGGGGATAAAAACCATAGGGTTTACCGCAGGTCGTTGATCCAATCTGGATCACATTCACATCCACCCCACGCAGACTGTTGATTATCGACTCACTCGCCGAGCAGGTGCCGGCCCCGGTCAACACATAGACACGCGACAGGTTCAGTGTCGGTAACAGTGTTCCCGCAGGTAAAACCGGATCCAGACCAACGCTGCGCGTACGAAAAGGTACCGGCGTCAGAGTTTTACCGGTGATGGGGTCAAACAGCGGGTGTTTATTATTGAATTTTATCGTCTCGAACGCCCTGCCTGCCGTACGCGCAGGACCCGCAATCATATAGGCCAACTCGCTGGCGATTTCGAGATATCCGCCGCCGTTATATCGCAGGTCCAGCACCAGTTCGGTGACACCGGCCGTAGCGAGCGTCCGGACTGCGTTATAGAGGCCAGCTTCTGCGGTGGCAATGTGGTCATTGAACAGCATATAACCTGCCTTGCCACCGGGGATTGTTATCGTGGTGACATTTTGTACCGGCGTTGAGGTCACAGCGGCCGACTGCATGGTAATTATCCTGATGGCACCTTCAGGATCACGGACGCTAAAGGTATGAGTCTCACCTGCGGTATCGGGGAACAAACCGGCATTCAGCGCAGCCACGTTACTTCCATTGGCAACATTGATACCGTCGACTGTCAGGATCTGTGTACCGCGCTGCAACGCTGAAGCAGGCGTTACTGCAGGTGTGCCCGGATGCGTATACGCTACCATGATCTGCCGGTTCGGTGGTGTCGATTGCAACACCACAAACTGTGCGCCATAACCGACCGCCACACCCGTTTCCGACTGGGCATTCCACTCCGCCGTCGGGACCGAAAAATGGAACTTGTCTTTCCGGTTACCAGAGGGTGTCAATGCTTCTGTTTGCAAAAGATCAAAATAGGCCAGTGTCGAATATAAAGCAGGGTCTCTGTCAACAATCTCGTCATCCCAGAGGTAGGTATTGTTGCTGAACGAGCGCAGAAAGTTGTTTTGATTTGTGGCTGTACATTGGGAGCGGTAGGTACTGGCCGGCAGAAACACGCCTGGCGTCCAGCTACTGGCGCTGGCGGTAGCAGGCGTATTTATCGAAGTATCTGCCGCCCCACCGCTACCATCGCCACAGGAAAGCAGCAAGGGGACGATACATATTACAAACAGGACAGACCTATGTACCTGCTCTGCCAGTTCTGGTCTGCCATATCGCTTCACACGCTGTACCCGGAAGTTCATCATGCCAGTCTGCATTGTTTAGTTTTCTGAAGACAGGGATATTAAACGCACAGTTGTGACGCCGACCCGAATGTGTCCTGATTATTTGATATATCCAACCTCACGGTAATATTTTTCCGCACCGGGATGCAGTGGCAGACCCGGCGGGTTCCAGACATTAGTCGGGTTATAGGACCAGTGCATATGTCTCCACACCAGTACGTCCTTGTGCTCATCCAGCGCCCTGGCCAGCGTGTAGGCGAAATCGTCCGGCATATCGGTACGACCATAGATCACGATCCCGTTCTGGACGACGGTCGGCACCCGTTTATCGACCCCGCGGAAATACCCCACCGGCATGGTTTGTTCTTCCGCATAGAACCGCTGGTTCAGCTGCTGGCGTAATTCCGGCGCAATCGCCAGATAATTAAAGTCATACTTCTGGGTGGCGTGGTACCAATGGGTAAACTCCGGTGCATTCGACAACGACCCGAACCCCAGCATCACATCATAATCGTCATCTCGCGAATAATGGGTCACAAAGGTGCCGCCAAATGACTCTATCTTCTCGCGGCTTAATCCGTAATATTCCAGCACGGCCGGCGTCAACTGCCTCTGGCCCACCAGACCGGCAAACATCTTGACCGGCATCCGCTTCTGCGGGATCTCGGCAAGATCGGTGATGCCCAGACTGGCCTTCACCGCAACGATGTAATAGGCCGGTGACTGGATAAAGGCCACGGCGCGCAGCTGTTTCCTCGGCCCTTCCGGATCCCTGGCGAAATCGTTTTCACCGAGGTAGGCCGCCTTCAGTACGGCCGCGCCGGTCGCCCCAAAGTCGATCGGCCCAACCGGGGTGGGCATGTCATCCGGTCGTGACAGCTCGGGTGGAGTGGCCATCATGGCTCCGGCAACCATGCGTGCCTCACGTGGTCCGCCAGAACAGTAATAACAAATCTGGACGTCCCATCCATACGGTTGCATCACTTCCTTGACCACCTCGGACATGGCTCCCCAGGGACAGGTAACACAGGCGCCACCGATAATCGGCTTTTTCACGGCATACCCGGTTTGTGCAGTCGCAGCCGGTCCGCTGTTTGATTGTGCGCTGACATTGAGCAGGCCTGAGAAGAATAAAAGACCCATCATCGCTACGGCAGCAAGTAATTTACCCAATCTTGATTGCATATACTGCCCCTCCTGAATTTATCCGGAACCCTGCTGAATAATACACCCAAGGACCGGTGCCGAAAATGGCGTAAAGACCTAATACGGGCTGATAACGTCCGAAAACCAGAAGAATACAGACCCTGCTTGTCATATACTCATTACCGTAAAATTTCCGGTGCTGTAAGTGGTGCACAACTGAACAGCACCAGCGTGCTCTGGTATTCTGTATGAATTGTCATAGTCGTGGAGAACGAGCTTGCCTGCATTCCGATACAAATATGTGGTGATAATGGTTGCCGTGGTTCTCGCCGTGGCATATCTGCTGCTGCGTCAGTGGCAAGGTCCGCAGGTACAGGGTTATCGCATCCAGGCGATGCCACTGGTACAGACGGTAGTGGCTACCGGTCGCGTTGTCTCTGTCTCGCGCACACAGATAGGCAGTGAACTGACCGGTGTCGTGCTGGAACGTCGTGTGCAGGAAGGTGACAGTGTCATGCCCGGTGATATCCTGCTGGTACTGCGTGAAGACGATATCCCAGCGCAGATACGCCAGGCCGATGCCGCGCTGGCACAACTGGAAACGACAACACGTCCACAGGCAAAAACAGCGCTGGCCCGCGCCGAGTTACAACTGGAACAGGCGATGCGTGAAACTGTGCGGCGGCGCCAGCTGGCGGAACGTTCCCAGTTGTCAGCGGAAGCGCTGGAACAGGCTGAACAGCAGGAGGTGCTCGCACGCAATGCCATCGAGTCAGCCCGGCTGACGCTGTCCGCACTGACCCCGGGCAACAGCGAGGAAACCCGTCTACGCGAACAACTCGCCTCACTGCAAGCAAAACTGGCCAGGACCGTCATTCGGGCCGTGACCGCCGGGACGGTGCTTACCCGCAATGTGGAACCCGGGGATCTGATACAACCCGGCCGCGTGTTGTTCACAATCGCGCAGAACGGTGACACTGAGGTACGTGTACCCCTCGATGAAAAGAACTTGTCGCTGCTGTCTTTGCAACAAAACGCCAGCATCGTTGCCGATGCCTATCCGGATAAACCCTTTCCGGCGCGCATCAGTTTTATCGCCCCTGCCATTGACCCACAACGCGGCACGGTTGATGTGCGTCTGAAGGTCGAACCCGTGCCCGATTTCCTGCGGCAGGACATGACGGTATCGGTCAATATCGAGACCGGTCGACGGGATCAGGCACTCGCCATCCCGAATGATGCCCTCATCGCCATACGCGGCAATACCGCGCAGGTGCTGGCTGTACGCGCCGGCCAAGTGCAACTGACAGAGGTCACTCTGGGTCTGCGCGGACTGGCCATGACCGAGGTGCAGCGTGGCTTGCAGGCAGGCGACACCGTGCTGGCAGACGCAACAGCACCACTCTCTGACGGCACACGGGTCCGCTTTATTGAACAGGCCTTGCCCGTTTCCGGGATCAGCAGCGATCCTGCCACCCGCAATAAATTACCGGTAAACCTGAATTGATCCTGCTGCTGCGCCGTCAATGGACCGAGTGGACCATTGCGATCACCTTTCTGCGTGAGGGCCATGCCCAGACGGCCATGATCATGGTCGGTATTGCGGTGGGTGTGGCTGTGATTGTATTTGTTTCCGCGCTGATTGAAGGTCTGCAATCAAATATCATTGAACGTACCCTGGGTACCCAGTCGCATATCCGCCTGTTATCTCCGGACGAGGTTAATCTCGTGGTATCGGTTGCACCGGGCACAGTACAGCTGATACAGGAAGACAAACGGGCGCAGCGTCTGCGCTCAATTAACAACTGGCAGGGAGTCACTGCCACTCTGGACAGTCTGCCGATACTGACCGCTGTATCGCCGGTCGTCTCGGGCCCGGCCTTTGCGCGGCGTGGTGACGCACTCGAATCAGTCGCACTGGTCGGTATTGATGTCGAACGCTACCAGCGCATCATCCCGCTGCGTGACTATATACGCACCGGCCAGCTGCGCGTAGGAGCAGGTGATGCGATGGTTGGCAGACAACTGGCTGACAAGATGGGCTTACGCATCGGTGACAAGCTGCGTCTTGAAACCGGTCAACAGAATAATGCCGTGGTCAACATCGCCGCCATATTTGAACTGGGCGTGCGCGAACTGGATACACGTTATATCTATCTGGATCTGAAACAGGCGCAATCGCTGCTGAACCTGCCCGGTGGCGTGACGGTCATTGATGTAACAGTCGAGGATATTTTCACTGCCGACACGATTGCGAAACAGATAGGGCGCCTGACCGCGCTGAAGGCTGAAAGCTGGATGGAGACGAACTCGCAGCTGATGAGCGCACTGACCGCACAGACCTTGTCGACCAATATGATCAAGGTGTTTGTGGGCATCTCGGTAGCATTCGGCATCGCCAGTGTATTGTCGGTCAGTGTAGTGCAGCGCACCCGCGAGATCGGCATCATGCGCGCCACCGGTGCCACACAGCAACAGATCCTGCGCGTGTTTCTGATCCAGGGCGCAATCCTCGGCCTGTTTGGTTCAATCATCGGTGTTGCAGGCAGTTATACGCTGGTCTGGGTATTTAATACGTACGGGCCAGGACTGTTTTATATCCCGGTTGCGCGGTCTCTGGTCGTCATGTCGGTGCTACTGGCCACGCTGACCGGCGTACTGGCGGCAGCCATGCCGTCTCGACGTGCCGCCCGTCTGGACCCGGTTGTGGCGATACGGTATGTCTGACACGGAGCAGGTATTGAAACTGGAGGCACTGCGCAAGTCCTACAACATTGGACTGCCTAATGAGACTGAGATATTGCATGGTATTAATCTCGGCATCGGTCGTCGTGACTTTGCCGCGCTGATCGGGCCGTCAGGATCAGGCAAGAGCACACTGCTGAATATCATCGGCTTGCTCGACCAGCCGAGCGCAGGTGAACTTTATCTGCTCGGCCAGGCAACCAGTACGATGGACGATGCTGCCCGCACCGCCCTGCGCGGCAGCGAGATAGGTTTTGTATTCCAGTTCCATCACCTGATTCAGGCGTTTACCGCACTCGACAATATCCTGATGCCGCTGATGCTGAAACAGGGCAAACCCGACAGACCTTCTGTAGAGCGCGCACGTGGCCTGCTAGCCGCCGTCGGGCTGGAAAAATTCGCCGAAACCCCGCCTAATCAACTGTCTGGAGGACAACAACAACGGGTGGCCATTGCCCGTGCACTGGTGACCGAACCGGCGCTGCTGCTGGCGGATGAACCCACCGGCAACCTCGATACCCACACCGCAGCTGAAATATTTGAACTGTTCCGCAAGTTCAACCTTGAGTTTGGTTGCGCGGTACTGTTGGTGACCCATGACCCACGCCTTTCGACCGCCTGCGACCGCACCATTAACCTGGTAGACGGGCAGATTGTGGCTGATGAAATGAATAAATCGTGAAGGGACGATAAAAATTCATCTACACCCCCCCCCGTATTTTGATCTATGCTTAGCCGGTAACCTTGAGGGGGGAGCCATGTCTATACATTTCAGGCTGTATCAAACTTTATTACTTATCTTGCTGGCTTTACAGGGATACAGTGTCCCGGTCTTTGCCCAGGCTGTTTCAAAATTCGCTGATGTGTCACCTGCGGCTGACGACCCGCAGCGCAACCAGATCATTGAGCCGTTCCGCATCATCGATAATATCTACTCGGTCAGCGCCGTGGTACACGATCCGGTCTTTCTGATTACCACCAGCGAAGGCCACATGCTGATCGACACCAGCTTCGAGAAGCTTGTACCGGACGTTGTCAAAAATATCGAAAAGCTGGGCTTCAAGGTCGATGACATAAAATATCTGCTGGCTGCCCATGCACACAATGATCACATCGGCGGGCATGCGATGATGAAGGAGATCTCCGGCGCGACCTTGATGGCACCTAAGGTCGAAGTTGAGGTGTACGAAACAGGAGGTAAGGCGGATTTTCGTGAGGGGGAGTTATGGACGCCCGTCAAGGTAGACCAGCATATTGAGGACCTGCAACAACTGCGTCTGGGCGATACCGTCCTCACCGCGCATCTGACACCGGGGCACACCAAGGGTTGCACCACCTGGACAATGGTCGCTAATGATAACGGAAAAAAATATAATGTGGTGTTCTATTGCGGCATGCGCATGAATCCGGGCGAACCGTTGATGAATAATCCGGACTACCCGGAGATGGCGGCCGACTTTGCCTATTCGTTCGCCAAGCTGAAGCTGCTACCGGTAGACATTTACCTGGCTTCGCATGGCTACTGGTTTGACTTTGCTGAAAAAATCAAACGGCTGGGACAGCAACCGGAAATCAACCCGTTTATTGACCCAGAAGGCTACCGGAAAATAGTCGAGAAATTTGAAGGTGCCTATCTGGAGGCACTGCAGGCCGAACGCGGAATCGTCGCACCCTGATCAACAAAAGGGCCGGAGTGTGATCAGCACCCCGGCCTTTGTCTCAATGCACCAGCCAGTACAGTGCTGTATACAAACCCGCTGCCAGTTGTTTTGGTCTTTCAATATGCCCGTAATGGGTCATGTCGACATCAAATAAAACGGCGCGGACTTCACTGCCCGGGTTAAGTTGTCTCGATTCATTCGCCACCTGCACCGTAGTTGCATCATCGATGTTCTCCGAGTTCCAGTGGCCGGTATCCAGTCTGGTAGTGGTCCAGATCATCTTCGAATAACCGGTCAATGGTACCCGCATCGGTGCAAACAGATCAGCTACGACAGCTTCAGGGTCAACACCCAGGCTATTGCCGGTTAATGTTTCCCGAACCTGGGCCGTGATCGCTGCACTCATGCCCGGAACCGCACCGCGGCGTTCGATATCCTGCAACGGTTGTTTGAAATGTGGTCGGCGTTGAAATTCCAGATCTCCCATCCAGCGCCTTGCTATCGCCTCCCGCGAGTCACCCTCCTTCCAGGCAGGATTTAATGGTCCCAGATAATCACCTGCATATTCCTCGACCGGTCTGGTACGCAACTCCGCCACTGGCGGATAATCAGCGGCTGTCTGCTCATAGCCCCATCGGTCTTGCATCGCCTTCATGCTGGATGTGCTTCCGCTACCCCAACCGAGGATCCAGCCATGCATCCGTTTCTTTAAAGTAGACTGATGCAGCATGTAGGGAAGCTCGCCCGAGGTTGAATGGGCGATGAAAACAATTGGACCGGTCGTCACCTTTTCAACCAGCTGCTCGATCCCGTTTGCGATCAATTGAAAGGTAAACGATGCATTACGTATTTTGACCTCGTCCGCAGACATATCACGATCCAGCAGGTATCGCGGTTTACGATCCGGCACCGCCTCCGTCCAGCCGCCTGCCCGGTAATTACCGGGGATCGTCACCAGTAACACCGGCACCTTCTGCGCCAGATACTGACCCAGTCCCGGATTATTGAGCGGGTTGACAAAAAACTCGTACCAGTTAGAAGAACCTCCATGCAACACAACGACCGTCGGCATGCCCTCGACCGGATGCTGTGGTGTCAGCAACAGGCCGGTAATGTCCCAGTCCAGCCCGTAGTAGTTGTAACGTAGTTCATGCCACGCTGCCGTGTAGCCTGTCTTGTCTACCGGCAACCCGGCCAGTGCCTGTGGGTCAAAGGCCGCCCCGGTCGCCTTGCCTGCCAGCGTCTTGACCGCCTGCCCACCATCCGGGACATCCCAGCCAAGACTATCAAATAATGACTGGTTCACTACATGCCAGGGCTGGTCTTTACGTAACATTGCCAGTACCTCCGTACCTGCCGCATCCATCGTTTGTGCCATGACGGTGTTGGCGCCGAGCAATCCCACCCCGAGTATTATCATTTTAAGAAATTCACGCATATCTCCCCCCTCTTGTATCAGAAAGTACCTGCCCGGATTAAACCGTATTATTATTCTAGGCAGGGCGAAATAAAAATGGCCCGAATGTTTTTTCATCCGGGCCCGTGGTCAGTACATGCTGATTACTTGTTGTATAACTTGTCGATAAACCCGCTGGCGTCGATTTCCTTCATGATGCTGTCATCATACATATCGGTAATCTTCATTTTTTTCATCGCCTCGGTATCAAATGTATCCATAATCACCTTGATGCCCTCGACTGAAGGATAGGGCTTGGCCGGGAGTTCCTCAATATAGGCATACATCTGTTTTTGCACCGCCGGATCTTTTATGCCATACCATTTGTCCAGCGCCTTATAAACCGTCTCCGGCTTTTGCTTCATCAGCGCAATCGCCTCGATGGTTGCCATCAGGAAACGTTTGGCGGTCTCCCGGTTCTGCGGGATTTCCAGCCAGGCCTTGCTGGCGCTAATGCCGGAACAGGCATAGGGCAGGCCCCAGTCGCGTAAACTGATCAGGGGCTTCAGGCCCTTGTTGCGGGCATAAACGTCCGGCAGTTCAGAGACGATAACGGCGTCATATACACCATCAAGCATCTTGTCGATGCGGGACTCGTGGTTCTCGAACAACATGATGTCCTTGCCGATCTCCCAGCCCATACGCTTGGCCAGTACGTGTGCAGCGCCACCGGTGCAACTGCTGTCTATGCCGGTTGCCGAAAGCACCTTGCCCTTCAGGTCTTCAATTGTATTGATTCCTTCCCTCGCATACACCCACCAACTGAGCATATCTCCAGTTGTACCAATAACCACCCGGTCGCCACCCTCGTTGGCACGGCGGGTGACCACACCGACACCACCGCCGGTACTGATCTGGCGTTCACCCTCGGGATCATCCACATATTCCGGATTCGGCGTCATGCCATCACCTGCCCCTTTCTCGGCGGCATTGTTAGTCATATACAATTGTATGCCGATACCATATTTGTCAAATATCCCCTCTTCCTTGGCGACGATATACGGCAGCTTATTGGTAGAGACGTCAGTCAACGGCACCAGCATCGGCTGCGACTGTGCCAGACTGCTGGCAGAGAAAAATGCGCCAACGGACAACAGGCCCGTCAGTAAAAGTGATTTTTGAATACGGCAAAATCTATTCATAACTGCCCCTCGCAATGAAAAATGTATTAGTGGATTATTTATAACATGGACATACACCAAAGTGTAGCCTGAACCCTGAAATTCACGGTTTTTGCACAGGTGAGCGGTCTGACCAGTTCTCTCCCGGGGGATGTGTGCCAGCTCACCTGTTCCAGATCAGTTCCTGATGCCAGTAGTCACCCGACAGATCCAGCGTATTTGTGAATCAGAGCGTTAACCTAGCTGTCATTTTTTCTGCTGGTAATTGTCATTCTTCGGCAGTAGACTTTTGTACCCAATGGTATACCACTACGCCGTATCCAGTGCATAAACCCGGGCTAATTCAGTATCAGACAGCAGCCCAGACGGCACATTTGTCGTCCCCGTTTCCCGGCAATCAGTACAACCTCACAGCCAGTTTTACAGCACCCGACAGTCGCCGTCCGCTCGACTGTTACCACCATGGCAATACATACCCGTTACCAACATATTTCCGGCAATTACCCTAAACCTGATCAGGAGGCTACCCCTTGTCCACTAAAAGAACAAAAAACCGCAAGCGACTGGTTCTGCATGATTATGATGCTTATCAGGACACGTATGAGAAACCGAGACTGGTTTCCGTGCATCCGGTCAGGATGCACAATTTCAGAATGAAGGGCGTATCACCACTGACCGCAAACCAGAAACTCACGTTTACAGCGTTCGATAGCGGCGACCATCTGATGCTGCACGGGATTGCCGGCACCGGCAAGACCTTCCTCTCGCTGTACCTCAGCCTGAACGAGTTACTGAATCGCAAACAGTTGCAGGACAAGATTTATATCATCCGCAGTGTTGTGCCCACCCGCGACATGGGTTTCCTCCCTGGCGATCAAAAGGAAAAGATGAAGGTCTACGAGGCGCCCTACCAGGCGATATGCAATGAACTGTTTGGCCGTGGCGATGCGTACGAGATACTGAAGTCAAAAAATATTATCGAGTTCATCTCCACCTCGTTCATCCGCGGCACGACACTCGACAACTGTTACGTGATAGTCGATGAGTTTTCCAACTGCAACTTCCAGGAACTCGACACCGTCATTACCCGCGTCGGGAAGAATTGCCGACTGATGCTCTGCGGTGACTTCCGGCAGTCCGACCTGACCCGGGAACAGGAACGCAACGGCCTGAAGCGGTTCATCAACATCATCCAGCAGATGTCCGGCATCACCTATGTTGAATTCCAGCGCGAAGACATCGTGCGCAGCAGGTTTGTCCGGGACTACATCATCGCCAAGGAACTGCTGGAGGGTAAGTAAGGATTGTGTGATAGCGCACATACTATTGAGCTGCTCAGGGAGATCTTTTGCATTCCTGAATACATCAATAGTGGAAAATTATGAAAAACCTCAAGCTTGCTCCAGTTTTTATGTTGCTTATGCTCATGTTGTCGGCTTGTAACACAATGGAAGGTGCCGGCGAAGAACTGGAAGATGCTGCAAATAAAAAACAAATAGTCGCTGTTAATACAGTGGAGGTCACCCGACCTCCACTCATTGAGTTTTAGATATCAGGCTATCTGGTCCCGGCAGCTTTCTTCTCTTCGGCCAACTGTTTGGTAAACCGTCCGTAGTACAGATCGATATAGGCCTGACAACTTTTCGGATCGATAAACGGATTCGCGGCGTTACTGTCCTGTTTCCTTCTGGCCACCTTGCCATCCAGATCAATGGAGAGTGCACGATAGGTCATGAATACATCACACGGCAGTGACCGCAGTCGCTTGAAGGAATTTTCAAAGTCTGCCAGGATTTCCGGATACATCTCGTTATTGAGCAAGGTACCTTCGTCCTCATCGGTCGGTGTCCCCATGCCGCCCATGAACACGACATTATACTGCTTGCCCTTGTCCGTCACTTTCATCGTCCAGGTAGTCACGCCCTTCGCATGACCCGGCGTCAGGTGTGCAGCCATGGTTACACCTCCAAGCTTTAACTCTTCCTTATCACCGATATACCCGTCCACCTTGACCGGTTCAAACCCTTCGGAACGGGTTTCCTTGCTATCAGCGACGGCCAGGATTGCGGCGGTGTCTTTCGAGGTGATGATCTTCGCATGCGGCAGCAGGCGTTTCATCGTCGCCAGCCCACTGATATGTTCACCGTGGGCATGGGTGTTGATGATGTACTTTATATCACGCAGGTGAAAGCCGGCCTTGACGATATTCTCGACCACATCATGCACCTCTTCTGCCGAGGTCGTATCCATCAGGATGTGACCTTCCGGCGTCGTGATCAGGAACGAACCCACCCTGGTGTGGCCAACCCACCAGATATTGTCGATCAGATGGTCCGGGTCGCGTGGTTCATTATTATTGTCCGGAGAGCCGACCCCGATACCGAGTTCGGTGGATACCTGCGCCGGGACATTAATGGTAAGTAAAGTAAACAGCAGCAGTGCCTGGAATAATGGTGTGGTGCTGAATAATGAACGGACTGTGCTCAGGCCCATGATGACTCCCCCCAAAAGAATTCATACAATTGATATACCTGGTATGTGTCGCATCACGCTATAAAGTGTGCGGTGACAATATAATCCAAACAGGCATGGCAAACAATGACACCAGCGGATACAGCCTCCCTATTGCCCTGTCACTTCGTCGGTCCAGACCTTGAAGCTTTTCAAGGTAGACGGTCCAAATGAGTTGCTGATTGATACATCCGCCGCATCACGACCGCGGGCGATGAGGATACGGCCGATAAACGGCTTGTTATTACGTGGATCAAAAGGCAAATCCTGTGCCGGGTGTTGTTGCGCCTTCCTGTCGACCGCATCCGGCTGGCCGTTATCGTTGAAAATCGCATTAGCCGTCAGCACGATCTCCCCTTTCGGCGCCACGATGCGGCTGCACCAGTTACCAAAGGTATCACAATAGGCGGTGACCGGGATTGTCGCAGCAGTGGCCCTGTGACGTTCGTGCGGCAACGTACATACAAAGCCATCCTCAATTCTTCCCTAATTCTTGCCTTTTTATCTTTTAGCTTCTTGCATACAATGAACTGTAACCCTTGTGCTAGAACATTAACGTATGAAAACCCGGTATTTCCTCGCTTGCTGTGTTCTGCTGATAACCGGCATGACATCGCTACATGCCCAGCAGAACCAGCCGACGATTGAACAGCTGCTGAAGGAACCATTTCTGGATGACTACTATTCCAACGTCGTTTATGGCTACGAGATAATCACCGATACGCAGAGCCACGCCAGCCGCTATGTGGGCAATAGCCTGAAATGCAGCAACTGCCATCTGCAGGCCGGCACACAGAAGGACGCCTTGCCGCTGAATGTCGCCGGCATGTATCCGAAGTGGCGGGCCAAGAACGGCCAGCGCAACGGTATTGGACTGCGCATCCGCGAGTGTTTCCTCTACAGTATGGATGGGATCATGCCGCCGGAAGATGCGCCGGAGGTGCTCGCCGTTGCGGCCTATGTGAGTTACCTGTCGCAAGGGCAGGTCATGGGGTTAGAGCCTGAAGGTCGCAGTGTGCCTACGCTGGAGGATACCGGTTACGATCCCAATCCAGCCAACGGCCGTGCGGTTTACCAGCAACACTGTGCCAGATGTCACGGTCCGCAGGGTGAAGGGATGGCGGGTATTCCGGCGGTATGGGGTTTGGACTCCTACAACAAGGGCGCCGGCATGAGTCGTATCGATCTGGCCGCCGGTTTTATCTGGGCAAATATGCCGCTCGGGAGCGATAGAACACTGAGCCACCAGCAGGCCTGGGACGTCGCTGCCTATCTGAATCTGCAAATCCGTCCCACTGACCCGCGGGGCAGCAAGTTCCTCAAACTGCTTGAACACCTGATCGATTGATCACAAGGCTGCTCAAGGAAGCAACACCATCATTAGCCTGGATGCATAACCCGGGCAACTGGCGTACCGAGCTATTTGCCGGTTTTGTTGGTGCCATACTGGTCATCCCGCAAGGCATCACCTATGCCTATCTGGCCGGACTGCAACCCGAGTATGGTTTGTACTGCGCTATCTTTGTCACGCTGTTTGCGAGCCTGCTCGGCAGCTCGTCGATGATCAGCGGACCGAACACAGCAGTGGCCATCCTCATAGGCATAGCGGTGTTACCGTTGGCCGGACGCGGCAGTCCGGTGTATATCGATTTCGTGTTTCTGCTTTGCATGATGGTCGGTGTAGTCCAGCTCTTGTTCTGGTTGTTACGCGGGGCGCGCATCTTTCAATACCTGTCCCCGGCAGCCATCTCGGGCATTTCCGCAGGCGCTGGCTTTCTGATTATCCTGACCTCACTGGACAGTGTGCTGGGCCTGTCGACCTTCAACACCACATTCTTTTATGAAAAGCTCTACATCATCCTCAGTGATGCCAAAGACCTGGTAAACCCCTATAGCCTTGCGATTGGGCTGATGACAATTGCAGGCGGCTATAGCGGACGCCGTTACTCTCCACGCTATTTCATCATCATTGCAATTATTACCGGTTACCTCTGCGGCCTGCTGGTCGCCTTTGTCTGGCCGCAACCTGTCAGCGAACTGGAATATCTCGGGCGCATGCCGTTGCAGTGGTTGCCGTTTCATGTGCCAACCGTCAACATTGAATACCTGATGAGTAGTATCGCTTTGATACCATATGCGATCATCATCGCGTTCATCAGTCTCGCCCAGTCACTGGTGATCGTCCGTGAGTTGAAGATGGAGACAGACCAGCACATCGACCTCGACAAGGAAGTCTACGCCCAGGGTATCGCCAATTTTCTGGCACCGTTTTTTTCTGCCTTTGTCGGCTCCGGCAGTTTTAATCGTACCCGGGCAAACCAGGGCCTCGGCGCCACCACACCGTTGTCCGGCATTGCGTCGGCCGGGTTTGTCCTGCTGCTGATTACCTTTCTCGGACCGATACTGACGTATATGCCGATGGCGGCAATGGCGGGAACCTTGTTCATACTCGGCGCCGACATGATTAAGTGGCGCGATATTACTCACTACGCCCAGGTCCGCTCTGAACTGCTGATTTATCTTGCCACGTTTATCAGCATCATCTTTTTTGGTCTGACTGCCGGCGTCATCCTGGCGGTATTCCTGTCCGTCAGTGTATTCATGCTGCGCATCAGCCAGCTCGAACTGAAGCTGGAAACCACAGATGCGGGTCTGCAACTTGAGGTAAAGGGCGCGTTGTTTTTTGCCTCGGTGGCCCATCTGACAGAGAGCTTTCATGCTCACCCCGGGGGAAACCTGACGCTGGATCTACAGTACACCACCCATATCGATCAATCCGCCGTCGATTTCTTCATACGTGAGGCCAGTAACATGGCCACTCACAGTGCCAGGCTGACACTGCTGGTAAATGATAAACAACGTGATTTCCTTAGAAAACTGGGCATCACCAGTAATATTAATCTCATTTCGGTTGGTACGGGTTAGGCATATAATCTTCGGCAATAAACTGTTTTAAATGTATTTCAAACAGCATTAAGACAATTCAAACAGGAGCGGGAATATGAGTGACAAAGATATCAAGACCGTCGGGCGCCGTAACTTGCTGACAAATCTGGGTGTGACGGCTGTCGCCGGACTCGCAGGCGCCGCCGTTGCCACACCGGCCCAGGCGGCACAGTCCGCCGGGTTTGAACCGGCACGCCATGGCCACGATGCCTGGCTGGGTGAGTTACCGGGTAGTCATCGTGTCTTCATAGACTCGTCCACGCTGGAAGGCGGCGCCAATGCCTTGCGGTTTGCCAGTAACATCATCAAGTCCCACATTGAAGAATATGAGGGCAAGGCATCTGACTATGCACTGGTCGTCTGTTTCCGCCATGGTTCTGCGTCGTATGGTTTTGGTGATGCGCTGTGGGCGAAGTACAGTTCCATCCTCGGCCGTGATATGGACCAGGCACCGAAAAGTAACCCTATGAACACCGCCAGCGCCGCCAATGGCCAGAACAGTATTGCCGCGATGGTGAAAGACGGCATCCAATTCGCCATCTGCAAGCGATCCAGCCGCAGGATAGCCGCCGGTATCGCAGAAGCAACCGGTGTTACCCCGGATGAAGCCTTCGCTGAACTCGTTGGTGGGGCAATACCAAACGCGCATTTTGTCGCTGCGGGTGTTATGGCGGCAACCCGGGCGCAGGAATATAGCTACAGTCTCTTATACTCGGAATAATCCAGTAGTCTAAAAGGGGTCGGAGACAAAGGAGAATTATTCTCTTTTTTTCTCCGACCCCTTTAATGTTTAAAACCAGTCTCGTCTTGATGATGTTACCTATCCAGGTTCTCAGGGCCGAAAACAATATAGGTAGGTAGAGAGGTACATCAGGTGGAGTACACACAAGTCCTCATTATTGGTGGTGGTCCGGTCGGCATGGGTCTGGCAATCGAACTTGGCCAGCGCGGCGTGCGCTGTGTGGTGGTCGAGCGATACCGCGAGCCCCAGCGCATCCCCAAGGGGCAAAATCTGACCCAGCGCACGATGGAGCATTTTTACTTCTGGGGGGCGGAGCAGGCTTTACGTGCGGCGCGCACCATTCCACCCGAGTATGGCATCGGTGGTCTGACGGCCCATGGGACGCTGCTCGGCCCCTATAGCTACGACTGGTTGCAACGGGACCTGGTACGTGACTATTACTACACGGCCAACGAACGACTGCCGCAGTATGCAACCGAGGCGGTATTACGCACGCGCGTCAGCGCACTGCCTACGGTCCAGTTACTTTGCGGCTGGAAGGCCGAGACGGTGCGTACCGAAGGCGATACAGTGCTAGTGACAGCGACGGAGCACAATGGTCTTGAGCGTTGCCATCTGCGCGCCGACTATGTGGTTGGTTGCGACGGCAGTAACTCACTGGTGCGCACACAGGCCGGGATCACACAGACACTGGCGGACCACGACCGGATGATGGTACTGCTGGTTTTCCGCTCGCATCAATTACACGAGCTGTTGAAATGCTATCCCGGCAAGTCTTATTACAACGTACTGCAGCCGGAACTGAATGGCTACTGGAAATTCTTCGGTCGTGTCGATCTGGGCACGACCTGGTTTTTCCACGCCCCTGTGCCGCCAGGCACAACACGCGACAACTTTGACTTCACAATCTATCTGCACGAGGCCGTCGGTGCGAAGTTCGATGTCGAGTTCGAACACATCGGCTTCTGGGATCTGCGCTTCGCTATCGCCGACTCATACCGCGCCGGACGTATCTTTGTCGCAGGTGACGCCGCGCACAGCCACCCACCTTACGGGGGCTATGGTGTCAACACAGGTTTTGAGGATGCCCGCAATCTGGGCTGGAAACTCGCTGCCACCCTGCAAGGTTGTGGCGGAAAGGCGCTGCTCGATTCCTATGATGCCGAGCGCAGGCCGATGTTTGCGTCCACGGCACGCGACTTCATCGCCAGATCCATCGAGACCGATCGCAAATTCCTGAATGAGTTTGATCCTGAACGTGACCGCTCCGCTTTCGAATACGCGTGGAGTATGCGTACCAAAGATGCCGTCGGCGAAGTGCATTCGTTCGAGCCGCATTATGAAGGTTCTCCCATCGTGGCGGATGATACGCCGGGTCCCGGTGGTAATGCAGTTGGACGACACAGCTTCAAGGCCAGGGCTGGTCACCATCTTGCACCGGCGCGCTTGTCCAGTGGTCGCAATGTTTATCAGGAACTGGGCACTGGTTACACATTGCTGGCCCTGGGCACGAACACCGTATCAATTCAATCGTTCCGGGACGCCGCTAGCACGATTGGTTTACCACTAACTATCATCGAGGATACCAATGAGGACGAGCGCCAGCGTTATGAAGTGACTCTGATACTGGTGCGTCCGGATCAGTTCGTGGCATGGGCATACTCTGGACCGGTAACGCAGGTAAAGGCCGCCGATATCTTGCGAACTGTTCGCGGAGACTCATAAAAAGAGGTCTGAGACAAAACAGGATTTTTCCAATCTGATTCCGACCGCTTTTTTAATTGTGATTGGCGGAGAATTGTCTATCATGATGCCTTTTTACCCGGGCTCACAGGTTCTGAATATGATTTGTCTCTTACGAATAACACCTGCTTATCTGCTTTTGTTACTGGCGTTACCGGTGTATGCGCAGGACGTGAACCAGGACGAACGGGTTGATTACGCGGCCGGGTTTTTCGAGCAATACCAGCCCGATACCGCGCTCGACATGGTGCAACAGATTCCCGGCTTTCAACTCGATGATGGCGACAGTCTGCGCGGATTCGGCGGATCGGCCGGCAATATCCTGATCGATGGACGGCGACCAAGCACGAAGCAGGATGTGCTGACTGCGATCCTTACCCGTATCCCTGCCCGTCATGTCGAGCGTATCGAACTGATACGTGGCAATGCTGGCGCGGCTGACCTGCAGGGACAGACTGTCGTCGCAAACATCATATTACATAAGGACGAGCCGGCCGCCATCCGTTGGAGGGCCGGTTTTCGCCGCACTTTCAATAATCCGCACTTTGGTCCGGAGGCAGGGATCTCACTGTCTGACCGCTGGCACAAGATTGATTATAATGCAGGATTCTCGGCCGAGCTGAATCCGCGCAGTTACAAGGGACCCGAGCGTATCTATAACAGCACCGGTGGCCAGGTCGATCAGCGCGATGATAACAATTTCCGCGACAGCAGTTCCGGCGAGATTAACCTGAATGCGAGTTCGCTGTTCGGTGCAACCCAAGTGCGCCTGAATACCAAACTGGCCGTTTCGAACCAGGATGGTTTAACGACTTCGATCCGGGTGCCATTGGCGAACAACGGTACTCGCCACGACGAATTTTTCGGTGACGACCAGGGGACGCATGCGCTGGAGTTTGGACTGGATGCCGAGCGGCAACTCTCGGCTGACATTACCGGCAAGGCTATCTGGTTAAT
>CAMBTO010000020.1 GCA_945870865.1 Klebsiella pneumoniae
GCCGCATTCATGCGGCAAACGGTCTGTCACAGGCGCACCGGAACACCTTCTCAGGCTGTTGCTGTTGTGCCCTCGAATATGGATTCTTTTGGTTTCTGGCGTTCGCCATAGTGCGAGCTTTGCCGCATAAATATTAATACAGGTGTAGAGTACTTAACATGACTGATGCAAGACATTCCCGATTGTTTATTCTTGGTTCCGGCCCTGCGGGTTATACGGCGGCGGTGTATGCGGCCCGGGCAAATCTGAAACCGGTGCTGATCACCGGGATGACGATGGGTGGTCAGTTGACCACGACAACCGATGTTGATAACTGGCCGGGGGATGTGGAAGGGTTGCAAGGGCCTGCTTTGATGGATCGTATGCGTGAGCATGCGGAGCGTTTCAATACTGAAATCATTTTTGATCATATCAACAAGGTCGATTTCAGTCAGCGACCGTTCCGCCTGTGGGGTGATTCGGTAGAGTACAGCTGTGATGCGTTGATCATTGCCACCGGCGCCTCGGCGCAGTATCTGGGGCTGCCGTCTGAAGAGGCGTTTATGGGCAAGGGTGTCAGTGCCTGTGCGACCTGTGATGGTTTCTTTTACCGTGGCCGTAAGGTGGCGGTGATCGGCGGAGGCAATACGGCGGTGGAAGAGGCGCTGTATCTTTCGAATATCGCGGCCGAGGTGACGCTGGTTCACCGTCGTGACAGTTTGCGCTCGGAGAAGATCCTGCAGGACAGGTTATTCGAGAAGGGCAAGACCGGTAATGTCCGGTTTCGCTGGAACCATGTGCTTGAGGAAGTAATTGGTGATCAGACCGGCGTAAACGGTATTCGTATCCGTGATCTGAAATCCGGCGAGGCGAGTGAACTGGATCTGCAGGGTGTGTTTATAGCGATTGGTCACAAGCCGAATACAAACATCTTTGCCGGGCAGCTGGAGATGAACAATGGATATATCCATATCCACAGTGGACTGGAAGGCAATGTCACGGCGACCAATGTGCCGGGTATCTTTGCCGCCGGCGATGTAGCCGACCATGTGTACCGTCAGGCGATTACCTCGGCCGGTTCCGGTTGTATGGCCGCGCTGGATGCGGAAAAGTATCTCGATAACCAGAAATAGGACGGGAGGCGTGAACATGGGCAGGGATCAGGACAGGTTGACAGTCAAACGTTTCATCGCTGCGCTTGCGATGCTGTACTGTATATCAGGTTCGCCATTATCGGCACAGCAGGATGACCTGCGTCGTCCTGACTTCACTCTGCCGGATCTTGCGGGCAAGGCGCGTTCAATTTCCGAGTGGGATGGTAAAGCGCTGATCATTAATTTCTGGGCGACCTGGTGTATCCCCTGCAAACGCGAGATCCCGCTGTTTAACGAGATAGATGCGGATTACGACGATGCAGATGTGCAGATCCTCGGTATCGCAATCGATACGGCGGAAAATGTCAGCAAGTATCTGCAGACCACGAAGATGAGCTACACCACGCTGGCTGAAGAGGATCAGGGCCAGCAGGTGGCCGCCCTGTTCAGCAGTGATCCACTGGTATTGCCGTTCACCGTGTTTCTGGACCATCAGGGGCGTGTATTCTGGATGCAGGTCGAGGAGATTTATCGTGAACAGGCTGACGTGATCCTGTCTTATATAGGCAAGGTCAAGTCCGGCGAACTGAGCTATGAACAGGCCCAACTGCAACTGGTGGAGGCCGTGCAGGCCAGTATGCCAGCAGCTGCAACGGCGCCTTGAGATTATGTCCGCCCTGCTTTATATCCACGGGTTTCTCAGTTCACCCCGTTCGTTAAAGGCAGTGCAGATGGGTGTATGGTTACAGCAAAACTGCCCGCAGGTCCAGTATCTCTGTCCGTTGCTGACGCCTTATCCGGACCATACCCGCACCACACTGGAGTCACTGGTTGAGCAGTCTTCACCGGGACTGGTCTACCTGATAGGCAGTTCGCTGGGAGGATTCTGGGCAACCTGGCTGGCGGAGAAATATAATTTACGGGCCGTGTTGATCAATCCGGTTGTGGACCTTGGTCTGTTTAATCAGACCTATCTGAATGTCCAGCTGAAAAACTATCACACTGAGGATACGTACAGGCTGGAGCAACAGCATATCGCAGGATACAACGGCGTGGATGTCCCGATAATCAGGCGACCTCTGAATTATCTATTGATGGTGCAGACCGGGGACGAGGTGCTCGACTACAGGTTGTCGGTGCAGAAGTACCAGCAGTGTCAACAAATCGTCGAGCCTGGCGGTGACCACACCTTCCAGCATTTTGAAAAACATATACCAGAGGCGATGGCCTTTCTGGAATCCGGTTGAACAGCGGTAACCGGCTAAATGTCTGATATAATCCGGCCATAACAGATAGCGGGGGAAACACGATGCAGACTGGTAGAAACGAGCCCTGTCCGTGCGGCAGCGGCAAGAAATACAAGCAATGTTGTCTGGCGAAGGGACCGGCGGCTACAATGCAGTTCAAGCTGATGATGGGTTTTGGTGCAGTCATCCTGCTGGTCTGTATGGTTCTGCTGATCAGCTCCATCCGCAATTATGAACCGGGTGACACTAACCGTGTCTGGTCAGAAGAGCACCAGCACTGGCATTACCAGTAGTCCAACTGTCAATACACACTAGCGCGGTGGTAACACCACCGTATCTATCTCGTCCGTAATATTACCTATCGATCGCGGCCAGGGATTGACCGCTTGCAGTCCTGCGGGCAGGTTCGCTACAGCTGCGGCGCCCTCCTCCTTGTCACGATACGATCCGTAAAACAACAGGTAGTGTGGATTGCCTGACGGGGTGTATTTAACATAGCCCGACAGCTCGGCGTTATTTCCGGGGTTCTTTTCCAGTAGTTCGATGATGTTTTCGATAGTACTGGCGGAGATTAGTTGCAGCGTGTAGGCCGTTCTTGTCTGGCTGCGGTACCAGCTATTGCCGCGTATACCGGCCACCTGTGACGGGATGGTATCAAGATTATAAATATTGGTTTCATCACGCGGGGCGCTGATGGTCGTGACCGGACTGACTGTCACTGGTGGTGTCGGTGCTGCGACGGGATCAACCACGGCTGTTTCCACAGGCGGTGAGACCTCGGCGATTGGCTCCGGGATCTCTTCAGCACTGTCGGCTGTGTCCGGGGATACACTTATCTCTGTGGTGAGAGCATCAGTCTCTACCATAATGGTTTCAGCGGGTTTCGCTTCTGCCATCGGTGCTGGATCCGGTGTCAGGTCTGGCGTTACCTGGACCGGGGCTTCTGAATTTTTCGCCTCTGGAATGGTATCGATAACAGTCTCAACACTGTCACTTACTTCCGGTTCGGGTGTACTGATAGCCTCGGGTTCCGTTGCGGTAGTAACTGTTTCTGCGGGCATCGGTTGTTCCACGCCCGGTTGTACCGCGAGCAGGAAATACAGTAACACGCCGGCCACGGCAGTGAGACCGACGCCGGCGGCAATTTTGCTAGTGTTATTTTTCGGTGGTGCCTCCGGTTCGGGCACGATCTGCATGATCTCGCGGGCGGCCAGATTGATCCTCGCCGGCGTTCAGGCGGGTATCAATATACTCCCGCGTTTGTTCGCGCGACAGCGAAGGCAGGTGCAGGCTGAAGACCATCTCGGCAGCCAGATTATCAAGTACAGGGTCATCCAGCCGACCGTTCAGAGATTCATCGGCGAACAGCACGATGCGAAACCGGGCCTCGGCATAGCGGAGAGTTGCAAGTTCAAATAAAAACTTCAGCGTCTCCAGCGATAATTTATCGGCATCGTCGACTATGAAGACCGGCACAAAATCCGCCCGTGAAGACAATTCCAGATATTCGTGCAGCATCGGTATGGCCAGTGCAGGTTTATCGGCCTTGTTCGGCAATGCCTTGCTGATGATGCTGAAGGCCAGACTCTCACTGCTCATGGTGGCTTTAGCCTTTACCAGACTTATCTTCCAGCTGATTTCCGGAACAGATTCCAGGTACTCGGCCAGCACAGACTTGCCTGCACCGGGAGAGGATGTCACCACGATCACCTTGTGATTGCCGGCGATGGCCTCACGGACCTGTTCGACCCGATGATTGATCTGTGGTGTGAGGTATACAATATCGTCCTGTGTCCCCAGGAACGGGTCTCGCTCCAGCTTGTAACGCAGATAATAACGGTCATCTTTAAAGCCGGATAGGGTTGTTGCTGTCATTGTCATTCCCGGGTTATCAGTGGAAATTATTGCGCTGCCGGGCAGGAATATCTTGCCGACAATATTTCTGCCGCTGCACGGGTTGCATCCAGTAGTTGCAGGTCGGGACGTTGTTGCAGACCGCTAATGACGAGGCCGGCCAGCGTCTCGGTGCTGACAGATTCCGGCAAACACACCATCGGGATCGTCTTGTCTATATTGCAGTCACAGGGCGTGACATACCAGGTGCAGAGCTTGCCTTTCATCGAATCGAAACCATCGCGCATTGATTGCGTACACGCCTCCAGCAGGTCGCTACCGGAAGGCGCTGCAATCACCACATTCTGTATCAGTAAGGTAGCTGCCAGGATCAGTGGCGTGCACAGCCGACGGGCAGTTTTCGGCAGAGAGGTCCGTGTGGCTGACTGCCATGTGATTTCATTTCTGATCGTCATTTAATGATTTTCCACACTTTTATTGATGAGTTCAAGGTATTGGAGGCAGTCTCCGGCGGTTTCCCCCGGGAACCGGATGCAAAACACACTACCATCATCATGGCAGGTGGCGGCTCACTTTACTGTGCCGCTGTCTGGATCAATATCATCAAAACTGCGCGCAGAGGCGTATTTGCTGGCCTGTTGGTTGCCGCCCCGAATCAGTAACAGTGTTTTTATACCGGCATGTTCAGCCGCCTCAAGCTCCTGTTCGATGTCCGACAAGAACAGTATCTCGTCCGGGTTGTAGCCGATCTGGGCGATAATGCGTTCATAGGAACTGTGTTCGCGTTTGTTGCCTGTGCGCGTATCAAAATATCCGGAAAACAATCCGGTCAGATCGCCAACGCAGGTATTGGCAAACAGCAGTTTCTGCGCCTGTACTGACCCGGAAGAATAGACGTAAAGCGCAATGCCGCGTTCAAACCATTGCTGCAGATTGCGGGAGACGTCCTTGTAGACATGACCCTTGAAGTGGCCCTGTTGATAGCCGTGTTCCCATATCAAGCCTTGCAGTGATTTTAACGGTGTGATCTTGCGGTCTTCATCTATCCAGACCTGCAGTTGCGCTATGGTCTCACTGACATCCAGTGGTCGGCCGACCTCCTTGCTGACCAGATCCAGCTGGGTGCGCACGGCTTCTTCGGCCTGATGCTCGCTGATAAATTGCGCCATATGCTCACGTGCATAAGGAAACAGCACATCATAAACAAAACTGACAGAGGTAGTAGTGCCTTCAATATCAGTAATTATCGCCCGGATCATCGCTGGGTACTCAGGCGTTGACCAGTTTCAGATAATCATCAAACGTGGGAAATCTTGTCGAGATGTCACTGCCGGTAAATTCGGCGACCCAGCCATTATCGGTCGTAAACAGGCGGATAGCCGTGAAATGGGGTGCGGTACCCATGTCAAACCAGTGTGTGGTATTCGCAGGTACCGAGATCAGATCTTCCTTTTCACACAGCACACAGTAGACCGTGCCATTGATATGCAGGTAGAACAACCCGCTGCCTTCCACAAAAAAGCGGATCTCAAAATCCCGGTGTAAATGCTCGGTCAGGAACATCTTGCGCATGTCGTCCTTTTTCGGATTGTCAGGTCGCAGTCCTACGACATCGATCGATTTGAAACCATATTTCGTATTAAGACGGTCGATGGATGACTTGTAGGCTGTAAGTACATCCTCAGACTGCGCATTTTCACTCAATGGCTGACTGGCCTCCCAGCGTTCTATCAATACACCTGCACTGTGCAGACGTGCCGCAATATCGGCAAAATTCCGGATATGTTCCGGCGTACCGCTGGTATCATCATTGTATACACTCAGTACCGTCATGGGTCCTCCTGGTTACCGGACAAGTCCGGTCGTTTTAAATTCACATTGCAGCAAAAATTCGAGCGCCTCACAATGACGCAGCGCCGCCTCGACCGATTCTGCCCAGCAGTAAAATCCGTGACCACGGATGATATAGGCATAGACCGGTGCATTACTCTCCATACATGCGTCAACCACAGCGGCCAGACGCACGATGTTCTGGTCATTAGCAAATACCGGAATGCTGATGCTGGTCTGATGGGTGCTGATCCCGGTAAAGGCCTTTAACAGCTCATATCCTTTCAACACGATCCTGTCCTGAGACAGATGGGCCATCATCGTGGCCGCTTGACTATGCGGATGTAATATCGCGCGAACTTCAGGGAAGCGTCGATACAACTGCAAATGTAGACCCGTCTCCGCTGACGGCCGCCGGTCATCCAGCGCAGAGCCATCCGGGCGCAGCACCATGATGTCACTCTCTACCAGTTTGCCCTTGTGTTTTCCCGACACGGTAATCGCAATATTGCCATCATTAAGCAATGCCGAAAAATTCCCACTGGTCGCCGGTACCATGCCGAGCGCATGCAAGGCGCGCCCCGCATCTATCAGCTGTGCCGCAATTGTGAAAAAGTTATTCTTCATGCTACTCCGAAGGGTCGTTACAAAGGCCTATTCTAGCCTTTGGCCCCGCTAGTCGCCACCGTAAAAATAAAGTCTTCAGCGTGCAATCAGTGTCTACTGGGGGCTGTTTTTCTGATCTATCTACTGGACCTGGCAGGCTGGTATGGATGCGGAAGACCGTGTGCCGCAGGGATGCGGCGCCCGAGCCTACATGGATGTATTCACGGCGTGTCTGAAACAACCATGCCAGCTTGCCAGACACGCCGTCAATTTAGCAGCGAACCTCTTTCAAAATTTATCAAGCCTGCCAGACACACCGTCAGATTAGCAGCAAACTATCTTCAGATTAAAAGGGCGCCACACACACTATCTGAACTAAGTGATCCGCCGTTAAATCGTAAACCCCGATTTAGACAACGGCAGCTCACGCACCCGCACCCCACACGCCGCATAGATCGCATTACAGATCGCCGGTGCCGCCGGCGGCAGCGCCGGTTCACCCAGACCGGTCGGCCTGAAGTCACTCTCGATAAAATGCACAGCAACCTGTGGTGCCTGCTTCATACGCAACAGTGGATACTGGTGGAAGTTAGTCTCCTGAATACGCCCGTTTTCGATGGTCAGGCCCAGACCCAGCGCCGTACTCAATCCGTCGATAACAGATCCCTGCGCCTGGTTTTCCGCGCCACTCATATTGATGATCGGACCCACATCTGCCACAACGGTGATTTTATGCACAGTCAGCTTCTTGTTCGCATCCACACTGACGTCGGCCACCTCGGCCACATGACCAGCATGACTGAAATGAAACGCGAGGCCGAGTCCTCTGCCTTTGGGCAACGGCTTGCCCCAGCCGGCCTTTTCTGCCGCAAGGCGGATGACCGCAGCGGCACGACCGGTGTTGATCGAGTTGATTTCATCCGGTTTGAGCCAGCGCGGATCACCCATGATCTCAAGCAGAAACTCGAGATGATCACGCCCCGCTGTCTTTGCCATTTCATCAATAAAACATTGCACCGCAAAGGCGATACTGTTTGAACGCGGGGCACGCCATGGCCCGGTCGGTACCATCAACGGCATCATCGTCTGGGTCAGACGGCTGTTGCTGATCAGCTGCAAGGGGAACTCCTCCTCGCTGATATTGCCACCGGATACCGGCTTGCCCTTGTCATCGGAGAAGGTAATGAAATGGTCTTCCCAGGCTGACAGTTTGCCGGCCTTGTCGAGCGCGCCGCGGAATGAGTGGAAACCGCCCACACGGTAGAAGTCATGCAGCATATCGTCTTCGCGTGTCCACGTCAGCTTGACCGGCACGCCGGCCTGTTTCGAAATGGCGGCTGCCTCACACATGTAGTCGTTCATCAACCGTCGGCCAAAGCCACCGCCGATGCGGATCTGGTGTACCAGCACCTGTTCTTCGGGCACACCTGTTACCTTGGCTACGCTGCTCAGGCCCTGCTGCGGGCGCTGGGAGGGTGCCCAGATTTCTGCACGTCCGTCGTGGACCCAGGCAGTGCAGTTCTGCGGTTCCATCGGTGCATGGGGGATAAACGGATAGGAATAATAGGCCGTATGCGTGGCAGTGGCCTGTTCAAAGGCCCCATCAACATTACCGGTATTCAGTAGCGTCTCATTGCCCTTGCCCTTTGCAATCTCCTGCGCCTTGCGAGTGGCCTCGCTCCAGCTGTCTTTTGATGCCGCAGACTCGTCCCAGTTGACCTTCAGTTGTTTCTTCGCACTGAATGCGGCCCAGGTGGAATTGGCGATGATGGCAACGCCTGGCATCAACTCAAGCACATTGCCGTTGCCTTCTACGATAAACGCATCGGTCACACCGGGCAGTGACTTGATCTCGTCCAAATTAAATGAGACCGGTTTGCCACCGGTGGCCGGACATTTTTCAAACGCCGCATATTTCATACCTGGTATAACAGTGTCGATGCCAAACAGTGGCTGGCCGGTCACAATCCGGTTGTTGTCGACACCGCTGATACGCTTGCCCAGCAGTTTATAGTCCTTGCGCTGTTTCAGTGTGATTGTCTTCGGATCGGGTACAGGCAATTTGGCAGCACTGACGGCCAGTTCACCATAACTGGCGCTGCGGCCACTGCTTGCGTGTATGACCTTGCTCGAATCGGTTGTGCATTCACCCACCGGGACCTTCCATTCTGCGGCGGCGGCAGTGACGAGCATCGATCGTGCCACGGCACCGGCCTGGCGGCAGATGTCCCAACTGGTCGGGGTTGACTGTGAACCACCGGCAGATTGACGACCGTAATAGGCCTCGTTAATAGGGGCCTGTTCGATCTGCACATCGGCCCAGTTAGCGTCCAGTTCTTCTGCAATCATCATCGGTAACGAGGTTTTGACACCCTGTCCGACCTCGGGATTCTTTGCATACAGTGTGATTTTCCCATCACCGCCTATGCGTACAAACCCATTGGGTACCAGTTCATTCGCGCCGGCAGGCAGTACCGGATTCGCCCCGGCATTAAATGAAAACCCGAGGATGAGACCGCCTCCGGCAATACCGGTCAGTTTGAGGAAGGTGCGGCGATCAATCGCACGGATCTCTATCGCCACCGGCAGGTGAATTGATTCAGCCTGATTCAGGATGTCCTGTGCTGTTTCCATGCTCATGCTGCACCTCCATTGTCCGTCGCCGCTGCGAGTTTATCCGCCGCCGTATGGATGGCCTGGCGTATGCGTGTGTAGGTGGCACAGCGACAGATATTGCCGCTCATCGCATCATCGATGTCCGCATCAGTGGGGTTAGGCTTGCTGCTCAGCAGAGCCGCCGCTGACATCAGCTGGCCGGCCTGGCAATAGCCGCACTGGGGTACGTCGAGTTCAATCCACGCCTGTTGCAGCGGATGTAATACATTGTCAGTGGCGAGGCCTTCGATGGTAGTGATGCGGCCGCCTGTCGCCGAGGAAACAGTGACCGAACAGGAGCGGACGGGTTTGCCGTCCAGTTGTACCGTGCAGGCCCCGCAATATCCGCCACCACAACCAAACTTGGTACCAACCAGACCAAGCTGATCCCGTAATACCCACAACAGCGGGGTAGATGGGTCTACGTTAGTCACCGGCATGGTCTTGCCATTTACTTCCAGCGTTAAATCCGCCATCGGACATCCCTCCATTAATAAAGATTATTGGTGCCAGTGTTGCACAACGTTACGCGGGTTTCAATGTCAGCAATGGCTGGAGCAAGCGCTGATGTGGGGGGGGGGTCAAAAAAGCAACCGGGCCGCGGTCCGGCCCGGGGCGGAGAAAACAGCTTTAATCAGCGATTATTGTTTCAAACCTTGCAGCGAGGTCAGTTTTGCCTTCACATCCTGCAACTTGCGCTTCAGCAGGTCGACATTTTCCTTGCCTACCCGCATCAGCAATTTCTGCCCGGCGGAACGTGCCTCAAGCTCCGGGTCGGCGTAGTGGTAAAACACCTTCGGCTGCACCAGTGCGACCGGGTCGGCTAGCTCGGGCGTCTGTAACAGATGATTGATGACCTCGACCAGGCGGTCGTTGAAATACTTGTCCGGGTACCCCAGTTCCTCGTAGGCCTGTTGGAACAACGGGTACAAATAGACGTAGACATTGATCAGATTGTCCGTGTCCAGCGCCGCAACCATCCGCACAAACGGCAGATATCGTGCCTGGTTTTCCGGATTAATATAGGTCTTCTCCAGCTCGTCCTGTCTGACCAGAAATGTCCCGGCGGGCGGTTTTGCAAACTGGTACTTCTGCGGGATCTTTGCCGCGGTCAGATTGTCGACGATAACAACAAAGTTGCGCACAAAGGTCTTGAACAGGAACATCTGGGTGAGCTGGCTGTCACCATTGACCAGTCCGGTAAATTCCTGCTCGATGACCTGATCGCTTGCATCCAGGGTCGGCAGCGGTCTGACCGGTTCAGCTGTCTCTACCTCTGCCGTAGCCGGGACCGGAAACTGCTGTGAGGGTGGTGCCGCTGGTTGTGGTGGTGCCTGCCGGTTTTCCGGTGGCAACTCAAGCTCGACCGTGACCGGTGATTTGTCTGTCTGCTGACGCGCACTGATTGCCAGATATCCGGCGACCATAATGATCACGATGACTATGGGCATGATGATTCTGTTCATATTCTTTAAATTACAATATGGAGTTAAGACTGATTCTAGATCAGATTACGGATCAGTGATATGCAATTTGTACAAAATTCCCTGATCCCACCGGCGACCAGTGCCGTTTGTTTTTGGTCAAACGAGTTATCGCTCTATTTTTCAAGGAGTATTATTCACCATGACCGCCCTGTTAACAATAGAGCCTGCGGTTATTGTACTGCTAGATCTGTACCTTCCGGATATTCGGGGATTCGAATTATTGGGAAAATTCCGCAAGACCCCTAGGGTATTGCATTTCAAGACTTCCACCACATACGGTTTCTGGAACGAAAAAAACCGGTCTGCCAGCGCTGGCAGACCAGTTATACAGGGGTTTAGCCCGCGTTTTATAGTGCAAACTCCCAGTTAATCAGTTTATCGAGTATCGCATTGACATAGTCAGCGCGGCGGTTTTGATAATCCAGATAACAGGCATTTTCCCAGATATCGGTGTCTGTTAACTAGGCACCGGAACTGGATTCAAATTCTACGGGTAATCGCTTGTAAGTGTCCATAATTGCACTGCTCATATTGATCAAACTTCCTGCTTTTAATCCGTTTCCAAAAAAAGAAGCCCGGCATACAGCCGGGCTTTACCATTCAGTTATTTTATTTAATTCGTTTTATAAAAGCAAAACACCATGCCCCTGCCCAACCATGCACATCAGCATGGGAATAGACAGAAAAGCATTGGTCCGGGAAGTCATCAGGGCAATCACCTTGGCCTTGGCTACTTCTTCTGCCGAAACTTTGACGATACCAAGGATTTTTTTCTGGTTTGGCCAGATTAATACCCAGACGTTAAACAACATGATTGTGCCTAACCACGAACCAATACCAATTAATTCTTTTCCGGCCTCCAATTTAAATGAGTCCATTAGACCCCAGCCACCGACTTCCAAAGCAGCAGCACCCGTCAACCAAGTCAACAAGGCCGCATAACGAAACCATAATAATGCTCTGGGTGCGACATATTTGTTAATGCCGGCAGGTCCAGGACCCCCAGTATCAGCCGCGGCGGCTGCCACTGCAGGTGCCTGCACGAAGTTGAAATAATACAACAGGCCTATCCAGATAATGCCGTTAAATACATGCAGCCAGACTACAAGTGAGTTAACATTGAGTGAGGTGACATTGCTAGGACCTGTTACGATTAATGCAAGTATAAAGGCAACTACAAAGCCAAGTATGATGGTGGAGGTTATCGATTTTAATGGGTTCATATATTTACATTTCCTGTTTAAAAGTGAATTTTCCATGAGCCAATGGACAAATCATATAACATATTATATTAATGTCTGAGCCTACTTTTAGCTGTCTGCTACTAAATACTACGGAATAAACCTACCTATCGTCCAGCCGTTTTCTATCTACAGTCTCCGGGTTCGGGGGCATGGTCTTAAGTTTGAATGACATTTACATGATATGCTTTTGCCAAGTGTTCTACAAAGCTATTAATCGTGGAAGATGACAAGGATGTCATTTATTTTTAGGTTTGTAATAATTAAATTATTTTGAGGCAATTCAGTCATCTTTTCATTTTGCCGATCTTTAGAGACAAATTGACGTGCCGGCTATTTAAGTGCAGATAGTGGAATGCGAAATATACCAGCTGTATTTGTTGCTACGATCAATGCCGCATCAGTTATGGCCAGATCGAAGACGGCTTTGTCAGTAAGCCCTGCATTCAACTCTATCCAAGTGTTACCGTTGTCACGTGAGTAATAGACGCCGCCGGCGCTTAGTGTCGAGTTTGCCAAACTGCCAGTGCCAAAGGCTCCAGCGACAATAAACTGATCATTACTTGCAAACCCTCGATATGCTGAGGTTAGAAGCCCTCCACTAAGCAGCGTCCAGTTTGCTCCGCCATTCGTCGACCTATACACCCCAGTGCCAATCTCACCACCGAGGAATAGCATGGTGCCCTTAGCCTCTATCGCTCGAAATGTTGCACCAGCTAAACCAGTATTAATCGCAGTCCAAGTCACACCATAATCCATGCTTTTGAACACGCCCTCGTTAAGGGTGCCAACGTATACCACATCGTCAATGGCTGCAATGCAACGGACATCTTTGCCGACCAGACCCGCACTCACCCAGCTCTCGCCCTGATTGTCCGAACGGAAAACTCCCATTGGTCCTACGACATAAAGACGAGTTGCAACTTTCAATAAACCGCTGGTTTTTAACTCTGTCATACCGATACTCCGTGCCGTCCAGGTTATGCCCTGATCCGAGCTGCGGTAAACACCTTGGCTTGTGGATGAGTAGATATAGTTCGCATCATCAGTAAAAGCACGAGTTGGCCCGGCAGTGTCGTTGCCTGTGTTTGATGCGCTAAAGGTTAAACCTTGATCTACAGAGCGATATACACCAGTTGCCCCACCGCCATAGATTATCCCATTACGATACCACACCGATTGCATGTTGAGCTCGGCGGTACCTGTGCTTTGTATCCAGCTATAACCTGATGAATTGGTCGGGATTATTGTACTTTCAGTGGCTCCAGTGACGCGCATGGTAGACTCACCTATATTAGATGAGGATCCACCAGCACCGCAGGCTGAGATAAGAATGCTGAATAAGAACAAGCTGCCGCTCTGAAGTGCTTCTTGGAAAAGAAGGGTTCTTAACATAATATCTCCTGAGTTTGCATGGCTTTAAATAGGTACTGTAACGACTCAGGTTGTCGAGGGTTGACAAGCAAGGTGTCGCTGCTGGATATTTTATGCTAAACCAGATAGCTCCGGGATTTGAGATGGGGAAATGAAAAATACACGAATTGACCGGATTCAGGGCTCCGCATACGTGACCCCAGAATGACGATGTTTCGCACATTGCAGTCTAATAGATTTGAGTGGTTGCCCGGATCTGGCTGAGAAAGATCGGATGCCGGATGAATGCGGCACCCGAACCTACACGGACGTATTCATGGCGTGTCTTTAATGATCAGATCGGGGCAACCACACGCCCCGAATTAGTAAGTCCCGATTTCGTCGGTCTTTGCCTTTTTGATATACCAGGCCTTCGCCTCATCCGTCAGCAATCCTTCCGAGTTCAACTGCGTCGCCACATCCGTAACACAAGCCGAATACACCTCACGCGTCAACTTTTCATACGGCTTCAGGATACCGGTCTTCTTGCCTTCACTGTAACGCACATGCCACATCTGCTGGATGCTCGGACGGGTCATGCGATGGCCGCTACCTTCCATATCAACTAGATAACCGTTGCGATCAAGCGGCTCCAGATATTCTTCCTTGAAGCCGGCCGGCCATTCCTGGTCTTCATTCACCTGCGGGACCAGCTTCGTCAGATAGGGGACAAACAGTGCCGGGCTAGAGCCGACCGAGGTGCCGTCCGGGCGGGTCATGAACGCGCGATAGATACCGCGCGGACAGGCGGTTTCCGGCAACTGGATGGCAGGTCCGGCGGTTTTGTCGAGTTCCCAGACATCAAATGCATCGACACGGGTCGGTGGTGGTTTTTTGCCTTCACGCACCCAGTCCACCAGCGCCTTGGTCAGCTTGATCGCGACACCACCGATATCAACCATCTGTGCGGCCAGTTCCGGATACTTGGTGGCCTCCGAGGTGGCATCGGCATGGCTAACACCGGCAATTTCATATGATTTCCACAAATGTCCGAGGCCCTTCTCGATATTGATACGTGCATTCTCGCGCTTGTAGTACACGTAGGTACCGGGGACACGTTCAAACAGGCGCGGGACGGTAGCGGTGTTGCCACCGTTATAGGCGCCATGAACGACCTCAACGACCGGCGAGAAGAACTTCATCTGTTCACCGCTAAAAGTCAGATAGTCTTTTTCGGACGGCGTCAGACGGAAGGTGCCATGTTCATCGACTAGTTCTGATTCCCAAAAATAGGCTGTAGGACCCCGACCACCGGCGCTGTCATCCAGATAAAAACCGTCAAACAGCTTGTTACCTTCATGGTCGGTATTCATACCGCGTATCAGCAGAAAGGTGCGGCCAACCGCGCCACCGGCAGAGTGTCCGCGATAAAAGATATTATCCGGTTTCCTGCCGAGTGCCTCGGTGATGTAATTGCGACTGATGACCGCATAGTCACGGATCATGCCGAGGTTATCGTTGAACCCCATGCCGAGTTTGCCCTTGCCACCCAGTTCAGTCCCATTGTCCAGTACGACTGTATTGGCGACATTCATTGAGTCCTTGTCTGTGATCGCCGCATCACGCCGCGTCCACACGACCGCATAACCCTCGTCCATCAAGGCGCCGGCCGATTCGCTGGCCTCGGTATAACGATTAAACTGGCCGGGTTTGCGCGGATAAAACTGCAATGGTGGCAGACGGCCGGCGCCGTGGACCAGCACCCACATCATACCGTTCCAGTCTTTCGGGTCTTTCGGTATCAGTACTTCGACGCTGGTCGGCGTATCCTTCTCTTCATATTTGTAATAACCGATACCGGGTACAAACGGGCCCATTGTGCTCTGGGTCTGCCACATAAAGGCATGATCAGAGAAGGTGTTTTCCCGGCCTTCACCTGCAACACCGGTGCCGAGTGGTGGCAGGGCCAGTGCATTGACCGGTGCAAAACCAAACACGGTGCCGGAGATGGCAATGGTCACCTGGCGATAGGCCACACCATGCATATTCTGGATTTCCTTGTCAGCCACAATATGGCATTCATCCGGACCGACCAGACGTTGTTCCACATCCCCCGGCGCTGGGCCTGCCATTGCTACCGGATAATCCTCGACTGGCAGTTTCAGTGGCGCCATATATTTATGCAGCCAGGCACAGCCTTCCTGTGCGCTGACGGTATCCGTGCCGAGCATTGCGGCGAATAAAACACCGAGAGTGGCCAGTACGACCCGTGGTTTTTGCTGATTGGGTTGACCATTGTGGACAGTTATAAAATGTAAAGCGGTTTGCATGATGAATATCTCTCCCCGGGGATTTTAGAATCTGGATTTGAGTTTCCCTGATGACCGGGTTGCTGTCAATAACTGCAAATGCAAGGTGACTATCGGAAACGCAGGTTATGTCGGCCGAGATCCTGTAACGACTTGCAACCCATCAACTTCATGTCGCGTTCAATCTCGGTGCGCATGATGCCGAGCGCCCGTTCCACACCGGGCTGACCGGCCGCAGCCAGTGCATACAGATACATACGCCCGCCGGAACAGGCCTTCGCACCAACCGATAGTGCCTTGAGCACATGCGTACCGCGGCGGATACCGCCATCGCAGATCACATCAACCTTGTCACCGACCGCATCGACGATCTCGGCTAGTTGATCAAACGGCGAGCGCGAACCATCCAGCTGTCTGCCACCGTGGTTCGATACCATGATTGCGGTGGCGCCAATGTCAACGGCACGTTTGGCATCGGCAACCGACATGATGCCTTTCAAGGCAAACTGTTTGCCCCAGTATTTGTTTACCTCTTCAGCGGCCTTCCAGTCCATCGTCTGGTCCAGCATTGTATTGAAATAATCGGCGACCGAGATGGAGATATTCGTGCCAACCTTCACATAATCCTTCAGCTGCGACAGTTCAAATCTCTCATGGGTGAAATAATTAAATGCCCATCCGGGGTGCGTCGCAAAACTGAGCAGGCTTTTCAGCGTCAATCGGGGCGGGGAGGTGAAGCCGGTATATAAATCACGTTCACGGTTGCCACCGACAATCGTATCCACTGTCAGTGCCATCGCATCAAAATTGTTTTCCTTGCAGCGGTCGATCATGCTGCGGGTCAGGCCCTTGTCCTTGTGGTAATAAAGCTGGAACAGTTTTGGCGTGCGTATCTCTGCGCCGATTTGTTCGATGCTGACTGTGCCGAGTGAGGACACACCAAAGATCGTATTGAATTTTTCCGCCGCGCGTCCAACCGCCATCTCGCCATCCGGATGAAACAGGCGTTGCAGTGCGGTCGGCGCAAGAAACAGTGGCATATCGATCTTCTGACCCATCACCGTCGTCGACATGTCGATCTTCTCGACCCCGGCCAGTACATTGGGAACCAGGTCCACATCATCGTACGCAGAGGTATTGCGACGATAGGTAATCTCGTCATCGGCCGCGCCGTCGATATAATGAAATATGGGGCCGGGCAAACGCTGTTTTGCCAGCCGACGAAAATCCGCGATATTGCGGCAGTCTTTTAAACGCATGAACATGGTATTTAATGGCCCCGGTTAGCTATCACCTGTGTGACAATTACTTCAAAGATACAGTATCATGGACGGCATCGATGAATGCAAGATACGCACCGTCCCGCAGTGTCATCCGGGATGAAACAAATCTCTACTATCAGGTAACTTGATTATGAATGCACCCAGATTCACTTCGTTCCATCCACCGCAACGTATGTTGATGGGCCCCGGCCCTTCCGATGTGAACCCGCGTATTCTGGAGGCACTCGCGCGTCCGACCATCGGCCATCTCGATCCGATGTTTATCAAAATGATGGATGAGTTGAAGGAACTGCTGCGTTATGCATTCCAGACCAGTAATGAAGTGACTATCCCGATCTCCGCCCCCGGCTCGGCCGGTATGGAGACGGCCTTTGTCAATCTGGTCGAGCCGGGTGACAAGGTCGTAGTTTGTTGCAATGGTGTCTTCGGCAAACGCATGGTTGAAAACGTGCAACGTTGTGGTGGCGAGGCACTCCTTGTGGAAGACCCATGGGGCCGTGCGGTCGATCCATCGAAGGTGGAGGCGACGCTGAAGGCCAACCCGGATGCGAAAATCCTGGCATTTGTCCATGCCGAGACCTCGACCGGCGCCCTGTCCGATGCGGCAACACTGGCGGCGCTTGCGCGCAAATATAACTGTTTGACCATCGTCGATACCGTCACTTCGCTGGGCGGAGTGCCGCTGAAGGTGGATGAATGGGGACTCGATGTCGTGTATTCCGGCACCCAGAAATGTCTGTCCTGTATCCCTGGGCTGTCACCCGTTACGTTTAATGACAAGGCAATGGCAAAGATCAAGAATCGCAAGACCCGGGTCCAGTCCTGGTTCATGGACATGAACCTGATGCTGGGTTACTGGGACGGAGGCAAGCGCGCCTATCATCACACCGCTCCAATCAATCCGCTCTACGGTCTGCACGAGGCGCTGGTTATGCTCAGCGAGGAAGGTCTGGAAAATTCGTGGGCGCGTCATCGTTATCATCATGAAGCACTGAAGGCCGGTCTGACCAAGCTCGGCCTGGAACTCGTGGTACCGGAGGCCGAACGGTTGCCGCAATTAAATGCGGTACGTATCCCGGCCGGCGTTGATGATGTTGCAGTGCGCAAAAAATTACTCGATGTATACAATCTGGAGATCGGCGCCGGGCTCGGTGAAAGTGCTGGCAAGCTCTGGCGGATAGGCCTGATGGGCTACTCTGCGAACAGCCGCAATGTGCTGTACTGCCTGAGTGCACTCAAAGAAGTACTTCAGGCAGGGTGACGCTGGACTTCAGTCTTTTCACGCACAGAAATGTTTTTCAATATGAGCCACTACCGACGGACCGATTCAGGTGACAATCTGTTCTGTTTCAGATTATCATCCGGTCTGGTTTATTATTATCTGGAGGAGTTGTAAACATGAAACTGACTAAATCAGGATCTATCATGTGCTTGATTACCGGCCTGCTTATGCTGGCTGTGTCATCCACGACGCTTGTTAGCGCACAGGAGCAGACCGCACCACTGAAGCTCAGACTGGGCGACGTATCAATGAACAAATTGCCGTTCATCCTTGCTTATGACAAGGGTATCTACAAGAAGCATGGTATAGATATCATTCCGAAATTCACCCAGGGTTCTGTCGATGTCATACGCAAGAGCGGTATTATAGTCCCGGAAGAGTTCATCCTGCAGGATGGTGAATTTACCGAACTGTGTATCTGTGGTACCGCACCCAGCATCGTTGGTCTGACCACCGAGGCCGGCCGTTGGGATCCCGTATTCCTTGGTTCAACCCACCTCCAGGCACGCTGGCGTATCATCGGCAAACCCGAGATCAATTCCCCGGAGCAGTTGAAAGGTAAACGTATCGGTTATTCCGGCGTTGGTGCAGTAACCCATTTCTATGCCCTGTCATTTGCCATCATGATGGGCTGGGACCCGAAGCTGGACTGGTCCATGATGGGTGATGCGCTCGGTGTTGATGCGTTGACCAACGGCTATGTAGACGCCATCATCGCGCCGGAATTGCATGGCACGATGGCGATAGATGCCGGGTTCAAGGTCATTGCTGATTTTCAGGATTATGATCTCCCCGTCGCCGGTTCCGGTTTTGCAGTAAACCGCCAGTGGCTGGAAAAAAATCATGAACTGGCACGCCGCTTTATCAAGGCCGCTGTTGAGGCCCTGGCCCTGATGAAAACCGACAAGGATTCCACCTTCGAGACGATGGGCAAGTGGTACCAGATGAGCGACCCTGAGATCATGGAAATGTTTTATGACGAGGCCTCAAAAGTGCCAATGAAACCTTATCCGGCTGTCGAAGGTATCCGCAGGGTAATGGAACTTTATGACAGTCATGAGATGCGTAAGTACAAGCTTGAGCATTTCTACGATGCCAGTTATGTAAAAGAACTGGATGACAATGGCTTTATCGACAGTCTGTACAAGAAGAAATAAACGTCGTACTGCTGCAAGGGACAGACCGCTCTGGTGGTCTGTCCCTTTTTTTATTCGCTACATTCTGCGCGAATTTCTCCCGACCGTAATTTTGATAACGCACATAAAACTCTTTACCCTGGTCTAAATAACTGTTCCGAAATCCTTTTCAGATTGGGCACAGGAATATTACCCTTCCAGACACGCTGTGAATAAATCCATGTACGCTCGAGCGCCGCATTCATGCGGCTAACGGTCTGTCACGGTAATATTCCTGTGCCCAATCTGAACTGTCGTGGATTTCAGAACAGTTATTTAGTCAGGTGGGGTAGTGCGGGCATTTCCGTTCAATCGTCCTTGTTTAGAGCCCGACGCCGTGAGTAGATGATCGTAATGATGGCGAGGCAGGCCACGACCATGGTGGCGGGAAACAGCACGGTCGTTAGCGTTTGTGACTCCAGTGCCAGGATCACCAGTGTGTATTGCAGCATAAATAACGAGAAAAACAGCGGGTCTTCCTCAAATGGACGGTCATAGGCCTTTCTTGCTGTTGGCCCAAAGCCGAGCAGGTCGACCAGCGTCAGGATGATCACGGCCAGTAGCGGATTGGCAGTGACGTACCACAGCGGCAAGGAGGACAATGCAGCGATGAAAAACAGCCGGTCGACGCGGCTGATCGAGTTATCGGCGCGGTAGATAAATGCCAGGATGGCAATCAGGATAGTCATTAAACCAGACAAGCCGGTCGGCCACGCACCGGCACCCCCGTCTGCAGCCAATTGGATCATGAATACAATACTTGTCGTCGCGCCCCAGATCACCCAGGAAAAAACATGCGGCTTGATCTGGCCACGCAGGATGCCGCGGATATAGGGAAAATAGGCGCTAAATGTCACCAGCATCGCCAACAGGCTGAGTACGTATTTATAATTCAGCGTAATCTCCATTATCTCGTCCTGTTGTGCTGACATTCGATCCCGGAAGTATCGCCGCACGAAAATAAATGTAACAATCCTGCCTCCTGAAACTGGCCTGAATACTACACATTCAATGACCGTGCTGCTCTATTTTCTGGTCGTCCTCATCTGGGGTACGACCTACTACGCGATCAAGTTGCAACTGGGCGATGTACCGCCGTTGCAGTCGGTATTCTATCGCTTTGTGCTCGCCGCCGTGCTGATGTGGATTATCGTGCTGGTCCGCCAGTCGCGGGTCCGTTACGGTCGGGACATGCACACGTTATTTGCCATCTTTGGCATGTTGCAGTTTTCGCTGAACTACCTGGTCGTCTATAACGCAACCGTCTATCTGGTCAGCGGACTGGTGTCGGTGATCTTCTCGCTGATGGTGTTGTTCAATACGCTGTTTGCGTGGTGGTTCTTCCGCGAAAAACCTACGAGGGCACTGGTATTTGGCGCCGTATTCGGGATCTGCGGACTGACCGCGCTGTTTTACGATGACATCAACGGCCTCAGTCTGAACGATACAGTCGTGCTCGGCATTGCCCTCAGTCTGTTGTCTACGCTGATGGCCTCCAGCGGTAACACGATGGCAACACTGCTGAAGCTGCGCGGTATGGATGTGGTCACCTGTAATTGCTGGGGCATGACCTATGGTACGCTGTACCTGTTTCTCGCCATCCTGATCAGCGGTCAGCCCTGGCAGTTTTCCATGCAGGAGCAATATGTATGGTCGCTGTTATACCTGTCGATCGCCGGTACCGTCATTGCGTTCTGGGCCTACCTGACGATCATCCATCGTATCGGCGCACCCCGTGCCGCCTATATCTCGGTGCTGTTTCCGTTGGTGGCCATACTGGTTTCCACGTTTTATGAGGACATGCACTGGACGCTTTCAAAACTGCTGGGCGTTGCCTTTATCATTGTCGGCAACCTGTTTATCATCCAGCGTAAACAGATCAGCACCCCCTCCGTGCAGTAATTCCCTTGTCGGCCACGTCTCACCTTAGTGGATTTTGGTTGTCATCAATTTGTCATTAAGCTGTAGTAGTGTTTTGAGAATTACTACACACAAGATAAAAAAAGCGAAACAGAATGAATACACTAGACTTGTTCAGGAACGAATCCGACCCCGTTTTATACTATCAGGGCGACATAATCTTTTCCGAGGGTGACGCTGGCGACAGGATGTACGTGGTCCGGGACGGTGAGGTGGAAATTCTGACAGGGAATAATGTGGTCGATAGATAGTCACAGGCGAGATCTTCGGGGAAATGGCACTGATAGATACATCACCACGCAGTGCAACCGCCCGCGCAAGGACAAATTGTTCCTTAATCCCGGTAGATCAACGTCGCTTTACCTTTCTGGTACAACAAACCCCTTTTTTCTCCATCCATGTGATGAAGATACTGGCAAATCGCATACGACGGGTAAACAAGCAGCACGTTGATTGATCGACACCCCTGAAAAAAAGGGGCGGGCCTGTGTTCACAGGCCCGCCCCGGACTTCATGGTATTACTTCAGCAGTTCAATAAAACCAATACGTGCATCGATACCGTTGGTGACCCACCAGATACGGTTTGTCAGCTTCTGATCGACTTCAATACGACGTACATCCGACTCTGCCTGAGGTAATGGCAACATCAGCCATTGTTTGGTATCGGGATTGTAGCGTGCGATATAGTCTGCCGTTTGCAGGGTGACCCACATCAGGTTGGAAGACTTGTCGAAATCAATCGAGTAGGCACCGTTATACTTTATTGGCGGAAGTATCTCGCTCATCTCGTCCGTCTGCACATCGATCTTCAGGATCTTGCTTGTACCCCACAGCCCGACGTAGACATCACCCTTGTTATCGTAGTCCATGCGCCTTGGATAGGCACCGGGTTCAAGGTCAAACACCTTGACTTCGCCAGTGACACCATCATAGCGTGCGAGCTTGTCGACCAGGTTTTCCGCTTCCCAGATACGGTTCTTGCCATCAACGGTAATCCCATAGCCGCCGGGATTCTTTTGGTTCGCGAGCCAGGTCGGTGAATCATAGGTGTACCATTCACCAGTGGCAGGGTCCAGCCTGCGCACGGAACCGGGGCCGGACATCCAGATCGATTTATCATGCGGATTGATTACCAGGCTGTTGCCCTGTACCGGTCCGCGGATCGTATCGGTAACCTTGCCGTTATGATGCACGACGGGGTTGGCCCCGGGGATCTGATCTGCCTTGGGATCCATCGGAAACAACCAGTCCGTCCACTTATCATTGGCAATATCGTAGCTTAACCAGCGTTTGGAGAACGGGTCTGCCAGCCACATGATACCCTCGGCATTGATCTGCAGGTTACCCGGACGGGCACGTTTGGCACCCGCCAGCAACGGTGGCTCTATCTCGGTATATTCATAGCTCTCCGGATCGAACCGGCTGATCCTGCCACCGGTACGCTGGTTGGCCCAGCCGATACCGTTCGGATCAACAGCAACGTCATGGGTTTCAACATCGCGGGTTTCAAGATTATATTGTACGGACCGGTAATTCCTGGCCTCGCCCTGCATCAGTTCATGCGGGAAGCGGCTGTTCGGATCCGGTGCCGGCATAGGCGGAAGATTGGCAACGAGATAATCGACCAGCACCTTCTGTTCGTCTGTAGTCATTTCCGGCACACCGCTACCTACCATCAACTCAGCCATGTCCTCGACGTTTGATGCCCAGCCCTTCGGCTCATAGCTTGATGCAGAGACCTGGTTTGGAGAATGGCAGCCCGAACAGTTCTTCATGATAATGTCCTTGCCGGGACCGTCAGGCAAGGTATCCACCGTTGCAAGATGTTCCGGTTTGCGACGCGGCCAGGCGGCAGGCAGATCCGGACCGCGTTGCACATTCAGACTGAGATTAATCGCGGATGCCGCGCCGTTGGCCACGTCAACCGGTGTAGACCAGTCACTCTGGAAATCACCGCCGACGCTCTGCGCGGTATAATTGCCTGACGGAAGACGGTCAACCTTGTAGGTACCGCCGTCCTGACTAATGACCATGAAGGTCAGTCGCCGTGCTTCATTATTGAATTTGACGAACGCACCAGCGACAGGTTGCCCGGCGGCATCGGTAATCACACCTTCGATTGCCCCACTGTGACCGGCTGCTGTGGTTCCTGGGTTAGTCGCCATCGCTGTACTGGCAGTCGGTGTTGGTGTGGCCGTCGGTGTTGCAGGTGCGACTGCCGATTCAGTTACCGTAGTTTCAGCAGGCGTATTGCTCGACGCAGTGGTCTCTGGTTGCTGTTCGGAACATGCGACGAGCAATAAAGCACACAGAAAAATTTTAAAACTGGATAGTATGGATTTCGTAGACATGATGGTACCCCCCCGTGATTCAGGACGAACGCCTGATTGACTGACTGTGGCAGATTAGCCGAGGTATATCAAGCGGGAGAGTGGGGGACAGCCCATCATCTGGGTCTGTCCCCTGCAAAAGACTATTTCGGCAGCATTGCCGCCTGTTGATATGACGGGTCGGCGTACTTCTCCATCGGACCAGCAGACTTGATCACGCCGCCTTCAACCAGTAACTCTCCAACCTGGCGAAAACCTTCCTGACTGAGTGTGCCGTGCCGGACCATCCCGTTTTTGACAAACGTATCCAGACTGCCTGGCAGGGACGCCTGTTCATGCCCGATACCCGCCGCGATATGGATGGCCTCGTCCCGGTTGGCCGGATCAAATAGCCATTCGGTTGCACGGATATAGCCCCGCAGATAGGCAACCACGGTTGTCCGGTTCGCCTCGGCCCAGTCACGGCGCGCGCCGATCGAGGAGGCCGGAAATTCCGGAAAATGCTCTGACAGATTCGTCAGGATAGGAAAACCATCCAGCGCAGCCTGCACACTCTCCGGTGCATTCATATAGGTAAACTGCGCCCGGTTTTCCCGGACTGCCTTGATGCGATTGGCCGGTCCACCCGAATCGGCCGCCAGCGTGTAATCACCCGGTTGCAGTCCATTTTTTTGCAAAACTTTTTTGTACATCAGCCAGTAACCGGTCTGCAGATTGTCCAGTGCAATCGTCTTGCCACGCAGGTCTTCCCAGGTCTTGAATTCCGGTCGCACCAGCAGGTCATTTGCCGCACGCGTTATCGTGTGGATGACCACGTAGTTCTTGCCATCCTCTATCTCGCGCACAAAATGGTCGGCCGCCTGATGGAAGATATCCAGCTCCTTCGCATCAACCATATCCAGTTGATGCTCGGACTCACCGGTGACGGTCAACTGCACATCCAGACCCTCGTCCTTGAAAAAGCCCTTCGCATTGGCCACCCACATCGGCCAGTTATTAATCGAATTGCTAATCGCCCCGACACGCACAGTCTGAGCTTGCGCAGAGAGGTGCGAAGACACTAACAACAATGTAAGAAACAACCATGTGTTCCTGCCTGTACGCTGCATATTTTATCCCCTTAACTGAATTATTGTGAGGCCACAGTAGCACAGCCAGACAGGGTGATGCCAGATGTCAGGTCATGCGTTGAGGCCTACCGTCCGCCCGGAAATGATCAGGACTAAATAACTGTTCCGGATTCCCGGTCACATCGGCAGGCCAGCCATCCGTCATGCCGGGCTTGACCCGGCATCCAGTAGAAAAAGAGTACCCGTACCCCACATCTATCAGACAGGGATATCCAGTGGCAATCGGTTCTTGCCGATGTCTATCTGGAGAAAGCCTTGGGATACCGGCGGGGTGAGCGCGAGTTGCGGCCCATACATTCGATACGCCGGCAAAAACTTTTCCGCATAGGCGCGCACCTCGCTGGCCGACATGCCGGGCAGGCCCTTTGCCTTCATCCGCTCTTCGGCCTCACTGCGCCACTCCAGCACATGCGCGGGATCATCCGGGCGGATATACACAAAATTGTCGAGCAGGCTGTGCCACGCCGTGTACTGTCCAAGAAGTTTGTTGATCTGTTGCAGATGCGGATCCGTGACCACCTGTGGTGCCACCGGCTGGAAGCCGAGCATCCAGCCTTCCACCAGTACGATATCAACAGGCATCGCGATCTCCGGCCACAACGCCGGATCGGCGCGATCACCTTGTCCCTGATGTTGCGACTTGTCATAACGCGGCAATAACAATCGGCTGCCCGGGTCGGCCTGTTTGAGACGGGAGAGGATCTCCGCTCCCAGCGCCACATCGTGTGTGCCCGGATATCCGCGTTGTTGCAGATACGGATTTCCCGGGAAGTCAGTTGCCAGCCTGACTTGCTCTGCCCGGGTCAGGTAAAAATCATCGATCGACAGCGTGACTGCACGCAGGCCGCTCCAGTCGAACAGTTGCACCAGATACGAGGTCAGCGTCGATTTACCGCCACCTTGAGGCGCGTTTATTCCCACGATAAAGCCTGGTTGTCCGTAAGTGATCAGCTGTTTATACAGATGAAAAAACAGTGGCAGGTAATAGAGATCGACCAGCCCGGGTTGATGTAGACCCGGCTCCAGACTGGCCTCAAGTTTCAGTTTCAGGTCCTGCCGGTGGTCATCGTCTATCTGCTGAACGACGGATTGTTGCCATGGGATGGTCATACGATCTTCTTATTTAATGTATCTTGATTGATATGTCATTATAGCGAGCCTGAGTTACAGTAAACCGGGAACAGATTTAAGAGAGTTTTATCTTACTGGATTCCCGCTTTCGCGGGAATGACGAAGGCATATGCCCTTGAAAACCCCCTCGCGGGAATGACGAAGGTATATGCACCCTGCAAAACCCCGTCATTCCGGGGCCGCGTTAGCGGAACCCGGAATCCAGTCAATAAAACATGTAGAATAAACCTATCCATCACGGGGGAGAAACCATGTATTCCAGCCACAGCTTGCATCGCGTTATCGCATTTGTATTTATCTGCCTCAGCACCACCCTGTCTGCGCAGGAACAAACAGGTACCGTCGTGTTGCAAGGCGCCACCATCATCGACGGCCTGGCCGATGCGCCGATGCAGGGCAGGTCGATCATCATCGAAGGTAACACCATACGCGACATCGTCGCCGCCGATGCGCCGATACCCGCGGGGGCAGAGGTGATCGATCTCAAAGGCAAATTCGTCATGCCCGGTATGGTCGACACGCACGTCCACTGGCTCGACTTCATGGGTGAGCTGTTCGTCAATCACGGCGTGACCTCGGTCGTGGCGCTGGCCGACGTACCCAAACAGACCCGTGAACACAGCCAGACCTCGTTTGGCCTGCCACGCCTGTTCCACACCGGTAATCGCCCGCCGTTTGGCCGGAACGACAGCCCGGCAGAGATCCGCAAGATCATGAAAGAGTGGCTCGAGAAGGAACCCGATATTGCCCATTTTCCCACGCACAATGCCGGTATAAGCCAGGCCTACAAGGTGGCCGCCGAGGAGGCGCACAAGATGGGTTTAATGATCTTCGGTCATGCTGAAAATGCGCCGGACTCAATAGTTGATGGACTGGATGTGGTTGAACACATCTGGGCCTGGGGCCAGGCCGTCATGCCGGAGTCTGAACTGGCAGCGTTCCAGCGTGGTGAATATCTCACCTGGGCGAACCACATGAGCGGGCGTTGGGACCAGCTTGATGCGTTGATCAAGGACGCGGTCGCGAAAGATATCTATATCAACCCGACCTTGACGTATGAGTGGGGCGGCATGAGCGTCAATGCAAAACTGCGTGAGCTCGATGACTACAGTGTGCTCAGCCAACCGGAGCTGGTGTACTTCCCCGACAGTATTTCAAAGAGCCTGATGGCGAAGCACCGCCAGATCAAGAATTTCTCCACCCGCTACGGCAACCTGCCGTATGTGAAACACCTGCCCGAGTCAGACCTCGCCGAATTTCGTGAGGGCTATGAAAACGTGAAGGAGTTTGTAAAGCGTTATGTCGCCGCCGGTGGCAAGGTACAGGGCGGTACCGATGCGATCACCGCCGGTGTGCCGGGCCTTGGTTTGCATCAGGAGATGCAGATGCTGGTTGAGGCCGGGTTGACGCCGATGCAGGCGATCAAGTCCACCACACGCTGGTCGGCCGAGGAGCTGGAAGGCCGTGGTGGCAAACGCGGACCGGCAAAGGTCGGTTCGATTGAGCCGGGCAAACTGGCCGATCTCATCGTGCTGAACGCGAGTCCTTTGGCAGACATCCGCAACAGCCAGCAGATCGACCGGGTGATGAAAGACGGTCGCTGGGTGCCGCGCGAATACCATCCGGAATATTACAGCCACACCGTCCCACCGCGTGCGATTGCCGGTTCCACCTTTGCACCGGTGCTGAGCACAGTGACACCTTCGATCGTGACCGCCGGCAGTCCATCTGTGCGCGTCGCCATTGAGGGCAGCGGTTTCCAGCAGACCTCGCTGGTGCGCATTAATGATATTTCGGTAAAGACGTATTTCATCAACCCGCGCCGTGTCGAGTTTGATCTGCCTGCCGAAATGATTGCGAGTGCCTCACCGAATCCATACGTGTCTCCCGGCCCCTACCAGCAGGACGCGCTGATCGGTAATTTCGCGGTGAACATCCACGTATTCAGCCCACCACCCGTCGGCGGGACATCGAATACGATCAGTGTGATGGTGAAGCCGTAGTTATTACAGCTGGCCGACAGTTAAAAGCGCATGGTCTGACTGGATTCCCGCCTTCGCGGGAATGACGAATAATCATCTACGTTATACCTACGAACGCCTGCATCGGCGAAGGCGGTAGAGCGACGCATGGAGCCGAAGCGGGAATCCAGTGATATCTGGAGGTACTCGAATTGCCTCCATGTGTCATTCCCGCGCACGCCTACATGGATGTAGGTGGTAGAGAGAAGCAGGAGCCAGAGCGGGCGGAAATCCATTGGTTCATCAATATTCCCTATTCCCTGCGGCAGAATTGCTGTCATTCCCGCGCACGCCTACATGGATGTAGGTGGTAGAGAGAAGCAGGGGCCAGAGTGGGCGGAAATCCATTGGTTCATCAATATTCCCTATTCCCTGCGGCAGAATTGCCGTCATTCCGGCGCACGCCTACATGGATGTAGGTGGTAGAGAGAAGCAGGGGCCAGAGCGGGCGGAAATCCATTGGTTCATCAATATTCTCTATTCCCTGCGGCAGAATTGCCGTCATTCCCGCGAAGGCGGGAATCCAGTAAATTAATCCGCCGGAGGCACCTTACGAGGTCTAGAACGACCCGCTGACCTTGATGATGATCATCCGCCCGTTATCACCCTTGCGGATTTCGCGCAGTAATACCGGTGACAACCCGCGCTCGGCGACATAGATCATCCGGTCACGCGTCTGCAGGTTGTCGAGCAGGTTCATGCCTTCAAGACCGACCTTCAGGCCGAGCCAGCGGGTGGTCTCAATGAAAGCAGTCCCTTCAAATTTCTCGTTATTGATGTCGAGCTCATCCGCCTTGAACAGGATGCGTTCTCCACGTTCAGCGAGGCCCCAGCCCCAGGACACGCGGGCGGCCTCGAAGTCCTGGCGGAAGTTGATCGTGTAGGCATAGTCGGTATCGTCATTAAACAGTACGTCGCCACGGAATCCGCCGCCTATCGATACGGTACGGTCCGTGCCCGTGACCGAGTCAGTCACGGTCGTGTCCTGCCAGCGCACCTTCAATTCCAGTTGCGCTCCGGTCAGGCCGAGTCGTTCCAGTGGCAGCGTCGTCTCCAGGATCAGGCCGGTCTTCTTGCCGTCACCAATATTGCCGGTTGATTCGAACGTGGAGGACAGCGGTAACAGATCGAGTACGTCGGTGATCCGGTGATGGTATGCCGTCAGTTTGACTACACCGACATCACCAAAGCGGCGTTCATGACTAAGCTCTCCGATCCAGGTGCGTGATGGTCGCAGTTCCGGATTACCTATGGTGACATTGTCGTCTTCAAATACGGTCGCGGTGACAAAGTCGACAAAGTCCAGTTGCGAGACCTCACGGTCGATCCGCAGGCGCGTCTGCTGTTGCTGTGAGTGTGACCACGTCAGTACCGTGCGCGGCTTGATATAGTTGAATGTACGCTCTTTCGTGGCATCACCGCTTTGGGAAATAGTCGAGCGTTCATAAGCAATACCATAATTCCAGTCGAACTGGCCGAGCGACCAGGTGTCCTGTGCCAGAAAATTCCAGCGGCTTTCCTCGACCGAGGTATTGCCCCCCGGCACATCAATCACCACCGGACCGGTACCCCGGTCATCGGTAAATACCAGCGTGTTCTCCAGTGTATTGTTTGCATTCTCCAGATCCAGCTGTAGCGCATGGCCCGTGAGTCCTGCCCAGTTGAATTCGAGCCGACCAATCATTTCCTCTTTAGTCGTGAATTCATCTTCCGACTGCAGGCGGGTTTGTACGCCACTGGTATTGAAGTTCTGCTGGAATGAGGACGGGTCGGTCTCATTGCGTGAAAACAGCAGGATCGCCTTGCCGAGCAGGTCACTGCTCAACACCCGTTCTGCATCGAGGCCAAGTTCAAAAATACGGATGTCCCGATTGGTACTGAAAATCGTCTGGCTTGATGGCGCAACCGGTTGTTGCGGCAGCAGGGTAGAGGTAGTGACCAGCACCCGCGGCATGTCGATCACCTTCCCGTTTAACTGCACAAAGTTCTTGCCGAGCCAGGTCGAGACATTCATATACCCGCCAATGTCATGACCGGTGGCATGGTCGGCATCATCACGGATCTCGATCAGATTAGCGTTGGGGTCAAACCGCCGGATCACACCGGGGTCACCGTAAGTGGTATTGCGGTAGTCCAAGCCGATATTGAAATCCACGTCACGCCAGCGATCCGCCAGCGAAACAGCGCCATACGGCGTTGTACCCAGATCCAGATTAAAGCGGACAAACGATTCCCAGCGAACCGTTGCCGATGAATCAGCCTTGAGGATTACATTGACAACCGCCGTTTGTCCGAGCAAATCGATGTCGCGTACCTTGACCCGGATCAGTTCGATGCGCTCAACCAGGTCCGCCGAGATGCGACCGAGTATCGCCGAGGGCTGGTCCTTTTTTGTACTGGGCCGCCGGTCATTGATCAACACATTTCCCGCCGCACCACCAAATCCGCGCTTGTCACCGCCATCATTCAGCGTAAAGCCGGGGATGCGATTGACCATGTCGAGCGCCGTGTTCGGTTGATAACGTTGCAGGAACTCCGCGCTAAAGGTGACCACCCCGTCCTGGCTTTGCTCACCTCCCGTATCCGGACTTTGCGCAAGTAGCGGCGCAGTGGTGATGGTGGCTATCAATAACGACAGGGCAATAATACTGACTCTCATTTAAATCCTCAGGCGGGTCCGGAATCGAATAGTGAAACTTTACCAGCTTGAGGAGGGACAAATGTGGAAAAAATCTGGAGATATTTTCGAAAACAGGGGTAGGGTAAATCGAACAGCACTGTATACAGTGTTGTCCGTGAGTGTTGTCTTCATATAGCTGCCCACTGCCTAAAACCGGAATCTGAACCCCGCCGACAGATTGTGGCTCCGGACCTCCGTGCGCAGCGATTCAAATTGCAGCTTGTGCGCGGAGAAATAACGGTAGCCCAGATCGATGGTGAAATTCTCGGTCAGCTCCAGCCCAAGTCCACCACCCAGCTTCCAGGCAAACGCCGTGTCCTCGTCATCAGAGGTGTACACGTCATTTTCGATCTGCAACCGCGAGTCGATGTCGACATTGGCAACACCGGCACCGGCGGTCAGATACGTTGTCAAGTTCGTACCGGCATCAAAATCAAAGTAGGCATTTATCAGCGCATTCAGTGAGGAGGCCTCGCCGGACAGGCCGATATCCTCCGGCGCTATCGTAATGCCGCTGGCGCGGAGACCTTCGAGGTCATGGCTTTGATGCGATAGTTCAATCTCGGAGCGGTAGTAGGTATTCTCGATTACTCCAATCGCGGCGGACAACAGCGGGCTGTGGTCGAGGTCAAATTCCATCAGCAGGTCTGGCTCGGTATCAATCGTACTATCACTATCCATAGGCATGGCCAGGCCCAGATTACCGCTGACGTAAACCTCATAAGGTTGTGCCTGAACGGTGGCCAAGGGCACCAGTGCCAACAGCCAGGACAGGACCCGGTGTGAGAGTAGATTACGCATTGCATTTCTCCTCATTCGGTAAATAAAGGTACATTAAAAGTATAGGAGATAATCCCGGTAAATACCTGATATGTGTAAAAAATCATTCGCATGTTAATATTCTACATCAACCACGGAGCCCCCCATGAACCCGATCATACAAATCACTGCCCCCGGCGCCCCCGAGCCGGAAAACCGTAATTTCACCAACTGCCTGCAGGTCGGCAACCAGCTGTTCCTGTCCGGCATGATCGCCTCAGATGCCAGTACCGATGCCTACACCCAGTCCGTGTCCTGCCTCGGCAAGATCAAGGCACTGGTCGAGGCCGCCGGTGGCAGCATGAACGATGTGGTCAAGATCACCGTATTCCTGACCGACATCGCCCACCGTGCCGACTTTAGCCGCGCCCGCGCCGAGTTCTTCCCCGGCCGTAAACCGTGCTCAACGATGGTCGGGATCACCGCGCTTGCGCAACCGGGGCTGGTGGTTGAGGTGGAGGCCATCGCTATCATCAACCCCTAACCACAGCGCCATACAGGCTTCACGTCGTCCCTCGGTACCACTACGTCATACTGGCAAAGGCCAGTATCCGAAGTACAAGGGTTTAACTGGATTCCCGCTTTCGCGGGAATGACGGCCAGGCAAAAACGGGGATTTAACACGGTATTCAATCGACTTGTTTTATAGAAGGTTCAGATCTGGCAGCGGTATTAAAATATCAGACGTGGGATTGCATCCTCCTCGCAATACACTATCGCCAGCTGACCGTATTTCTCCTGCAATCGAACCGCCTCTGGCTCCGGGATATTTATTACCAGAAAGCTGTCCTCACCCTGCCAGTTTCCGTCTTCCGGTTGGCCGAGGCCTGCATAACAAGAGTAACCCAGCTGATCAAGTTCCTGTTTTAACGCACGCTGCCTTTCTTCATTTTGCTCACGCATCAACTCTTCACTATCGGGATTAAAGGCGGTGATGAAGGCGGAGCACACGGTGCCGTGCGACTGATGCAGTTTTTTCAGATCAGCGGAATGGTTTCCGATACGCAATATGAAGGGCGTGTCGGAATAGACGATATAGCGGGTGCGCTCGTACGCTCGGAGCAGGTCTTTTGTTATAGGCATATCAGTCATATAGGCCTGTCCCGCTGTTAAACACAGCGTATCAGTTCCTCCGCCGCCCGTGCGGCACCATCGGTGCTGGCGAGTTCGTGGGCGAGTTTGCTGGCGGCGGTGGCGTAGGCAGGTTGGCGTAATACCTGATCCAGTTCTGTGGTCAGTCTGTCGGCATTCACCTTATTGAACGGCAGTGTGCGTGCGATGCCGAGCAACTGTGCCCGGTGCGCGTTGTCCGGCTGGTCAAAGGCAACCGGGACGATCAACTGTGGTCGACCTGCACGCAGCGCCTGGGCCAGCGTGCCGATACCGGCCTGATGGACGACGGCTGCGGCCTGCGGGAATAAGCGGGAGTAGGGCAGATACGAATAGGCCCTGATGTTGTCCGGCAGGCCGGTGGGTGTGACTGGACCGGTCAGCAGGATCGCACGTCGTCCCAGCCTCTCCGCGGCAGCGGCGGCCTGTTCCCAGAAGTCTCCCGCGACCCAGACGGCGGATGAACCGAGCGCAAACACAATCGGCGCATCACCTGCATCAAGAAACCTGTTG
>CAMBTO010000021.1 GCA_945870865.1 Klebsiella pneumoniae
ATTCGCCCGGTGTACCCGGTGCGACCACGATGACCGGACACTCGCCATTACGGCCATAAATGACCTGCAACAGATCAGCCTGCTCGGTCTTCGTCGGCAGTCCGGTAGACGGACCTCCACGCTGTACATCAATGATCACAACCGGCAACTCGGCCATCACGGCGAGTCCAATCGCCTCGGCCTTCAACGCGACACCCGGACCGCTGGTACCGGTCAGACCCAGGCTACCGCCGTAGGACGCACCGATCGCCATGCCGATGGCGGAGATCTCGTCTTCCGCCTGTACAGTACGCACCCCAAAATTTCGCAATTTCGCCAATTCATGCAGGATGTCACTGGCCGGGGTAATCGGATACGAGGCATAAATTAGCGGTCGACCACACAGCTCGGCCGCCGCGACAAATCCGAGTGCCGTCGCCTCGTTACCGGTAATACGACGGTATTCGCCCGGTGCCAACTTTATCTTGCTGACGCTATAACGCGAGGTGAACACCTCCAGCGTGTCGGCAAAATTGAACCCGGCCTGTAACGCAAGTTTGTTCGCCTCGGCCAACAGCGCCTTCTTACCAGTAAAGATCTTGTCTATGCGACGGTTAACCAGATCGAGCGGACGGTCATACATCCAGCAGACCAGTCCCAGCGTAAACATGTTCTTCGTCAGCTCGGCCTGGCGCTTACTCAACCCGACCGGCTCCACCGCGGCGACACAAACCGAGGTAATCGGCAGATCAAATACGGCATAACCGGACAGGCTGCCATCTTCACGCGGGTCGGTCACATAACCGGCCTTCTTCAGGTCGGCCTTGTCGAACGAATCATGATTGAGAATAACGGTACCGCCGGGCTTTAATTCTTTCAAATGCACACGCAAGGCCGCCGGGTTCATCGCCACCAGCACATCGGGATTATCACCGGGCGTGTGGATATCAAACGAGGAAAAATTCAGCTGGAAACTGCTGACACCGGCCAGCGTACCGGCCGGGGCACGGATTTCGGCAGGGAAGTCTGGCAAGGTGCTGATGTCATGTCCGACAACCGCGGAGTTATCGCTAAACATCGCGCCGGTTACCTGGATACCGTCACCGGAGTCACCGGCAAAACGGATAATCACACTTTCGATTTCTACAAACCCCTTCCCTTTTGTCGTGGTCGTATTCATCGGATTGACCCCCGAATTTGTCTCGTTTGGCATGTCTTGGCTCGTTTACTCGTCTAAATGTTAATTTTAGCAATAACTCAGGATTAATTGCTAATATATTGAATATCTTTCCAAAATTGCTGTTTATGCGTTGTAAGAATCCGACGTAGCACCTTACGCTAATCGCTCTTTTTCCCAGTACACCTCTTGCCCACCCTCCTGCCGGGCCAGCGTCCGGGCCAACACGAACAGCAGGTCGGATAGTCGGTTCAGATAGATGGCCGTCTGCGGGTTTACAGACTCGGTACGAGCCAGTTCAATCACACGTCGCTCGGCACGTCGACACACCGCACGCGCCAGCTGACACTGACAGGCGGCCGCGTTACCCCCAGGCAGGATAAACTCCTTCAACGCGGGCAGACTCGCGTTGTAATCGTCTATTGCCTGCTCCAGTGCCTGCACATACGACTCGCGCACAAAGGTGTAACCCGGCATTGACAACTCACCGCCCAGATCAAACAACGCATGCTGGATGTCGGTCAGCAAGCGGCTGATGTCTTCCGGCAGTCCGGTGCTGATCAACAAACCCAGCAGGCTGTTTAATTCATCCACATCGCCCATCGCCTCGATACGTGGCGTGTCCTTGCCGACACGCACACCGTCACCCAGTCCGGTCGTGCCGTCATCACCAGTACGCGTATAGATTTTTGTCAGTCGGTTACCCATGGCGGCTACCGGTAATCATAGTGCAGTGACAACATGAAATTGCGACCCGGAGAGGGATACCAGGTCTCCACTTCGGCAAAGGACTGGCGGAAATCGAACCCCGTATTCGCCGCATCACTGTACTGCCGGGCAAACAGATTATTGACCCGCAACGCCAGCGTGAACTGATCCATCCGGTAGGCCACATTCAGATTGCTGACCACATGCCCGGGCAGTTCTGCAAACGTATTGGCAAAATCACCACCGAGCACACGATCACTCACACCGACCAGCTCCAGCCAGCCGCTCAACTGCTCTGCCGGACGGTAACTGGCACGCACGCTCCCGCTGTGTGCAGCCACAAAGGTCAGATCGGCACCGTCATACGGGCCAGAGACAAACTGTGCATCGGTAAAGTTATAGCTGGCAGCCACATCAAATGTAGTAGTTACGGCATAACTGCCGTCCAGCGTCACGCCCTGACGCCGCGTATCACCGGTATTCGTATTCAGAAACAGCAGCGGATCAAACACGATCTCATCATTAATATCGAGCTGATAGACCTGCATACCTGCTCGCGCCGCTGTCCCCTGCCATTCCACACCGAGCTCGGACGACAGCCCACTCTGGGTGGCCGGCAAGGCCACCGTTTGGCCAAACGCAAACAGATCGGCAAAGAAATTATTGTCGGCCACCGCCGAATACTCATCTGCAGTCACAAACCGATAGTTACGATCAAGCCTGCCAAACACCCGCCAGTCGGGCATAAACTGCCACGCCAGACCGAGCTCCCAGGCATGTTCATTGTCGTCTATCTCCGTCCCCTCCGGCAGTGAACGGCCGAACGCGAGTGTATCGACGAGGATATCATTACTGACCTCACCATAACGCCCACCGGCAATACCAGTCAGGCTGTTGGTAAACGGCACCACAACCCGGGCATAGGCGCTTTGCTGTAGCTGGGTATCATCAGTCAGACCAAAGTCAGACTGGATCCGGTAATCGGTAGCAAACAGATCGGCACCGACGGTCAGCAGCGCCTCGCCAGAGGCCAGCGGCAGCCGTGCATTCAGGCGCGGGGTAAACTCACGGTGACGACGTGCTGAATCAAACAGACCTGGCATACCGCCCGAACTCAACTGCCCGGCAGTGTCGCTGCGGCGGCTGGTAAATTCGGCGAGCAGCTCCAGACGGTCAGATAAATCCTGACGCAACCCAACACGTCCTGCCCGCGTGTCTGTGTTGATGTAATCGTTGAGGTTCAGCGCCTGGCTGCGGTCCACTTCCAGTTGATCGAGGAACAAGGGCCCCGGTGCACCCATCTGCTCTGCCTGTCCCTGCAACTCGACAAACACCTGGCCCGATCCATAATCATAGGCAGCTGTAGAAAACAGGTCGGTCAACTGTAAATTATTATTGTCACGGTAATTGTCATTTAATAGCCGCCGCGCACCGGCACGGTAACTGATCCCGTTCGCATGGCTGTTCTCGACCGTCGCTGACAGTGTACGGTTATCATAACTGCCGTAACCGACGTGGACATCGATGTCTGGTGCGACCGGTTTGCGGGTGACCACATTAATCACCCCGCCCACCGCCTTGTCACCATACAGACTGCCGAGGCTGCCGCGGACGATCTCGATCTGTTCAATACTGCTGATCGCCACTGTGTTCAGATCAGGCAGGCTGTTATCGGCATTGTTCAGGCGACGCCCGTCGACCAGGATCAATGTGTTTTGCGGTGCGGTTGCAGAGAATCCCCGCAGGCCCACACTCGCATCAGTGCCATCACCGAACAGGTCCGAAACCTCCAGACCACCGTTACTGCGCAGCACATCCAGCATATTCACCGCGCCGCTGCGACGGATATCGTCGGCGGTGATGACGGAAATAGACAGCGGAATATTCTTCAGCATCGATTCTGTACGAGTCGCACTGACCACGATGTTGTCCACCTCGTCTGCAACAACAGGACAGGTGGCGTTAAAGGATAAAAGACCCAGATACAAACTGGCCGGGACAAACTTGACGTATGACATACTGACCTCCTGATACATGCCCTCACCCGGGCACTGATACGAATGGAGATATCGGGAAGTCAGGACAGATGTCGGCAACAGTCCGGCATCCGACCCTCGCCCGCCGCGATACCGGTTTACAAGTCAGGCCTGTCTCCGGACTTGCAGGTCAGATACAAACAAAGTATCCAGGATAAATCGCCTTCCCGTGCGAACACAGTGGCGTGTGATTTACCCGTAACCTGCACACCGTTGCGGGGGCAGTGTCGGCATGTGCGCATAAAGGCATGTCACCGACTTCCAGTTTAACCCCGGGAGACGCACACCCGGGGAACCTGAACTTGCCGCTATTCTAGATATAGCACCGCACAATTACAAGTTACATAATTATATGAGCTTATTCCAATATGGACTGGTCACCCTCGGACCAGAGGACTATAATCTGCGGCGTAATAAGTTTGTCTGAGGAGCGTTGCGATGGGACCACCCACCAGGCTCAGATGAATCTCGAAGTATAACGGCGCTCGCTTGAATAGACCGGGACACCGGCATGGGCGAGGCCAAGACCGTTAACCACTCACCGCATGTCTGTTGTTACCCCGCTATAAACAACGTAAACAGATACCGGACCATGCGCCAGAAAGAAAACATAAACGATGTGCTGACCACCCTGCTCGCCAGACGGATCCTGATCCTCGACGGCGCGATGGGCACGATGATCCAGAAATACAAACTGGAAGAGGCAGACTACCGTGGCCAGCGTTTTGCGGACCACCCGGGCAGCCTGAAGGGCAATAACGACCTGCTGACGCTGACACGTCCGGACATCATCGCCGCGATCCACGGTGCTTATCTCGATGCCGGTGCCGATATCATCGAAACGAATACATTCAACTCGACCTCGATTGCGATGGCCGACTACCAGATGGAAGAGCTGGCCTATGAGCTGAACCGTGCCGGTGCCGCGCTCGCCCGTGAGTGTGCCGATAAACACACCGCCAAAAACCCGGAACAGCGCTGCTTTGTCGCCGGTATTATCGGCCCGACCAACCGCACCGCGTCGATCTCGCCGGACGTAAACAACCCCGGCTATCGCAACGTACATTATATGGAGCTGGTCGAGGCGTACACGACCGCGATCCGCGGGCTGGTTGACGGCGGTGCAGATATCTTGATGGTCGAGACCATCTTCGACACGCTGAATGCGCGTGCGGCCCTGTTTGCAATAGATCAGTTCTTTGAACAAAACGGCATGCGTCTGCCGATCATGATCTCCGGCACGATTACCGATGCGTCTGGTCGTACGCTGACCGGTCAGACCACCGAGGCATTCTGGAACTCGCTGCGCCATGCCCGTCCGCTGACCATCGGGCTTAACTGCGCACTCGGCCCGAAAGAGCTGCGTCAATATGTGGAAGAGTTATCGCGTATCAGCGAGGTCTATGTCAGCGCGCACCCGAACGCCGGCCTGCCGAATGAATTTGGCGAATATGACCTCGATGCAAAGGCGATGGCTGAATACATCAGTGAATGGGCCAACTCCGGATTTCTCAATATCGTCGGTGGCTGCTGTGGTACGACACCGACACATATCAAGGCCGTCGCCGAGGCGGTGGCCCATATTGCCCCGCGCAAGCTGCCGGAGATACCGCGTTACCTGCGCCTCAGCGGTCTGGAGCCGTTGACCGTTGCACCCGACGTTAACTTTATCAACATCGGCGAACGCACAAACGTCGCCGGATCACCGAAGTTCCTGCAACTGATCAAGGAAGGCAATCTGGAGCAGGCGCTCGATATCGCCCGCCAGCAGGTCCTGAACGGTGCGCAGATCATAGACATGTGTATGGATGAAGGCATGCTCGACTCCGAGCAGCTGATGCACGATTTCCTGTGCCTGATCGCCTCCGAGCCGGACATCAGCCGTGTGCCAGTCATGATCGACTCATCGAAATGGTCGGTGATTGAGGCCGGTCTGCGTTGTATCCAGGGCAAGGGCATCGTCAATTCGATCAGCCTGAAAGAGGGTGAGGCCAAATTCATTGAGCAGGCCAAACTCTGCCGTCGTTATGGTGCTGCGGTGGTGGTGATGGGCTTTGATGAAACAGGCCAGGCCGATTCCACAGCGCGCCGATTCGCGGTGGCAAAACGCTCCTACGACATCCTCGTCAACCAGGTCGGCTTCCCGCCAGAGGACATCATCTTTGACCCGAACGTACTGACCGTTGCCACCGGCATGGAGGAACACAATGATTATGCGGTGTCGTTCTTCGAGGCGACGCGGCTGATCAAGGAACACTTGCCGCATGCGCTGGTCAGCGGCGGTCTCAGCAATGTGTCATTCTCGTTCCGTGGCAATAACCCGGTACGTGAGGCGATGCACTCGGCCTTCCTTTATCACGGCATCCGTGTCGGTCTCGACATGGCCATCGTCAACGCGGGCCAGCTCGGTATCTATGATGAGATCCCCAAAGACCTGTTGGAGCGGGTCGAGGACGTGTTGTTAAATCGCCGTCCCGATGCGACAGACCGTCTGGTCGAATTCGCCGAATCGGTCAAGGCCGGTGCCGCGAAGGAAAGCAAGGTCGACCTCGCCTGGCGTGAGGGCACCGTCCAGGAGCGTCTCGCCCACGCGCTGGTCAAGGGCATCGACGACTATGTCATCACCGATACCGAAGAGGCACGTCAGTTCTATCCGAAACCAATCGAGGTGATCGAAGGCCCGTTGATGGACGGCATGAACATCGTCGGCGACCTGTTTGGTGCCGGCAAGATGTTCCTGCCGCAGGTGGTCAAGAGTGCGCGGGTGATGAAAAAAGCCGTTGCGCACCTGATCCCGTACATCGACCTCGAAAAACAGAAAAGCGGCAGTACTCAGACAAACGGCAAGATCCTGATGGCGACCGTCAAGGGTGACGTGCATGATATCGGCAAGAATATCGTCGGTGTTGTCCTTCAATGTAACAACTTCGAGGTGATCGACCTCGGGGTGATGGTGCCGGCGGAGAAGATCCTGCAAACCGCCCGCGACACCGGTGCGGATATCATCGGCCTCAGCGGATTGATTACCCCATCGCTGGATGAGATGGTCCACGTTGCCAAGGAGATGAAACGCCAGGGTTTTGTGCTGCCACTGATGATCGGTGGTGCTACCACCTCGCGTGCGCATACCGCCGTCAAGATCGACCCGCAGTACGAGGCCGCCGTCATCCACGTGAAGGACGCCTCACGTGCAGTCGGTGTCGCCCAGAAACTGATCAGTCAGCAGACCTGCGCGGCCTATACGATCGAAGTCAAAGCCGAATACGTTGGCGTGCGCGAACGCCATGCCGGCAGACAACAGACTATCAGCTGGCTGACACTGGAAGAGGCCCGTCATAACCGCGTGGCGATAGACTGGACTTCGTATACACCAGCCGTACCGAAACAGACCGGTATTCATGTATTAAATGATTACCCATTGAGTGAGTTGGCCGAGCGTATCGACTGGACACCGTTTTTTATGGCGTGGGAACTCGCGGGTAAATATCCGCGCATCCTGACCGATACGATCGTCGGTGACGCCGCGACCAAACTGTTCGCCGATGCACAGGCGATGCTGAAACAGATCGTCGACGGCAAATGGCTGACGGCGCGTGGGGTATACGGGCTGTTCCCGGCCAATTCGATAGGCCACGATGATATCGAGGTCTATGTCGACGATACCCGCAAGGGACTGCTGGCTGAACTACACAGCCTGCGTCAACAGACGCAGAAGCCACCGGGCCAGCCCAGCTTTGCGCTCGCCGACTTTCTCTCCCCGGAAGAAACTGGAATCCACGATTATATCGGCGCGTTTGCCGTATCGACCGGCTTTGGCGTAGACGAGCGGGTCAAACAGTTCGAGGCCGCGCATGACGACTACAGCGCGATCATGTTAAAGGCACTCGCCGACCGTCTGGCCGAGGCCTTTGCCGAACGCCTGCATGAACGCGTACGCAAGGAGTTCTGGGGTTATGCCGCCAGCGAAACACTGGACAACGATGCATTGATCGATGAGAAATACCAGGGCATCCGCCCTGCCCCCGGCTATCCCGCCTGCCCGGATCACACCGAGAAGGCCCTGTTATGGGACCTGCTGAAGGTCGAACAAAACACCGGCATCATCCTGACCGAATCAATGGCGATGTTCCCGACTGCCGCCGTCAGCGGCTGGTATTTCTCCCACCCGCAGTCGCGCTATTTCGGTCTCGGCAAGATCAACCGCGACCAGGTACACGACTACGCGCACCGCAAAGGCATGGAAATCCACCATATGGAACGCTGGCTCGCGCCTGCGCTGGGGTACGACCCGGACAGTTGATGAGGAGGCCCGCGTCTATGACTTCGGTCTGGACTGATACGTGAGCAGGATCTTCGAGAAGGTCACAATAAAGACGGGGGTTAGCCCCCGTCTTTACTCGTGCTATGCAACAAACTGAAGTTTATTAGCGTAATCGCGACCAGAAGTAGGAGGAGGAAGTGGCTTTCCTTCCGTTTCATACAGCGTTATTGCTTCATCTACAATCTGACATAACTCATCGAATACTTCCTTCTCATTATGCCCATGGCATCCCCCGAAGATTAATCCGGGTGCACTACCGACATAGCATTGATCTTCTTCAGACCATTCAACGATTTTTACGTACTTTGCGCTACTTTTCATTTTTTCGACTCCTCTATGGCCAGTCGTACGGCGCGGATCTGGTAATGTTTAGCATCATCGCCAGTTTTAGATGATATTGTAATTGGTTCACAAACATCAGGGTGAATAAAATTTCGATGGCTGCCTTTTCCACCGCGATTTCTGAACCCTGCTCGTTCCAGATCTGTAATCAAATCCCTGATTTTTGGCGGCATCCTTGCCTCCTGTTTTGTTATTCTCCAAAATCCGTATTCAATTGCTGTATTTCGAATTGACCAACTATAATACGCCTCACAAATTAAATCTTACAACCACCGCTTAACCCTCAATCTGTACTCCTCAAACTCCCCACCAAACAAAGCCGTGAGCGCCCTCTCCTCCGGCGCAATCTGGAACCGGTTGATATACAAGACATATGCAGGCACACCGACCAACGCCCATAACGAAGCAAGATAAACCGCCCATGCCAGCAGAAACAGCGCAAAGCCGACATACATGGGATTACGCGAGACCCGATAGATACCTGAACTGACCAGTGATGTGGCCTTTTCCGGTTTGAGAGGATTCACAGTGGTCTTTGCCAGCCTGAATGAAACCACCCCGGCGATACAAAAAAACGCACCGATCAGCGTAATGGCAGACGCGGCTATAAGTTGGGATGAATCCCTTGCCGGAACCGTGGGCGCAGTAGAGGCGATACCCCACATTGCCAAACCAAACACAAGGGCGACTATCGGCGGTGGGATCCTGTTTTCGAGTATGCGCATTGCAGCCTGGTAGTTGTCAGGTGGGCAGATTCCACATTATCAAGACTATGGATGAAATCAACAAGTTGCGTAGTTTTGACCCCGAAACATTAAACGTGCAGTCCACGAGGTAGCTAATTTAGAATAGTCCTTTTATACTTCCTATACACTCAACAACCGCCCAGCTTGGGCGCATCAGGAGAAACACCATGTTCCGTACCTTTACCCTTATGTCCGCCACTGTTGTTGCCCTGGCTACGCTCTCGGGCGTCGCACTGGCGCAGGAAATCCCCGGTTATGTTACGGCGGCGGTCGCTGACACCGCTCGTCCGGCCGAACAGATCGCCGATGATGCCGTCCGCTTGCCTGCTGAAACCGTCGCCTTTGCGATGATTAAACAAGGCGCTGTGGTAGCCGAAGTACGCCCCGGCGGCGGTTATTACACCCGTATTCTTTCGAAGGCCGTCGGCCCGAATGGCAAGATCTATGCGGTAGACAGCGCCGAGCGACTGAAAGCCACCCCGGATCGTATGGACAAGATCGCCGCGCTTGCAACGGCCTATCCAAACGTCAAGGTCGCCACCCCGCCGTTTGCCGCGCTGAACGAGATAGGCGAACCGCTGGATGCCGTCTGGACCTCCGCCAATTACCACGACATGATCAACGGCCAGACCCCGGAAGAAATCGCCGCGTTCAATAAAGGTGTGTTTAGCGCCTTGAAGCCGGGCGGTATCTATTTCATCCTCGACCATGCCGCACCGGATGGCTCAGGCCTGACCGCCACCAACACGACCCACCGCATCGATCCGGCGGCCGTGAAAGAACAGGTAATCTCAGCAGGGTTTACACTTGATGCCGAAGGCGACGCCCTTATGCGTGCCGCCGACGACCGCACCACCAAAGGCGCGTTCGAGAATTCCCAGTTCATGCTGCGCTTCCGTAAACCGGAATAAGCAAAATAGTCAGTGATACACGGCGCGCGAGGATCCCTCGCGCGCCATTATTTACAAGACCCGTCCCGAACTAGCACCCACATACAACTTTCTTCCCGGCACCACCTTCTGTGCCAATGATTTCGTAACCATCACGGCGCCACGGTAATCCCCCCATTAATAAAGGATAAGTAGTATTGTTAATTGAGTGATGCGCATATATGACGGCTAACTATGCTTTAACGTGACAGGGTTGCTGCACGTTAATTTTCTTCTATATGGGATCGCTGAACCCGGGGTGACCAGGACGATGCGTTTTTACCAATATGCCGGGCTTGCACTTTTCAATAATTCCCTCAGCTGGATTTTAACCCGTCTCTGCACTAATATTATCTCGCTATCTTATCTTCACTCCACGGATATAGACCGCGTTTATCTTGCGCGTATTGGTGATGTCATCCAGCGGATTCGCATCCAGCACAATAAAGTCAGCAATATTGTCGGTTTCGATCACGCCGGAATCAGACAGGCCCAGCAACTCGGCGGAGGTTTTGGTGGCGGCAACGATCACTTGTGCCGGGGTCAATCCGGCGACAACCATGTTTTCCAGTTCTATGTGGTGTTCCCACAGGACACCGCCATCGGTACCAAACGCGGTCTTCACACCGGCCTTGTATAACTTGTCCAGGTTACGCGCCTGTATGCCATACAATTTCTGCGCCTCAGGCTTGTCAGTAGCGTCGGCCTGGATCTTGTCCAGCTCAGCCTGTGGCAATGAACCTTTCAGCCAGCCCATGTCCGCCGCCACGCCGCGATCCGGCAGATTGGGGATCAGGAACACATCAGGATGCGTCTTGAACAGACTGACCGTCTCATCATCAATATCACGGTCACGGACGCCGTGGGCAAATACATCAATATCTGCCTTCAACAGGCCCTTTGCATCGTCCATCGCGAAGATATGGGCGGCCACCTGTATCTTGTTCTTGTGTGCCTCATCGATGATCGCCTTGTAGATGGCGGGCGGCATCTTTTCATACTGGCCCTCACGGTCATCCACCCAGATCTTGAGGATGTCGACATGTCTGGCCACCTGTTCATGCACGGCCTGCAACGCCTCCGCTTCATTTTTCACCCAGATGGGCGCCTCAGAACGGCCCTGCTCTGGCATAGTGATACCACGGCCTGCCGTATAGATGCGCGCTGTACCCGGTATCATTTCCTCGTGCACCTCAAACGGTACGTCGGTGACATCCTGACCCAGGCTCAACACCGCCCCGACGCCAAAATAGGCAAGCTGCTTTAGTTGCTCAATCAGTTTTTCGCGCTCACCGGACAGGTGTTTATGCGTATCGATGATCGCCGGCATGACCGTCTTGCCAGTCAGGTCTACCCGTGTCGCACCATCGGGTACACTCAATTCACCACGACGACCTACTGCGGTAATCAGCTCACCTTGTACGATTAAAATACTGTCTTCAATCGGGGCATTGCCGTTGCCGGATATCAGTCGCGCGCCTTCAAATACTGTTACTGATTGGGCCAGCGCATACGGCCCACTCAGACAGACCACCATCCAAATCAAAAATTTGACTGCACCCCGTACTCCACCGCCACGCATTGTGTTCATGCGCATCCCCCCGCTTCTGGTTGACTGTTTATAATTAATTGTTCGCCCGGCCTTATTTCGCCGCGGCCTTCATCTTCGCCTGTATGGCCGACTGCAACGATTCAAACGTACCCGGATAATAGTTCACATTATGATACGGTGATTCCGCCATTGCATCAGCCAGCTTACGGGCCTGCGCACCATCGCTGCCGAACAGGACTATCCGCGTATTCAGATCCTGGCGTGGCTTTGGTGCCTTGTCGAGTACGCCGGCCTCGATCTGATCGGCGGGCACATTATGGGCGCCGGGGATCGACCCCTTGGCAAACTCTTCCGGACTGCGACCGTCGAAATAGACGGCGGTACGGTCGACATCAAAAATGCGCACCACACCTTCGAGCTCCATCACGGTCGGCCCACCCATCGTGCGCCAGAACGGGATACCAAGCTGGAACCGACGTACATTGGTAAAACCGGCAGCGACCAGTTTCTTTCCGAGCACGCGACTGGCACCGCAGTTCGGGCCGTTGCAATACAGCACCAGTGCCTTGTTCTTGTCGCCACCGAGCAGCTTTTCAACCTCGGCCACATAACCGGCGGCGTCCGGTTCCATATCGATATTGTTCGCACCCGGGATATGACCGGCGACAAACTGTTCACGGGCGCGTGAATCCAGCAAAATGGCACTACCATCGATCAGCAGTTGTCTAACCTCAGCTATGCTGGCCTCGGGCGTCGGGACGTCTTCGCCCATGGTGGCGTTGAGCACGTTTACGTCTTGTGCATGGATCGGTGTAACAATCACAGCCATTGCCAGTAGGGCTCCGACTAACCTTCCTCGAATATATCCTGAATTACTCATACGTCACCCCTCTAATGAAATTGCCTGATACATATATACCCGTTTAATCCATCTATCGTCATTCCCGCGCAGGCGGGAATCCAGTCGCTTATTCTATCTGGATTCCGGGTCCGGCATACGCCGTCCCGGAATGACGACGGCTTTTCTTTTCCTCCCACCGGATTACCTCATGCGAGGTGACCTCTTTATATGACAACAGACTGAATCTGTATCAGGACTCCAGTTTTGCATCCATTGTAATCGTTGCATTCAGTACTTTCGATACCGGGCAACCTGCCTTCGCATTGTTCGCGGCGGTCTCGAATGCAGCCTTGTCAGCGCCGGGGATTTTTGCGACCACATCCAGATGCACGGCCGTGATGGTGAAGCCGGCCTCCAGTTTTTCCAGTGACAGTGTGGCCATGGTAGAGATACTTTCCGGTGTGATCCCGGCGTTGCCGAGCTGCGCAGACAAGGCCATCGAGAAACACGCTGCATGGGCGGCGGCGATCAACTCTTCCGGGTTCGTGCCCTTGCCTTCTTCAAACCGGGTGCCGAAAGAGTATTGTGCGTTGACCAGCAGTTCACTGCCGGTCGATACGGTACCCTTGCCCTCTTTCAGATTGCCTTTCCATACAGCTGAACCTTTGCGTTTCATAATCTACTCCTCACGTCTGATTGATTTTTGGAACAAGCTTTTATCAGGCACGTGGCAGACCGGCCTCTACTACTATCCTGTAAATACGCCCACACCCGGTCCCAGCGGCCAGTCCAGCAACATCCAGACGACCAGCATGGCCGACCAGATCAGCAGGAAGCCGATGGAATACGGCAACATCATCGCGATGACCGTGCCGATACCTGCATTCTTATCGTGCTGACGGGCAAAGGCAACCACCATGCCAAAATAGGGCATTAACGGAGTGATGATATTGGCGGTACTGTCACCGATACGATAAGCCACCTGGGTCGCCTCCGGTGTAATGCCGGACAGCAGGAACATCGGCACAAATACGGGCGCAATCAGTGCCCACTTGCCCGAGGCGCTGCCGATAAACAGATCCAGTACACTGACCAGAATGATAAAGCCCAGTAATAATACAATCGAATTCAACTGGAAGACTTCGAGCAGGCTCGCGCCATTGATAGCGAGGATGCTGCCGAGATTGCTCCAGGAAAAATAACTGACGAACTGTGCGGCAAAAAACATCAGCACCAGATAAGCCGCCATCGCCGCCATGTGTTTTTCCATACCGTCGACAAACTCGCTGGTTTGCTGGTAACGACCACTGACCCGCCCGAAAATCACACCGGTGATCGCAGCATAAAAGGCGATGACAGTGACGATACCCTTGATGAACGGTGAGGTCAGCACCGCCCCGGTCTGCGGGTCACGCAGGATACCCGACTCCGGCAGCAGTGCGCCCAGCAGCAAAAGGACAAACATAACACTGAATGCCCCGACGGCCTGCAACCCTTTTTTGTCAGCCGCGCTGATACCAGTGAGCGATTCGGGTGCCTGTGTAGCATCGGGCAGGCGGCGACAGATGATAGTCTCGGTGATCCAGGTGCCGACCACAGACAGCAACAGGGTCGAGACCGCCATGAAATAGTAGTTTCCGGCAGCACTGACCTGGTAACCCGGTTGGACCAACGCCGCCGCCTCGGTGGAAATACCGCCGAGGATCGCATCCAGTGGCGTGATTAACAGGTTCGCACTGAATCCGCCGGAGACACCGGCAAACGCGGCAGCAATACCCGCGACCGGATGACGACCGACACTGGCAAACATCAGGCCGGCCAGCGGGATCAACACGACATAACCGGTGTCCATCGCCATGCTCGACATTACCCCGGCAAACACGACACCGAAACTCAGTAATTTGCGCGGCATGTTCAGGATGGTCACCCGCAACAAGGTGCTGAGCAAACCGGAATGTTCAGCGATCCCCACACCCATGATGGCGATCAGCACAGAACCCACCGGGGCAAACCCGGTAAAGTTGGTCACCGTCTCGGTGAGTATACGATGCAGGCCGGCAACACTGAGCAGATTGACCGCCGCGATAACATCACCGCTGACCGGATGATTTACCTGTACCGCCAGACCGGCGCAGACAGCCGAGACCACCAGCACGAATATACACAGATAAACGAACATCATTGCCGGGTTCGGCAATTTGTTTCCGGCGCATTCAATAGAATCAAGGATAGCTTGGAGTTTCATAAGCAGGCAGATATTTTCCGTCAGTCAGGCTGATACCAGCGCTGACAATAACATTATAAGGTGGCGGATGAAAAGGGCTGCGATGTCGCATAAAGGTGCGGCCCGATACATTTACTGGATTCCGGGCTCGGCTTGCGCCGCCCCGGAATGACGGGATGATTACCACGACACCTGCTAATTCATATCGTCATGTGATATCTCCCAGGGAACGTCATTCCCGCGCAGGCGGGAATCCAGTCATCAAATATCCATCCTTATATAACGACGCTTGAATTCATCTGGATTCCGGGCCCGGCTTACGCCGCCCCGGAATGACGACGACATTTATTCCGTGCACAAACCCGAGAATGCTGAGGAGATTATTATCGGGTAACCCGATTAACCTCCATCAACTGCTTGCTGATCTGCGCGGCCTTGCCCGCCTCTTCCAGCTTCAGCCATAACTGTTTTACGGTGCGCTGATCTACATAACCCTTGACCGGTGTACCCCAGCCCTGTGCCGTACGGAAGCTGTCCACCGCTGCAATCGCCTCGGCGTCGTAGATACGCAGCGACGGATCCTGCAAGGAGAGCTCCCGGTTATCGGCCTTGAAAAACCCGAGCGCGTGCAGCATGACCTTCAACTGGACGATGTCGTTGCCCTGAAACTGGCTGAGCGTGCGGAACCCGAGCGTCTCGGCCAGGGTGTTATAGATACGGCGTAACTCGGCAACCGGTTCCGGGTTCTCGCACACGTTGATATCAACGCTGATCTGATCAGGACGACGTGAGGTACCGGGGCGCGGGTCGGCGACCAGCACGGCGGCGGACTGGGTCTCGCCGTGACGGCCATCACCGCCGAGCGCCTGTCCGGCGGCTATCGCCTCGATCATGCGATCGGCCAGATGCCGATTCTTGCCTGCACTTTTCTCAAAGGTATCAGCGACGGCATCAACGACCTCGGGTCCGACCAGCGAATTACCCTGTACGGCATAACTGAACCCGTTGCGCACCTTGACCCAGTCGCCCTGTGCCTCCGAGCCGTATTGCTGTTTACCGGTCCATTGTGCGGTCCGGCCCTGCATATCAATCACACCGACCTGCCGGTTTTCCCGGCCTTCATCGGCGGCCACAACACGGTCGAGCGCCTCCTGGGCGGACAGCCCCTGCTCCAGCAGGTCCAGAACGTCATTACCGTATTCGATCCGGGTACCACCCTGGGTCGCCACCGCACCCACTCCAGGCCGGGTCCAGGGCACGGCATTGCCTACACACGGTCGGCGTGTGGTCACGGTTACGCCGGACTCGCCGGTCAAGGGGTCAATGGCCACAATAGAAAAGGTATGGAATTCGATCTCAGCACCGGAACCCCAGCCCACCGGTTCCTGGGCAGTAACAGGGGCACTCCCCAGAACTAGGACACTAACGACCAGGGTATGCAACAAAGCAGGGCGAACTTTTATAAACAACGGCATGGCAATATCCTTAAGCGTAGGTGATAACGAAGTCTTGCATTTACCAGCCGTATCTTGCAAGGCTAAAAGCGCATCAGCATACTGATTTTTATATGATTTCATCCCGACAACATGCAACATAATGGTGCATATGGATCGTCCTGATAAAACAGGATATTCTGACTGAAGGTTCATGTCATATTGTCAAAATTATGACTGACTGCAGTTGTACTTTCTTTTGACTGTACCAGGGGTAAGTCTATGAACCGTACATTAATTTTGCTGGTACTCGCCGTTATCGTCTTGTCATGGAACTTTGTCTTTACCGACAAACAGGTCGGCCTGACAGACGAGGCGAGAATATTACAGGGCCTCAGCACAGCGCTGCCCTATAAAACCGCCATCGCAGATTACTGGAAAAAGAACGGTGTATTGCCTGCCGAGGTCGATTGGCAAAAGTCCGGCACGGCCATCACTCCGGATCTCAGCCAGGCCATCGTCGCCTCGATCGACGTCGGCGTCGACGGCCCGGGCGTCATCAGTGTGCACTACACTGCCAGGACTGGACTGGAGGCCCCTGAACGAATTGCGGGTAAACAGATCAACCTTATACCGGCTATCGTAAATGCCCGTGTCGAATGGACCTGCAAAGGCACACTGGAACCCACCCTGCTCCCAAAGAATTGCACCGCGCTCTAGAGATCACTGTACCGTATTCTGTGGGATCAGCCATCCGGGTATAATAGTTCAAGACCAACTGCACAGCGGTATAACTGATACTTCCAGTTTCGCGTAATGTCTGGAATCAGCCGTCTGGCTATAATTGTGAAAGACCGTTAGCCGCAGGGATGCGGCGCTCGAGCGTACATGGATGTATTCACAGCGTGTCTTGAACGATTATAGCCAGACGGCTGATCCCACAGCAAATTGATAACAGACCTTTTCAACCAGTCCCCTGCCATCGATTTGCACAATTTAATCACTGGACGATAATGGACAGGGTTGGGATACTTAGAAGTTGAAATCACTTTTTATCGGGGGAGTAATGAAGGTCTGGGGTAATCGCTTGTGCATCCTAATCGCTACCGGGATGTTACTGCCAGGTATGGTCCAGTCTCAACCGCAAGCGGAACAGACTACAGCGACTGGGCCCACAACATCCGCCGATGAGGTGATGAGTTATGAAGCCGGGTTCTTCAGTCGTTACCAGCCTCGCAATGCGCTCGAGATGGTACGCCAGGTACCGGGATTTCTGCTGGATGACGGTGAAGACAACCGTGGATTCGGTGCGGCTGCCGGCAATGTGCTGATCAACGGCCGGCGCCCGAGTGCAAAGCAGAATACCCCTTCCGCATTTCTGACACGAATCTCTGCCGGTCAGGTCGAACGTATTGAACTGATCCGCAACCAGGTCCGTGGTATAGATATGCTGGGTCATTCTGCGCTGGTCAATATCATCCTGTATGGCGATATGCCAGCCAGGGTCCGTTATGAAACATCGCTGCGGCACAATAACCGTGGCCCGATCAAACCCACTGTTGATATCTCACTGACCGACCGTTGGGGTGATATCGACTATACCGCCGGATTTTACAGTGAGCGTGAGGCGAATGGTGAAACCGGTGATCGCATCCTGTATGACGATATGGGTAACGTGGTTGAAACCAGTGATACCGGCCAGAAATCTACCGGTATTGAGGTCGTCGGGACGCTGAGTGGCTCTACCTGGATAGGTGAAAGCCTGATCAATGCAAACGGCAAGATCAGCTCGGATTCGCGTAACCCCAGACAACATATCGAGATTAGTCCGCAGAGCCTTCCCGGGGGCCTGCGTCAGGAGTTCATTGAGGATGAACTCGTCATCAAGGGTATGGAGGTTGGCACCGATGTCGTGCGCAATCTGAACGAAGACCTGCTCGGCAAGGCGATATTCCTGTTGTATATGGAAAAAATTCCGAAGACCTCCACACGCCGGCTGGTCAATACGTCTGGTATCGAGACCTTGCTGCGCATTGCCGATACCGATACAGACACCACCGAAGGTATCGCCCGTCTTGAATTCAACTGGTCGGGTATGGAAGGTCATGCCATCCAGCTGAATATGGAAAGTGCCTACAATGAAGTCGATGGCAGTCTGCTTCAGACTGATAATCGTGGCACCGGTCCGACCGTCATCAACGTACCCGGCGCGAATTCTCGCGTCGATGAGGTCCGCTGGGACCTGCAATTAAAAGACAACTGGTCGCTGGGTAACCTGGAGTTTGATTACGGACTCGGGGCCGAATTCTCGACCATCTCCCAGACCGGCGATAGCGAACAGGAACGCAGTTTCCGCTTTCTCAAACCGATGGCCAGTGTGATCTGGTCGGCGGGACAAGGACAACGCCTCCGTTTCACACTGGAGCGCGAGGTCGCCCAGCTGAACTTCAATGATTTTATCAGTGCGACCGTCTTTGAAGACGATGACATTGTGCTCGGTAACCCGGATTTGCATCCGGATGCCACCTGGGTGACCAGCCTCGGTTATGAAAAACGCTACGGTAAGATTGGTGTCTTCAAGGTGACGGCCTATCACCACTGGATCGATGACGTGCTGGATCTGTTGCCACTGACGGCCACCAATGCGGTACCCGGTAATATCGGCAATGGTCGCCGCTGGGGCGTGGATTTCGAGAACTCCATTCCGCTCGAATGGCTGGGACTGACCGGCTCAAAACTGAGCCTCACCGCGCGCTGGCAGGACTCCACTGTCGTTGATCCTGTGACCGGTGATAACCGTGTGCTGTCGGGGCAAGGCGGCAACACCGCCTATCGCAGCCTGATGACGGGCAACCGCAATATGCACTATTTCCTGCGACTGGACTTCCGTCAGGATCTTGAAAGCTCGAAGGTCGCCTGGGGCTGGACTGCCGCAGAGCGCGATACACGTCTGTTGTTCAAGGTCGATGAGCTGGATACCTACGATGAAGATGTTGCGGTCGATGCGTTTGTCGAAACAACCCGCTGGTGGGGGGTGAAACTGCGCGTACTCGGCGAGAATCTGCTCGACTTCAAGGAATGGCGTGACCGCACCGTGTTTGAGGGTGAACGTGATCTGTCACCGATTGACTTCCGGGAGACCCGCAACCGCTACAATGGCCGCAAGATCACCTTGTCGGTCAGTGGCAGTTTCTGATCTACCCTGATTCAGGAAAAGCATGCGTCCGGGTAAGCTGCTGAAACTGATCAAAAGCCGATCGCTGGGGTCCACACTGTTGCTGCTGGGGGCCTTAAGTGCCTGGCAGTATTTTGACCAGGGCCGGGTCAGTTGGCACGAGGACCTCGTCAGCGAACTTCTGGGTGATGCCCGTCCCGCTCGCCCGCGCAACACAACAACACCCTCTGCGTTACCACCGCCGGGCCAGCAACTGTCCGGCACAGTCGACAGCGTTACCGACGGCGATACCTTACGACTGGTCACCCGGGATTTGGATGAATACAAGATACGCCTGTACGGCATTGATGCACCCGAACGCGACCAGCCCCACGGCGACACCGCCTCGCTGGCACTGGATGCACTGGTAGACGATCGGGAGGTCATCGTCATGGTGCAAGACATCGATGGCTACGGACGTCTGGTCAGCACCGTTTATCTCGAAGGCACCAATATCAATGTCGCAATGGTGCGTGAAGGTCATGCGTGGTGGTACAAGTATTTTGCCAAATCAGACAACACCCTGGCCGAGGCAGAAACCGCCGCCCGTGCGGCACGAGCAGGTCTGTGGGCAAGGACAAAGCCGGTGGCACCGTGGGACTGGCGACGACGGCACTAATACCGGAGCTATTTAAAAGAGCTGTTCCGGATGCCAATGAAGATTGGTATCAGCCCTCTGGCTATGATTGTGAAAGACCGTTAGCCGCATGGATGCGGCGCTCGAGCGTACATGGATGTATTCACAGCGTGTCTTGAACGATTATAGCCAGATGGCTGATCCCACAGGAATTTGAGAACAGTGATTTAAAACCGTCTGGATTTCTTCAGTGCCGGATTGACCTTGTCGAGCTCTGCCTGTACCTGCTCACGTGAATGACGGTAGACAATTTCCCTGCCCATTACCGTGCCAGCATAGGCCTGTCCATTCCGTGTCGGTGTCAGTTCACATTGCACGCTGTGCACACCCGTGCCAATGACCACATCGATCCGGTCAGGCCGTTTATGCAGTACGACCACCTGCATCGATTGTCCACTCTCGGTCACTTCTACGGTAATCGTGTCATTGCTCATGGCTCAACTCCCCTGGACTGGCGATAGATGATTCAGCATAGAGTATCACGCGGAAATTGTCTGGAATTATTCAGCTGGCCAACGGCGGTGTTGTGCCTGTGCCTGGACGGCGGACAAAAAAATAGCCCTGTCACCAGGGCTGAATTTTTTCCATGCTGCCGGGAGATGGCCCGGCGAGGACAGTCAGCCTACCGGCACCCGAAACGGGTGCCGGTAGACATACTGTTTCTAGTTATAGTTGTACTGGAACTGCACGCCGTAGCTGAACCAGTTACGCGGGCTCAGTGCATTGTCTACACGGCCTGCCGGATCGACATCGAACTCGGGGTAGTATTTCATACCCGTCTCAAGGATATTGCGGCCCCATAACATCACGCTCCAGGTCTCATCAATATCGCCAAGGCCGACGTTCAGGTTCGCGATAACACCGGAGTCATACTTGATGACCTCGTCAAATGCCTCGACGTTCCAGATATAGCCGTCGCGGAAGGTCGTGGTTGAATTGAACATGTATTTGTAGCGATCGCCAATCGGATACCACCAGTCAACGTTGACTACAAACTTCCAGTCCGGTGTACGCGGGGCCTTGTAACCGCTGCGGTCGATCAGGCCTTCACCGGAAGTATTGCCAAACTGGGCTATCGATTCCGCAGTGGAGATACACGGCCCGGTGGCAGCTGCCTCGAATTCAGCATCCGTACAACCCGCACCCTTGAAACTGACCATCACGCCGTCCATCAGTGCGCCGTTAATACCCAATGTCAGCCTGTCCGTCGCGGCCCAGCGACCATCAAACTCAATACCACGCGTGCGCTGCTCGCCGGCATTGGTCGAGAAACTGGACTGCGTACTCAGCCCAGTCGGTACCGTGGTGGCAATCTGCAGGTCAGAAATCGTGACCTGGAATAGGGTGATATTGTAGTTGGCCGCCCCATCGAGCAAACTTCCCTTCGCACCAAGTTCGAAGTTCTCCGCATTTTCAGCCAGTAGCGGGAAGGTCTCAGGTGGGTTCGGTAAGGAACCGCTGGAAATATCGGCGCCTCCGCCCTTGAACGCACGTGCCCATTTAGCATACACAGACAGGTCATCTGAGAAGCGGTAACGCAGCGTAACCTGGGGATCCAGACTGTCGTCGCGGTATTCATTCAGATATGGGCCGGTATCGTTGCTGTTGTTCTGCCCACGGGTGGCAACGGTAATCGGACCAATATCGACTGGTGAGAGTGTATCCCACGCATCCGGTACGCCCCGGCTCGCCGACGGGGAGTTATAGAGGGAGGTCCAGTATCCGGCACGATAGTTACCGCACATGAACTGATTGGGACCTGCCACGCTGCAATCGACTATCTGGCTGGCAAGATTCCGCGGACCACGGGGAGTCAAACCGGCACAAGGTTGACCGGCCTGACCAAAAACGGCCGTGTCCCAGTTCGCAAACACGTTGCAATTATCTGCAGGTGATTGATGACCATTCGCCATCGCCGTGGCTGGATTGCCGTCCCCATCATTGGTAAACGGGTTGACATTAAAGATAAACGTTGAGGCCAGACCGAGGATATAGGAATCCTTTTTAATATCGGTATAACGTGCACCGACATCGAGTGAGGCCTTCTCGGTAAAGTTCCAGGTCAATGAGGCAAATGCACTCTTCCAGGTCGTGTCCTGCCAGCTTTCGTGGAACCGCATCGGCTGACGCAGGTTCGCGCGCAGCGACATGGTCTGGTATTTCAGATTGTTAAGATTTCCAAGATCGAGGTCCTCATACTGATAGAACACGCCGGTCTCCCACTCAAACTTGCCACCGCGTGGGGACAGGAATCGGAACTCCTGGCTGAACATGTCAAAGATTTCGCCACGGTGCTGCAGGTTGGTCGGTATCGGTGAACTGGAATTGTCAAAGTTGGAGGAGCGCTGGTAATCGACATAGGCGGTATTTGAGTCGATATTGATCTCGTTATCCATCTGGTAGTTCATACCGAGCCGATAGCTGTACGCATCCATATCGTCATGCGCATCGGGACGTTCAAATACCTTTGGCCAGATGGTCGTAATATCAACGATACCCGCGTTATTGTCCTCCTGGTCTATACCGGCTATAGGCTTGAAGAACGGGGTCTGGCCCTCACGGATACCAATACGTTTGAACCCGTTCTCGCAATCCTCCGGAAATGCCAACACCTGTTTGGCGTCGGTAAATGTGGTCAATCCTGGTGTGGTGACTGCGCGCTCGGTCTGTGGGACGGTACCGGCAGTTCGGCAGACAGACATGCCATCTCCATCACGGCGACGACGTGAATATTCACCCTTCAAGGTAGCCTCAAAGTTTGAGGTCGGGCTCCACATCAGCGTTGCCCTTGCCGCCTTCTCATCGCTGTCCGGGAACATATCACCGGTTACGACATCGCGTAGATAACCACTCATCCTGTCGAGCTGGCCAGCAACCCGGATTCCCAACGTATCGGTTATCGGACCACCGATACCACCCTCAACACTCATGCGACCCCAGTTACCAAATTCGGAGGTCACATCACCCTGCCATTCCTCGGTCGGTTTTTTCGAGATGATGCTGAATGCGCCGGCGGTGGCGTTCTGGCCAAAGGCGATTGGTTGCGGACCACGCAATACCTCGAGACGTTCCACATCGAGGAAGGCGCCCATGATCATTGAGGTACGGCCGTAATGCACGCCGTCAGAGAAGGTTGGTACGGCCTGCTCCAGACCAAGGTTATTTCCGGTAGTACCCATGCCGCGAACTGCAATGTCCTGGTCCTGGGTGCGGATGTCGATTTCGACGCTGGGCGAGAACATCGAGACGTCCTCCATTGAGCGCAGACCCTGCGATGCCAGCGTCGCACCACTGAACGCTTCCAGCGATATCGGAACATCCTGAATGGACTGCTCACGGCGCTGGGCCGTGACGACTATCTCTTCAAGTACCTGGGCAGATACGTTAGATGAAATAATTACAGTGGATAATACGACAGCAGAAATGGCTACAGCTAATACACGCCTTTGAATCAACATTATTGGACACCTCCCCTTTTAGATCTGTACCGCCTACGTTATTTAATATATGGCGATAGTTGCACATTTTTTACACGATTTAATTGGATTAAGCAACAAACTTTATCAGAGGTCCCTTAGTCAGGATATACGCGCTACCTTGTTCTGCGCCAATCAAGTATTTCAATGAATGCCCTGGCGGCATTCGTGAGCGTATGGTGATGATGGTGAATATAGCCGAGTTGACGACTCAGCTGGATGCCATCAACCGGCAACACCATCAGACTCTCATCCAGCATCGTCAACGGCAGGATGCTCCAGGCCATGCCGACCGAGACCAGCATTTTGATCGTCTCCAGATAGTTCGTGGACATATCTACTTCGAGACGGATCCGGTGGTCCTTGAAGATAGTCTCGACCAGCTGTCGGGTGAAGGTATTGGCCGCCGGCAGTATGGTCGGATATTCGAGCAGATCGTTCAGCGTTATCTTATCCAGTCGGGTCAGCGCATGATCGGCCGCGGTCATGATGCACAACTGGTCATCCCATACCGGTTGGCTGAGAATATTATCCATCGTGACCGGTGCGAGTGTCACGACCGCGAGTTCAATCTCCCCGTGTGCCACTTGCTGGTAGGCCTGTTCTGAATCCAGAAACGAGATATCAATCGACACCCGCGGATACAGACTGGAATATTCCTTTAACACCGGTGGCAGGCGGTGCAGACCGATATGGTGACTGGACGCCAGGGACAATCGCCCACTTACGGAGGTGCCGAGGTTATGGATAGCGGTGCGCGTATCGTCGATCTCACGCAGGATCTTCCTGGCCCGGGGCAATAAAATCTGTCCGGCCTCGGTCAGGATGACGCGTTTACCGATACGATCAAACAGGTTATTACCTATCATCTGTTCAAGTACCGCAATGCGCTTGCTGATTGCCGGCTGGGTCAGGTGCAGGCGTTCCCCTGCGAGCGAAAACGAGTTGGTCTCCGCAACGGCAATAAAAGCAGCTAACTGGTTAGTATCCATAACATAAAAGGTAGAGTATTCCTGATTGTTATTCAAATTATAAAATATATGAATTTGAGTTATTTTTATAACTGAATAGAATACTCCCCAGATTTATTCTGTTATTCGGCAGTTACCTATACTTATAAGGAATGGACAGCATTATGAAAAAGACCATGTATGAAAAGATCTGGGATGCCCATCTGGTGCATGAAGAACCCGGTCAGGCCCCGATAATCTATATAGACCGCCATCTGGTCCATGAAGTCACCAGCCCGCAGGCGTTTGAAGGTCTGCAAATAGCCAAACGCCCGGTGCGTCAACCACATGCGATCATGGCGACGCTGGACCATTGTGTGCCGACCAAGGACCGGAATCTGCCGATCAAGGACCCGATAGCGCGCAAACAGGTCGAGGTGATGATTGAGAATTGCCGCGTGCACAATCTGAATCTGTACGATATGAAGAGCCCGAACAATGGCATCATCCATATTGTTGTTCCCGAGCATGGTTTTGTCCATCCGGGCATGACCGTGGTCTGCGGTGACAGCCATACCGCCACCCACGGTGCCTTTGGCGCACTGGCGTTTGGTATCGGCACATCCGAGGTCGAACATGTACTCGCCGCGCAGACACTGCGTCAGTCCAAGTCCAAATCGATGCTGGTCAAAATTGAAGGCAAATTATCGCCATTCTGCACCGCGAAAGACATCGCACTCGCGATCATCGGCCATATCGGTACCGCCGGTGGCAACGGCCATGTGATCGAATACGCCGGTTCCGCCATCACCGAGCTCAGCATGGAAGGTCGTATGACCCTGTGTAACCTCGCGATTGAAAGCGGCGCCCGTGCCGGTCTGGTCGCACCGGATGGCAAGACGCTCGCGTTCATAAAAGGCCGTGAGTTTGCCCCGAAAGACGCAGACTGGGAAGCGGCCGTGGCCTACTGGAACAGCATTGCGACCGATGAAGGTGCCAGGTTTGACAAGGTGGTGACCATCCATGCAAACGACATCGCCCCGCAGGTCACCTGGGGGACCTCACCGGAACAGGTTATCGGCGTGAATGGCACTGTGCCTGCACCGGAAGACTTCGACGATGATATCAAACGCAAGGCCTGCGAAAGCGCCCTCTCCTACATGGGTCTGCAGCCACACACCAAGATCACCGACATCCCGGTCGAGTTTGTGTTTATCGGTTCGTGCACCAACGGTCGTATCGAAGACCTGCGTGCTGCGGCCCATGTCACCCGTGGCAAAAAGGTCGCCCAAAATGTGACCGCGCTGGTCGTGCCTGGCTCTTACCTGGTCAAGAAACAGGCAGAACAGGAAGGTCTCGACAAGATCTTTCTCGATGCCGGTTGGGAATGGCGTGACCCGGGTTGTTCGATGTGTCTGGCCATGAACGGCGACCAGCTCGAACCCGGTCAGCGCTGTGCCTCCACCTCGAACCGCAACTTCGAGGGCCGTCAGGGCAAGGGTGGACGTACCCATCTGGTGTCCCCGGCGATGGCAGCTGCCGCCGCAACCGTCGGTCATTTCGTCGACATACGCAATCTTGATATCTGAGAGGAAACACTACCATGGAACCTTATGTAACACATGAAAGCATCGCGGCACTGATGGACCGCAGCAATGTCGATACCGATCAGATCATCCCGAAGCAGTTTCTGAAAGAGGTACAACGTACCGGTTTTGGCAAGCATCTGTTTTTCGACTGGCGTTATCTGCCGGACGGCTCACCGAATCCGGACTTCGAGCTGAACAAGTCCGCGTTCAAGGGGGCAAGAATACTGGTGGCCGGCGACAACTTCGGCTGCGGTTCCTCGCGTGAACATGCACCGTGGGCGATCGATGACTACGGCATCAACACGATCATTTCGACCAGTTATGCCGATATCTTCTACAATAACTGTTTCAAGAACGGTATCCTGCCGATAGTGGTCACCCGCCCGCAACTGGATCAACTGATGGACGAGGTCCGCCACAATGAAGGCGTGAAGTTCACAGTGGATCTGGAAAAGCAGACAATCAGCACACCCGGAGGTATCCGCATCTCCTTCCAGATCGACGGCTTCCGCAAGGAGACGATGTCAAAAGGACTGGACGATATTGCGCTGACCTTGCAGCATGTCGACAAGATCACGGCATTTGAACAGAAGCAGCAACAGCAGTTACCCTGGTTGTGGAATTAATATTACGGTCGATACAGACAGAGATGACAACGACGCCACGACATATTGAACTGATGGATACCACCCTGCGTGATGGTGAGCAGACGCAAGGTGTATCGTTCACGCCGGACGAAAAGGTCAATATCGCCCAGGCCCTGCTGAAGAAGCTGAATGTCGATCGCATCGAGGTTGCCTCGGCCAAGGTGTCCAGTGGCGAGATGGATGCGGTCAGCACGATCAACGGGTGGGCAGCCGATCAGGGTTTCCTGCATCGTGTTGAGGTACTTGGTTTTGTCGATTTTAACCGCAGTGTCGACTGGATACGCCAGACCGGCGGCCAGGTGCTGAACCTGTTGACCAAGGGCAGTGAAAAACATTGTCGCATGCAGCTGAACAAGACCCAGGAACAGCACATCGCCGATATCTACAAGACTCTCGACTATGCGCAGGAACATGGCCTGAAGGTCAATATGTATCTGGAAGACTGGTCAAACGGCTACAAGGACAATCGCGATTATGTCTATCGCCACATGGAGGCAATGCAGGGTCGGGGCATCTCCCACTTCCTGTTACCGGATACACTCGGGATAATGGGGCCAGATGAGGTCCACGCCAGTATCAGCGATATGGTCACGCGCTATCCGGGCAACCTGTTTGATTTTCATCCGCACAATGACTATGGACTGGCGACGGCCAATGTGATGGCGGCGGTCAAGGCCGGTGCGGCCGCCGTGCATTGTACGATTAACTGTCTCGGTGAACGTGCCGGCAATGCCTCGCTTGCCGAGGTCACGGTTGTGCTGAAAGACAAGCTCGGTATGCAGTTATCTATCAATGAACACCATATCTTTGACGTCAGCAAGTTGGTCGAGAATTTCTCCGGCAAATGGATAGCCGCAAACATGCCGGTCGTCGGCACCGATGTGTTTACCCAGACCGCCGGCATCCATGCGGACGGCGACAAGAAGGGTGGCCTGTACGAAAGCACGCTGACACCCGAGCGGTTCCAGCGCACGCGTACCTACGCGCTCGGCAAGATGAGCGGCAAGGCGTCATTGCTGAAAAATCTTGAGGCGCTCGACATGACGCTGAGTGAGGAAAACCAGCAGAAGGTTTTAAAACGCATCGTCGAACTCGGTGATTCAAAGCAGATGATCACACCGGAAGACATCCCGTTTATCATTGCCGACGTACTGGAAAGCAAGGACTACAACCATGTACTGCTGGAAGGCTGCTCCATCTCCAGCGACCTGTCGAAAGAATCGACGGTCAAGGTGGTGGCCACCGTGTTTGGCAATCGTCACGAGGCGACCGGCACCGGTAACGGCGGATTTGATGCGTTCATGAATGCGATCAACCAGGTGCTCGAACACTATGATTATAAGCTGCCAAAACTGGAAGATTATGAGGTGCGTATTCCTCGCGGTGGCGAGACCAGTGCGTTGACCGAGTCGATCATCACCTGGCAAAGCAGCACCAAGCGTCTGAAGACCCGCGGTGTACATGCCAACCAGGTGTATGCGGCAATCAATGCCGCGTTACGGCTAATCAACCTGCAGTTACAGGAAAGAGTCGACGGGCCGCTGGGTTAAAAAGATTGTGACGACCACCCCGGAGGGGTGACCGTCACGAAGTAACAACAGGGGTCTTAGTTAAAGAAGTTGTACTTGAACGTCAGTGCGACCGACTTGACCTGATTGGAACGCAGGCCCTCACCCGCCAGTTCACTGATATTGGAGGTGTACTCTGGACGGAAGGTCGACCGGGGTTCAAGCAGATTGCGCAGCGCAAGCCCCACGTGCCATTTGTCATCCACCTCACCGATACCCAGATGCAGGTTCATGTCAGCCGATCCGTCCTGGATTGTTGATTTGTCGAATGTACGGAAGTCCGTGTAATACGAGCTTGAGGCTATCACCCGGGCACCCATGTCCACCTTGTATCCCTTGAACGGGATCCAGTAATCGACGTTGAAGCTGCTGCTAAACTCTGGCGCAAATGCCGCCGTCTGTCCGGCACGGTCAATAACCGCGACCAATATATTGTTAAAGTCGCTTACATTCTGGGGAAAGCCCGGTTTGAAAATGATATCGCAACCTGACTCTGCGGAAGTGCGGACTTCATGCTCGGTACAGTTGGCATTGGGGAAGTAGGTGAACTTACTGTCGAGATAGGAAAAGTTGAGTCCTAACAGCAGCTGGTCCGAGACAGCGAACTGACCGTCAAGCTCCAGACCCTGGGCACGTTGTGCACCGATATTGATTACCTCGGTACTCTGGGTATCCGTACCGACGTCCGTCACCGTGGTGGCGATCAGGTCCTCAAAGTCCACCCGGAACAGCGTGGCGTTATAACGGCCACGTCCATCGAGGAAGGTCCCGCTGGCCCCAATCTCAAAGGTCTCACTGTATTCCGGATCTATCAGCAGTTCATCGAACCCACCGGGATCGGTCGATAGCGGCTGTGAACCGCCAAAACCCAGGTCATACGCACCCGCCTTGAACGCCGTTGCATACTTGAAGTAGGTAGACAGCTCATCAGAAGGACGATAACGCAGAACAATCTGCGGGTCCCAGTGGTCCCAGCTGCGTTCGATATCCGACCACTGTTCGGCCGCGCGTTGCTGCGTGCTCCAGGGAGTCATGCCGACAGCCGCCGTATAATTACCACGCCAGGTCGCCGGGATAGAGCGCTGCGTGCTGACCGGCACGAACCACAGATTATTCAGGTTAACGTTTCGACCGTTAAGGCTGGGGACCAGGTACAGCGCATCATCAGAAGTGATGCGTTGCGCCAGCGGCTCAAGCCCCTTGATACAGTCGGTCGGAGTCACATCCTGCACCGGTCTGCCACCCCAATCTGATGTATCCCCTCTCCATGCGTTCGCATTTGCGGACGTCGCGGGATTCGTGGTCGCTCTCCCGGTGCAAGGCGTCACATCGTAAATCCAGGAGGAGTTATAGCTGACCAGTCTCGGGTCCTTCTTCGCCTTCGAGTAACGTACACCGGCATCGACCGACATCTTGTTGTCCCAGAAGTTGTAAGTCAGGTTACCGAAGTAACTGTTCCAGACGGCCTGCTGGTAATTGTCGTTCAGGCGATTGTTGAAGCGAATCTCGGCGCGGGCATCAATCGTCGTGAAGTGCAGGTCCTCTTTCTGGATGAATGCACCGACCATCCATTCGATCCTGCCGGGCTCGTACGATGAAATCCGGACTTCGGAACTCATCTGGTTATAGTCCTCAAGCCGATTGCGGATATTTTCGGCAAAAGGCGTGTTCCGATCCGCTGACGCATCCTGGTAATAACTCTCCATGTAGTTATTGGTCCACTGGACCTCGACATTGCTATCGAAGCGGTAGTTTACATCAACCTGGAAGTTTTTCGGTTCCATGAACTGATCGTCCATGTATCCGTTATTGGTAATGCCCGTACCGTTACCAAAGTATCCGTTCAGGTTACCGGTGCCAAACACGACCGGCGTGACATTCCAGTCACCCCCCGCGACGTTGTTCAGAAAGTACGCCGAGGCCAGGCGGATGTCTGGGAAACCCGTGATGGTATCCCGCGTGCGCACAAACACAGTAGGTGCCTCACGCACATAGGTCTGTCCGGTATAGGCGTAATTGTCACCGCAAACATCAAGTTCATGGATCGGTGTATTCCAGCCGGTACCCCCTTCTGCGTAATCAAGCCACATCGCAGTCGGATCGGTCTCAACGTCGGCAAAGGTAGGTGTATTCGGTGTACGTGAAAAGCGGTTTGGATAATCGGCCTGATCACGTCGACAGACCCGGCTGGCCGCCGCCCACTGTTGCTGGGCTAGTTCAATCTTGCTGAACACGGTCAGATTCTCGGTCGGTTCCCACTGCAATGACAGACGTCCTCCCAGGAAGTTACGATAACCCATCGGGTACCCGGTTACGGCGTCTCGCAGATATCCGTCTCGTGAACTGTAGATACCGGCCAGACGAAATGCCAGTGCATCGGTGATGGGCCCACTGACAGCCGCCTCCAGTTCCTTGTCACCAAACCGTTTCCATGCGGACATATCTCCGGTCTGTCCGGTCTCGGCATTGACGAAACCGTCCCATTCCTGCGTAGGTCTCGCGCTGACGATACTCATGGCGCCACCGGTGGCGTTCATACCGAAGTGAATTGGCTGAGGTCCTTTCAGCACTTCTACCCGCTGCACGTCCATGAAGCCGAGTGCACCCATTGAGCCCTGGCCCAGGTTGACGTTATCGAGGAACAACGGTGTCGCCGAGTCGTTAGCCCAGTTACGACCGACGGTTCCGAATCCACGGATGAACACATCGGAACCTTGATCGCCGCCTTCATTCACGAATACCGCAGGCGTGAAGGCCGACAGTTCTTCCAGATTGTCAAAACCCTCTTTCTGAAGTGTGTCAGCCGCATAAACGTCGATGGCAATCGGCACGTCCTGCAGGGATTGTTCACGGCGTTGGGCGGTTACAATGATCTCTTCCAGTACCTGACCGATGGCCGGTGCCGGAGCGAGTAGTATGGTGGTTAAAAGAATGGTTATAAGGTAAAGCCTTGGTATAAAGCGTGTCAATATAGACATCATCACTCCCCCTCTACTGTTAAATTAATTTAATCGCCATCGCTCCTTTTTACCGTTGTTGTTGACCAACAGGAGCCGGGTTACGAACTATTTTTTCTACAGATGAAGATGTAACTTGACTAATAAAACAATTGCTTTTTGGGGCTGTTATTTAAGGTGCGCACCTCCTTCCAGGTTTTTTGTTGATGATAAGTACAGGATAGCGCGTGATTCATCTCGTCGCAAACTTCTAAAAATGTGTTGACAATAATCGCTACCTGACCATTGCAGCTGATCAATATGGTAGCGTTACTGGAGTCATTGTATTGAACTGCCTGTTGTAAATATAGACAAGATTCAGGTGTAAAACAGAAAGATTACCGATTGCGAAAATGCAGGGAGGCTTTCCGGACCTGTCAGAGAGGTCCGGAAGGCCTCCACGGCATAGAATCGGATTAGATTGGTGAACCTACAGCTTCGACTTCGCCGTCACTATGGTAAACGGTGGCTGGTAATAATGGAACATCTTGCAGAAACCGCCACAGCCTGCGGCGGTCAGGATCTTGCCCACATCCAGACCCACACCTACGTAAAGATTTCGCTCGCGATTCGGATCATGGTTATCGAAGCCGCGGATATAATAACCGGCCTGTAACTCCAGATACTCGAGCGGTGTACCGTCCAGCTGATCGAAGCCGTCCAGTTGCAAGGCGACCAGATAGCGGGCGTGCT
>CAMBTO010000022.1 GCA_945870865.1 Klebsiella pneumoniae
CGTGTTTATCCCAATATTGGCTATGTAGCTCAGACGGTTAGAGCACAGCACTCATAACGCTGGGGTCGGTGGTTCGATTCCACCCATAGCCACCAATTCAAAATCCAAGCACATCCAAAGAAGTCTTATAACAAGCCTGTAATGCAGTAGTTTAAACACTTCCACGTCCATGCCCGTCCTATGCCGTCCCTAGACAGCCATAACTCTCACGGGGTACCCATACACCAAATTCTGATTTGGTTTCTTCTGAATTGTTCCTTTGACCCTGAGTATTTAGGGTGCTTATAAAGTTTAGCTATAGACTCTATGGCCTGACAGGTCGAGACTGGAATCTATTGAATTATTTCAATACATGAGCCTATAACCAGCAGGCCAGGATATCCAAAGTAATATTTAAATGTGAGTTTATTCTTGAATTCAAATATATCCAGCAGCTTTATGTCGGAATGCGCATTCATGGATAGAACTTCAAATGAATTTAAAACTTCATCGACATTGCGGAGAATGGTTATCTGTTCACCTTTATTCCCGAGTAGATTGTTACCCACTACTACACCCGTTCCCCTTGATACAAAAAAAACCTCGCCAATAAGAGATTTATCTAGCTGTCTCGCATCATGAAGTATGAGTTCACCCTGGGGTTTGTATACACCACCCTCCACTCGACACTGAAAATCAGCGGCCGAAACAGGCATAATGCTAACGCAAAGAAACAAAATATGAACAATATATTTCATGGCTATTTCCGTTTATATCCGGGTTAACCTGGCACGCGGTTGTTAGACACCAGATTATTGTACAAACTTTAAACAGTTATCTTAACTATAATTATCTAAATATTTCAGTAAGATACTGTGCAGATCTCGGATATAAAGAACTTCGACGCATTGCTGACCACATTCAGCGATGCTGCAAGCTATAGCCCCACGTAACATTCTGCCAGCCAGGTGGAGGCCGCGGTTGATTCCGTCATGCTGGCAAGCCGGGCCAGCTGCAATCGCCGCTGAAACTCATTATGCTCAGCAAACCGGTGCAACATCGAGGTCATCCACGAGGAAAAATGCTGGGCACGCCAGATATGTTTCAGGCAACTGGCAGTGTATGTGTCCAGCTTCACGCTTGTATTGTTTTCATAGCGGGCCACGAAAGCGTCAGCAAGCACACGAACATCGCGAAGTGCCAGGTTCATGCCCTTCGCACCGGTCGGGGGAACGATATGTGCAGAATCACCGGCAAGAAACAGTCTGCCATGTTGCATCGGTTCGAATACAAAACTGCGCATCGGTGTGACGGATTTTTCGATGATGCGGCCTTCGTTCAAGCTGAACCCGCCGTCTAGCTGCATACGCTGTTGCAACTCGGCCCAGATCCGATCGTCGGACCAGTTATTCACGTCCTCATCCGGCGCACACTGGATATAGTTCCGGACCACCTTCGGCGAACGCATGCTGTGCAGCACAAATCCGCGATCATGTGCGGCATAGATCAATTCATGACTGGAAGGTGCCGCCTCGGCGAGTATGCCGAGCCAGCCAAACGGATATTTGTGTTCATATATTTTTGCGTTCGGGATGTGCGGACGCGAGATACCATGGAAGCCGTCACAACCGGCGATATAGTCACACTGCAAATCAATATCTTGATCCTGGCATCTGAATTTAATCACCGGGGTAGCAGAATCGATTTGATCCAGGCTGACCTCGTCCACCTCGAACAACAAAGGTCTGGATTCCGCGAGGTGGGCCGCGACGAGGTCTTTTACCACCTCCTGCTGTCCATAAACAATGATACTTTTTCCGGTCAGTTGTTGGAAATCTATTCTGTGTGCCGTCTGATCAAAACGTAGCTCAATGCCATGGTGCAACATCCCTTCCCGCATCATCCGTTCGCCGACCCCTATTTCATTCAGCAGGTCCATTGCCCCCTGCTCAAGTACACCGGCACGCACACGCTGTTCAATATAGCTTCGGGACTTGCGCTCGATAATGACGCTGTCGATACCGTGCTGATACAGGATCCTCGACAGCGTCAGGCCGGCCGGGCCGGCGCCGATAATTCCTACCTGCGTACGCATTAACCTACCCCTTACTCTGATATGTTATAAATTGTGTCATCTCTGGTTACGTGTCATTTCGACGGAAGTGGATATGACAAGCAGTAGCTTATCTGGACTTCCTTGATATGTTGTCAACCGACCAGATAAAACAACAACAGTGTCGTCGTAAACAAGGACATCACCGTAGACACGACGACCAGACTGGCCACTTCTTCCGGATTGCTGTGATACATCTGCGCATAGACATAGTTATAAACCGCTACCGGCATTGAACACTGCAACACAAACGCACCGCGCTCAGCGCCGGTAAAGCCGAACAGGCTGGAGATTGTAAGACCCACCGTGACGCCCATCCCGATACGCAGCAGCGACAGCCAGGACGAGCGGGTCAGTGTGGTGACCGGTATACGCGCCAGGGAGGTACCGAGCATCAACAACATCAACGGGATCGTCAGGCCGGACAATAACTCAAACGTATTGTCCAGCCAGACTGGCAGGGCGAGATCATAATAGCCAACCAGAATACCGATCACGACCGCGGGAATAACCGGGTTGGAAAAGACCTCACGAAAGTGGCCCCGTCCCGCGCTGATGGTATGGCCGATCGTATGGTTCGATATGGCCACCAGTGCAAAGATGGCGATACCATAATTCAACCCGGCATCGCCAAACGCATACAGCGACAACGGCAGCCCGAGGTTTCCTGCATTCGGGAAAGACAGCGAGGGCAGAAACACGCGAACCGGCAGGCGGAAAAACTTCAGCACTAAAAATCCGATTAGCAGAAAACAGCCCACGGCCAGCAGTGTTGCTGCGCTGATCGAGGCGAGTGCATCCGGTGTGACGGTGCTGTGGATCAGACTGTAGAAGATCAGGACCGGTGTACCGATGGTACCGACGAGAAACGAGACGGTCTTGCCATCAAACGGTTTGCCTGCCTTTGCAATGTAATATCCAAGCAGAATAGTCAGTAAAACCGGCGCGGCGGCGGCAATGATGGCACTCATGTACGGAATTCTGTCCTGTCTGCTTTATTTTCTGCTACGGTATCGAGTCACACTTACCAGACATTCTAGTCTATATTCGTGCTTTTTATGCCCGTCTCGGCAAAGGCGGCAATAATAAAGGGCAGTGCAAATACGATAAACACCAGGGCGACCGGCAACTGCATGCCTATCGCTATACCCCCCAGTGCCGGGGCGAGAATTGCACCAAACCGGCCAAGGCCAATACCCCAGCCGACACCTGTCGTGCGGATCTCCACCGGATACAGACGCGCCGCGACCGAATACAGGCCGACAAAACCGCCCTGCACAAAAAACCCGAGTACAAACAGGACCGTCATGTACATGACCAGCCCGAAACGGAATACCCCGAATACCACCATCAATACCGCTGACAGGATTAGAAATATAAATATCATCCGTTTCAGTCCAAACCAGGTGGAGATGTAGCCCAGACAGACGATGCCAAAAAAGGATCCCAGATTAAACACGGCCCCGGCATAGGAACCTTGTGCCGGTGTCAATCCGGTGCCTTCGGAAATCTTCGGTATCCAGCTGAGCAGAAAATACAACGTAAAAAACGCCATGAAAAATGCGATCCACAGGCGCATGGTAGAGGCGAACCTGTCCTTTGTGATTAACGATTTGATATTGCCGGCCAGTGAGTCACCACCTGACACGGGTTGACCGGAACCAACTCTGGCCGGCAATGCGGTGAGCCTATCGATACGCAATTTAGCCAGGATCGCATTGGCACGCTCCAGCGCACGGGGCGGTTGTTTATGTAACAGGAACTCCAGTGACTCGGGCATAAAAACCAGGGCGACCGGTAACATCACCAGCGACACGGTGGCACCTGCATAAAACATGGAGCGCCAGCCATACTCCGGGATGATCCATGCCGCCATCAGTCCGGTCAGCGTTGCGCCTACCGGATAGCCACTCAGCACAAAGCTGACCGCGAAATTACGTCTTCTGGCCGGTGAATACTCATATACAAGAGAGGTCAGGCTGGCCAGCATCGAACCGATGCCAAGCCCGGTGAAAAACCTGAGCAGCGCCAGTTGCGGGACTGAATTCACCCACGCAGTCAACAGCATGCCGACCGAGATGATCACAATACAGATCAGCACCATGTTGCGACGCCCGATCACGTCCGTATGCGGTGAGATAAACATCGCCCCGGAGGCCATGCCTACCAGGGCGGAACTGAATACCAGACCAAATGTCTGCGAGGATACGGACCATTCCTCGATAATCCGGGGTGCCACATAGGACGCAACCACCACATCCATTCCATCTATCATATTGAGCACAAAACAGAGCATCACAACCAGCACCTGCGCCGGGGTCATCGGTCGTTCATCAATTATTTTCTGGATTTGCACGCGCTGTCTTCCTGTATGGTCTCGATTCCGGATCGGTCACGCCGGAACTACCGCGCGTGATTTTCGCATTCTTCAGGCTAGATAACTGTTCCGAATTGGTGTATCAGGCAGTTTATTCGTCATGCCGGGCTTGACCCGGCATCCAGTAGAACAAGTCCACCTTACAGGCGTATATTTATATCACTGGATTCCCGCCTCGGCTCTGGCTCCTGCTTCGCTCTACCGCCGACATTCATGTCGGCGTGCGCGGGAATGACGACAACTTAACCTGTACAACAATTCGGAACAGCTATTTAGAATGCGGATAATATAGATCATGCAAGGACAGAAGGACAGGGGCGAGAAATTAATGAGCACATATGTATTGGTGCACGGGGCCTGGCACGCGGCCTGGTGCTGGAAACACGTAGCGCTGATCTTGCGGTCTGCCGGACATCAGGTCTATACGCCGGATCTGCCTGGACACGGGGCAGAACGCAGCGCCGTCAGGCCCGTTAAAGCCGACGAGTATGAAGACGCTGTTTGCCACCTGCTTTCCGGGATAGATGGCCCGGTGATACTGGTAGGCCACAGCATGGGGGGTATCGTCATCTCGCGTGTTGCCGAACGGATGCCGCAACGGATAAGCCAGTTGGTGTATATCTCCGGCTTCCTGCTCGCGAATGGATTATGTATCAATGACCTGGAAGACCGGATGGAGGAGTCAATAGCCGCCTCCAATATGGTGCTGTCCCGCGACAGAGCTTTCCTGACAATACCTGTCGACATCCTCCGTTCCGCCTTTTATCACGACTGTAGCGAGGCCGACTACGAGGATGCTCTCACCCGGATACAATCTGAGCCGTTGCTGGCGTTTATCACCCCGCTTCGACTGACAAAGGAAAACTTCGGTTCAGTCCCCCGGTTTTATATCGAGTGTTTGCAGGACCGCGCCATACCACCCGCGTGCCAGCGCTGGATGTACGAGTCCACAAAATGTGTACAAATATTTCAGCTGGACTGTGGTCACTCCCCGTTTTTTTCAAGGTATAATGAACTCTCGGCAATATTGCTGAAAATCCAGAACGCACAAGCTACCGAACCATGCCGGAGTTCCGGTGTGTAATCGCTAACGCAGAGTACAGTCAGGCAGTTCCAGGGACAGGTCACTTACATACAGGAGTATGCACAGATGGATCAACTACAGGCATTTCATCGTCTGTCCAGTCAGATACAGATCCTGTATAACCAGTCGATAATCACCTTTCTGTTCCCCATCGTGGCGGCACCGGCCGTGTGTGTGTTGTTATGGAACATTTCACATCAGGGACGGCTGATCAGTTGGGCATCTGTAGTCGTCCTCTACTCACTGGCACGCTACATGATAATCTGGAAACAACGCCAGCAACCGGTCACCCCGGGAAATGTCAACAAATGGCTGGATATTTTCACCGCCAGCGTTTTTTTCTCGGGCATCCTGTGGGGTTCATCAACTATCCTGCTGGTACCCTATGAACAAGACCGCCTGATCGAGTTCACCATCTATAACAGCCTGGTCATGCTGATTGTGTGTGGTCTGGTTGCCGGTGCTGTGGTAGGTTATGCCGTCAGCAAACGGGTCATCCTGTTTTATGCGTTTCCGGCACTGGTACCGCCGGGCGTCTATCTGATCATACTGGGCGACAGGTACAATAGTATGCTGGGCGGGTTTGTGTTGTTATATTTTATCTTCATCACCGCCTCCTCGCTCAGGTTGAACAAGCAGTTCAGTTATTATCTGGGTCTGGAGTATCAGATGATCCAGATGTCACAACGCTATAAGAATTTGCAGCAACAACTGACCCTGCTCTCGGCTCGGGAAAAAGAACGCAGTCGCTGAGGTTGTCCGGACCGCGGTGGGGTGTATCAATACTGCACCTTCTTCTTGATATGCGGGACCGAGTCCTTGTCGCCGGCCGTCATGTACCGTTTTTCGCCATTAACTGCGGTCACATTCTCATAGGCACCCTGGTCACGTTTGACCAGTTTGGTAAAACCAACGTTTTTCAGCTCGCTGTTAAATACCGGTACCGCGACGCCGGGCGCAGCGCCGCGTAAAATCCGCTCGACAGGTGCCAAAGGGTCTGTCTCACCGAGCGGGATCTGTGCCACGTAACACAGCTCGCCCCAGGTGCGGAGCCTGGCCTGCATCGTATGAGACACCTCGACCGCCTGGTCGTTTTCTTCACAATAATTAAGTATAAAGTGGCATGGGACTATTTTATTGCACTCCGGTGGCCCCGGTCACCATACTTCCGATACCGACAGCCATAGTGTTTATGTTAATTTCTTGCAGTCGTGATCAGGCAGATATGCGCCCTGATCGACCAGATTGTTGTCTGTTCTGCAAAGGCATTACCCAGCTGGTCTATTCGAGCCCGATACTACGCTAATTTTTACCGCTTTTTGTCGATATTATGTGATAATTCGGTAGTCACTCAGTTTAAACTACAGTTACTGCAGGAACAGCCCAGGCGCCGTGCGTTTCTAGGCCTGACATAAGGCCTCCTGCATATCCGTTTTCAGCATGTTGCAGTTTTATCAATTTTTCATAATTTATGTCAAAAAAGCTGTTTCTCAAAACGTTCGGTTGCCAGATGAACGAGTATGATTCTGACAAGATGCAGGACATACTTATGGCATCGCACCAGGTAACAATGACCAGTGACCCGGCCGAAGCCGACATCATTCTGGTCAATACCTGCTCGATCCGGGAAAAGGCCTCGGAAAAGCTGTTTTCTGATCTCGGGCGTTGGCGCAAATTGAAAAAGCTGAAGCCGGACCTTGTCATCGGTGTGGGTGGTTGCGTCGCCAGTCAGGAAGGCCATGCCATCCGCGACCGTGCGCCTTATGTGGATATGGTATTTGGGCCACAGACACTACACCGCTTACCGGAAATGTACGATCAGGTGACGCGCCTGAAAAAACCAGTCGTTGATATCTCATTCCCGGAAATCGAAAAATTCGATCGCCTGCCCGAACCACGGGCCACTGGACCTGCCGCATTTGTCTCGATTATGGAAGGCTGCAGCAAATACTGTACCTTTTGTGTCGTGCCCTATACGCGAGGTGAGGAGATCAGTCGGCCGTTTGATGATGTACTGACCGAGGTATACGAGCTCGCCGCGCAAGGGGTAAAGGAAGTAACGCTGCTTGGACAAAACGTCAATGCGTATCGTGGACCGATGCATGATGGTGGTACAGCAGATCTCGCATTACTTATTGAATATATTGCGGCTATAGACTCGGTCCGACGCATCCGTTTTAGCACATCTCATCCACTCGAATTTTCAGATCGTCTGATAGATGCGTATGCTCGAATACCGAAGCTGGCAAATCATCTGCACCTGCCGGTGCAAAGTGGATCGGACCGGATCCTGTCGCTGATGAAGCGCGGCCATACGGCGCTGGAGTACAAATCCCGTATACGCAAGTTGCGAAAAGTCAGACCCGACATCTGTATCTCTACCGATATTATCGTCGGCTTTCCCGGAGAAACCGAGGATGACTTCAACCAGACCATGGACCTGATCCGGACTATCGGCTTTGATCAGTCTTTCAGTTTTATTTACAGCAAACGCCCGGGCACACCAGCGGCCAGTCTGCCGGATGACACGCCTCTCGAGTTGAAAAAACAGCGATTGCAGTTGCTACAGGAGACCATCACTGGCTATGCCGCCGCCATCAGCGCGGCGATGGTGGGCAAAACAGAGCAGGTGATCGCTGAAGGTGTCTCCCGTAAACGTGCTGAGGAGTTGTACGGACGTACCGAAAACAATCGAATCGTAAACTTCCGTGCCGACCCGGACCTGATTGGCAGTGTTGTTGCGGTCAGGATCACCGAGACCAGGACCAATACCTTGCGTGGTATGCTGGTCACCGAAAACCGTGCCGCCATTACTGAATCTGCCGTTGCCTGACTGATTAATTGAATACCATCACTGAAATCCTGAAAACTGACACAACCGAATTTGTGTTGTCGCCGCAGGACAATAACCGTCTGGCGAACCTGTGCGGCCCGACCGATGGTCACCTGCGCCAGATAGAACGCTGGCTCGGTATCGAGATAAACAACCGGGGCAACAACTTTCGTGTCATCGGTACGCCGCGGACAACGGCTATTGCCAGACGACTGCTGGCCTCACTTTATGAGTCCACAGCCACAGAAAGACTGAACACTGAAACGGTTCATTTGTACCTGCAACAGGCGGACAATGAAGCTGAACTGCCTGACATGATTGATGAAGAAGTTGCCATCCGAACCAAGCGCGGCATTATCAAGGGCCGCGGCCCGCGGCAACGACAGTATCTGTCAAATATACAGTCGCATGACATCAGTTTTGGTATCGGCCCGGCGGGTACGGGCAAGACATTTCTGGCAGTGGCCTCTGCGATAGCCGCGCTCGAGACCGAAAGGGCACGACGTATTGTCCTGGTCAGACCGGCAGTCGAGGCGGGAGAGAAACTGGGGTATTTGCCGGGTGATATCATCCAGAAGGTTGATCCTTACCTGAGGCCGTTGTACGACGCACTGTTTGAAATGCTCGGTCTTGAAACGGTGAATAAATATATCGAACGCAACATAATCGAGATTGCACCGCTGGCCTTCATGCGCGGTCGCACGCTCAATGAATCCTTCATCATACTTGATGAAGCACAGAACACGACGATAGAACAGATGAAGATGTTCCTGACCCGAACCGGATTCTCGTCTACCGCCGTCATTACCGGCGATATCACCCAGATTGATCTCCCAAGCGGGAAAAAGTCGGGGCTGCGACATGTCATTGATATCCTCAACAATGAGCCTGGTATCAGTTTCACATTTTTCAATTCGAAAGATGTCGTCAGACACCCGCTGGTGGCCAGGATACTTGATGCCTATGAACGCCATGAATCCGTCGGCACGGATGATACTAGGTAGGCTAGTGTGACAGTTAAAATCAATATTCAGTACGCAACGGCCAAGACTGGCGTCCCGGAACCGGTGAAACTACGTAAGTGGGCGCGACTGGCCCTGGTAGATGTGCGCGACGAGGCGGTCATGACTATTCGTATCGTGAGTAAAAAGGAAAGTGCCGCCTTGAACAAGACCTGGCGCGGCATGAATAAACCAACCAATGTGCTGTCATTTCCGGCCGGAGATAACCCGTTGATGCCGGAACTGCTGGGCGATATCGTCCTCTGCGCCGATGTCATCGCAGACGAGGCCGAACAACAGGACAAACGTCCGGATGCACACTGGGCACACATGGTTATCCATGGCATCCTGCATCTGGCCGGTTATGATCACATCAAACCACGCGGTGCTAAAAAAATGGAAGCTATCGAAATCAGTAAACTCGCCTCACTCAGTTTTCCCAATCCTTACGAATAATATCCGAGATGAATAATCATACTGAATCACACAAGTTGTCCTGGCTGGATAAACTGAAATGTATCATCAAGCGCGAACCAAAGAATCAGCAGGCCTTGATAGAAATGCTCAGAAATGCCGAGAGCAGACACCTGCTTGATCCAGATGTACTCGTCATGATTGAAGGTGCGCTGCATGTGGCTGATTTGCAGGTCAGGGACGCGATGGTAGCGAAGGCGAATATGATGGTGGTGTCCTCAAGCTCGACCCTGCAGGAGATCCTCGCCACCGTAGTTGCCTCCGGGCACTCACGGTTTCCCGTCATCGGCGATGATATCAATGATGTCCAGGGTATCCTGCTGGCAAAAGACCTGTTGCCCTACCTCGCCAATCCGGAAGAACAGGAGTTTGATCTGAAGGATATGATGCGCCCGGCTGTGTTTATCCCGGAAAGCAAACGGTTGAATGTGCTGTTGCGCGAATTCAGGGTCAGCCGCAATCATATCGCGATCGTTGTGGATGAATACGGCGTAACTGGCCTTATCACCATTGAGGACGTGATCGAGGAAATCGTTGGCGAAATCGAGGATGAGTACGATATAGACGAGGAAGATAATATTTTCCTGCACGGGCGTAACCGCTATACCGTCCGCGCTACCACGCTTATTGAAGAATTTAACCGGCGTTTTAACACCACTCTCAGCAACGACGAATATGACACCATAGGCGGACTGGTGACGAATACATTCGGACATCTGCCCAAGCGTGGCGAGATAACAGATTTCGCCGGCTTTAATGTGAAGGTATTGCGGGCCGACCGCAGAAGGATCCACTTGATGAGATTTGAGAAGCTGCCGGATACCCCGAGCCAGGATGAGTAACGGGCGGTCTGTAACGTGAGTGCACGGCCTGCATGATATTGCCACATGCTAACCCGATGATCCGCCGTCTGGCTGCGCTGGCGGCCGGTGCTGTATTACCACTGGCATACGCCCCCTATAATCTGTGGTTCGTAGCGATTCTTTCCTCCGTCGTTTTAATCGGCCTGTGGTTGAATTCAACACCACGTTTAGCGTTTGTCACGGGTTACCTGTACGGGCTTGGCCTGTTTGGCGTCGGCACTGGCTGGCTGCATATCAGTATCAACCTGTTTGGCGGCGTCAATCTGGTTGGCGCCATCTTGCTGACCTTTGTATTTGTCATGTTTCTCGCTCTGTTTCCGGCCGGGGCAGGCTATCTGGTCGCGCGTCTGTATCTACGTTCATGGCCAATCTGCTCCCGCGTCTTGTTGATACCGGCGATCTGGACTCTGGCTGAATGGGTGCGCAGTTGGATATTTACCGGTTTCCCCTGGCTTAATCTGGGATATACGCAGACGGACTCCCCATTGAGCGGTATCGCCCCGCTGACTGGCGTATTTGGCGTCAGCCTGGTCGTTATGTTTACTGCTGCTGTTCTGGTCTGCCTGCCAGCTGCACCGGTACGCAAGCAGGCCCCGATGTTGCTTGCTGTTTTGGTTTTATGGGGCACCAGTCTATTTTCCTCCAGCCATGACTGGACCGTACCCAGGGCAGCGAATATTTCTGTTGCTCTGGTGCAGGGTGCAGTGCCGCAGCAGCTGAAATGGACGCCGGAAATGCGCCAGCCCACGCTGGATCGTTATTTTGATTTAACCGAACCATATCTTGGTTCTGACCTGATCATCTGGCCGGAGGCCGCTATACCGGCCTTCTACCACCAGATTGAATCTTATATCGCACGCTTGATGCAACTGACGCGTGCAACTGACTCGTATCTGCTGACCGGAATGCCCTATCAGGATCCGCAGACCGGGAAATACCTGAACAGCGTGGTCATGTTAGGTGATGAGGTTTCTTTTTATTTCAAACGCCATCTGGTGCCGTTTGGTGAATACCTGCCCCTTGATTTCATCCTGCGCGACGTTGTTGATTATCTGGGCATACCAATGTCTGACTTCAGCGCGGGTGACGACACACCACCGGTGCTGCTCACGGATACATTTGCAATGGGTATTTCGATTTGTTATGAGGATACCTTTGGCGATGAAGTGATTAAGGCACTGCCCGAGGCGGCCATCCTCGTTAACGTCAGTAATGACGCGTGGTTCGGCGACTCACTCGCACCACACCAGCATTTACAGATGGCACGTATGCGTGCACTTGAATCGGGTCGCTACCTGTTAAGGGCAACCAATACGGGCATTACTGCCATCATCAACGAGAAGGGACGGGTCGTGGCGGATATTCCGCAATTCATGCCTGCCACGCTGGCAGGTACTGCAAGATTGTTTGACGGGATGACGCCGTATGCACATACGGGAAACTATCCGGTGCTTGGTTTGATTATGCTGGTTGTGATCGCTGCAATGGGACTGCGGCGGCGCGATGCTTGCAATACTGCTACTTGAAAATCTATATCGGATTCCCTGCAATATTCGCTGTCTGGTTATAATCGGTCAAGACACGCTGTGAATACATCCATGTAAGCTCGAGCGCCGCATCCATGCGGCTAACGGTCTTTCACAATTACAACCAGACAGCGAATACCGGGCTATTATGGAATCTGGAACAGTTATCTAGTGATACTTCTCACTCAGCTCATGAACTGCAGTTACCAGCGCTGCGACATTTTCCGGATCGATACCGGGATGAATACCGTGGCCGAGGTTGAACACATGACCACTACCTTGACCATATGAATCCAGGATTTTGCCAACCTCGCGTCGGATCACTTCCGGGTTCGAGTATAAAACTGCAGTATCGAGATTTCCCTGTATCGCGACCTTGCTGCCAACCTGTAGTCTTACCTTCCCGATATCAGCGGTCCAGTCTATGCCTATCGCATCAGACCCTGCCTGCGCAATCTGTTCTACCCATAATCCGCCACCCTTGGTAAACAGGATCACCGGTACCTTATTGCCATCTGGCCCGGGTTTGATGCCTGCCACAATGCGCTGCATATATTGCAGGGAAAATTCACGATAACATTCGGCAGACAGCACACCACCCCAGGAATCAAATACCATGACCACATTCACACCGGCTGCAATCTGTGCATTCAGATATGACGTGATTGAATCCGCCAGCTTGCCCAGTAACAGATGCAAGGTGGCAGGATCGGCATACATCATGCCCTTCGCCAACGTATATTCCTTGCTGGATCCGCCCTCTATCATGTAGGTACCTATCGTCCAAGGACTCCCGGCAAAACCTATCAACGGTACCTTGCCGTCCAGTTCACGGGAGACCAGGCGAACAGCATCCATTACATAACGAAGTTCCTGTTCGGGATCCGGTATGGAAAGATTCCGGATTTCAGCCAGTGTACGCACCGGTCGTGCGAAGCGTGGGCCCTGTTTTTCCAGTACGGTCAGTCCAAGTCCCATCGCGTCTGGTATGGTCAGTATGTCTGAAAACAGAATCGCTGCATCAAGAGGAAAGCGTTGTAATGGCTGGAGCGTAACTTCACAGGCGAGCTCCGGCGTCTTGCACAGCGTCATGAAATCGCCAGCACGTTCGCGGGTCTTGCGATATTCGGGCAGGTAACGACCGGCCTGACGCATGATCCAGACCGGCGTCACATCGACAGGCTGGCGCAACAGCGCGCGAATTAACCTGTCATTTTTAAGTTTGGGCATAGGACTTCGCGATCAGGCAACCGGTGCGGGCAAATCTGAACTGCCCATCAGGAAGGTATCGATACCCCGTGCTGCCGATCTGCCTTCGGCAATCGCCCAGACGATCAACGACTGTCCACGCTGCATATCGCCGGCAGTGAATACGCCCTCGACACTGGTCATCCAGTTCTTGTCCCGGGCCACATTGCCACGCTCGTTCAGGTTGACCGCAAACTGTTCCAGCATGCCGTTCTTTTCAGGTCCGGTGAAACCCATCGCCATCAATGCGAGGTTACATGGGATCCGGAACTCGCTGCCAGCAATTTCATGGAGGCTCATTTTGCCATCCACATTTTTCACTTCGACCTTGACCAGTTCAAGCTCCTTGATCTGGCCGCTACCATCATCAATGAACCGTTTTGTAGAAACGGAATAAACACGCTCCACACCTTCTTCATGGGCAGAGGCAATCCGGTATGTCTGTGGCCATTCCGGCCAGGGATTGTTATCCGCACGTGTTAACGGCGGTTTAGGCATGATCTCAAGCTGATGTACCGAGAGCGCACCCTGACGGTTAGCCGTACCCAGACAGTCGGCACCGGTATCGCCCCCGCCGATGATGACTACATGTTTGCCTTCAGCGCTGAAAAATTTACCTTCATCCAGCGTATCTCCTTCGCAGCGTTTGTTCTGCAAGGAAAGATAGTCCATCGCATAATGTACTCCGCGCAGGTCACGGCCGGGAACCGGCAGGTTTCGCGGTGCACAGGCACCCCCTGCCAGTAACACCGCATCAAAATCCTTGCGCAGCGTTGCAGAACTGACATTAACACCAACATATTGCTCCGTTTTGAATGTGACACCTTCAGCCTGCATCTGCTCCAGACGACGATCCAGCTGCTTTTTTTCCATCTTGAACTCGGGTATACCGTAGCGCAAAAGACCGCCGATACGATCGTCCCGTTCAAATACTGTCACCTCATGCCCGGCACGGCTTAACTGCTGCGCGGCGGCGAGTCCGGCCGGTCCTGAACCGACCACTGCCACCTTCTTCCCGGTTTTTGACTCCGGGATCATCGGCTTGATCCAGCCATTTTCCCAGGCCTTGTCTATAATTGACAACTCAACCGCCTTGATCGTTACCGGATCATCATTGATACCAAGCACACAAGCGCCTTCACAAGGGGCCGGGCAGAGCGTACCGGTAAACTCGGGGAAGTTATTGGTTGCGTGCAGGCGTTCTATCGCCTCCATCCACTGATCGCGATAGACCAGATCATTCCAGTCGGGAATCAGATTGCCCAGCGGGCACCCTTCATGACAGAACGGAATTCCACAATCCATACAACGTGAGGCCTGGGTCTTTAACGGGGCAATCGACCACGGCGCCATCACCTGCTTCCAGTCCTTCAGCCTCTCGGCAAGCGGACGATACGGTTGCTTCGAGCGTGTGAACTCCATAAACCCGGTTATCTTACCCATGAGCGGCCTCCATTATCGCATCTTCTTCCGACGTACCTGCTTCCCGGGCCTTTCTCATCGATTCCAGAACACTCTTGTAGTCTTTCGGCATGACCTTGGCAAATTTCGTCTGGCTGACTGACCAGTTATCGAGCAGGCGTTTGGCTACGGTACTGTGGGTATACTGAAAATGTTTTGTTAACAGATTTTTGACTATCTCGGTATCGGCCTTCTCTAACTTGTCCAGATCGACCATGCCAAGATTGCAACGTATTTTGAAATCGCCCTTTTCATCGAGCACATAGGCCGTACCACCTGACATGCCGGCAGCAAAGTTACGTCCGGTTCCGCCGATGACAACGACCGTGCCACCGGTCATGTATTCACAACCATGATCACCAACGCCTTCGACCACGGTGCTGACGCCACTGTTTCTCACAGCAAAACGTTCACCTGCAATACCGCGGAAATAGGCCTCGCCACGGGTGGCACCATACAGCAGCACGTTACCTACCAGAATATTTTCCTCCGGCACAAACGTCGCGTTCCGTGGTGGATAGACAATTATCTTGCCACCGGAAAGTCCCTTACCCAGATAATCATTGGCATCACCTTCAAGCGTCATCGTTACACCCGGCGGCAGAAATGCGCCAAAACTCATACCGGCTGAACCATTAAAATGGGCACGAATGGTATCTTCCGGCAGGCCGGCAGCACCGTATTTGCGCGTAATCTCATAGCCCAGTATCGTGCCAGTGGTACGGTTGGTATTACGTATCGGCAGTATCACATCGACCGGCTTTCCGTGTTCAAGCGCAGGTTTGCATAATGGTACAAGTGTGATCACATCGAGGGACTTCTCCAGACCATGGTCCTGGGTGGTTATACAGTAAATTCCAACACCCGGCTCGACCTCCTGTTTGTACAGGAGCTTCGAGAAATCCAGTCCCTCCGCCTTCCAGTGATCAACCGCCTTTTTCACATCCAGCCTCTCGACATGGCCTATCATTTCGTTGACTGTGCGATAACCCAGTTTCGCCATGTACTCACGCACTTCCTCGGCAATGAAACGGAAGAAATTCTCCACAAACTCGGGCTGGCCTGAAAACTTTTTGCGCAGCTCCGGGTTCTGGGTAGCAACACCAACCGGACAGGTGTTCAGATGGCAAACCCGCATCATGATACATCCCATAACCACCAGCGGGGCGGTAGAGAACCCGAATTCCTCGGCACCCAGCAATGCGGCTATCACAACATCCCTGCCTGTCTTTAACTGGCCATCTATCTGTACCACGATACGATCGCGTAACTTGTTTCTGACCAGAACCTGTTGCGTCTCGGCCAGACCGAGTTCCCACGGTAGACCGGCATGTTTTAATGAACTTATGGGGGATGCACCGGTACCACCATCATAACCGGATACCAGCACCACATCTGAATGCGCCTTAGCTACGCCAGCGGCAACTGTACCTACACCCACTTCAGCCACCAGCTTCACATGGATACGGGCACGCGGGTTCGCATTCTTCAGATCGTAGATCAGTTGCGCCAGATCCTCGATTGAATAGATATCATGGTGCGGTGGTGGCGAAATCAGACCCACACCGGTGGTTGAATGACGCACCTTGGCTATCCACGGATACACCTTCGCGCCAGGCAACTGTCCACCCTCACCCGGTTTTGCGCCCTGTGCCATCTTGATCTGGATATCGTCCGCGTTGACCAGATATTCACTGGTCACACCGAATCGTCCCGAGGCCACCTGCTTGATCGCGCTACGTCTGGAGTCACCATTTGCATCGGGCACATAACGTGCAGGGTCTTCACCACCCTCACCGGTATTCGACTTGCCACCAATCCGGTTCATCGCAATTGCCAGTGTCTCATGTGCCTCCTGACTGATGGAACCGTAGGACATGGCGCCGGTAGAGAAACGCTTCAGGATATTCTCGACAGACTCAACTTCTTCGATCGGTATTGGCTTCTTCGCATATTTCATTTCAAACAGGCCACGCAGCGTTGCGGCGTGTTCATTCTGATCGTCAACCAGATTGGTGTATTCCTTGAATATTTTATACTGGCCAGTCTGCGTTGCATGCTGGAGCTTGAAGACAGTATGCGGATTGAAAAGGTGGTATTCTCCGTCACGTCGCCACTGGTATTCACCACCCCATTCCAGGTCCGGTGCTTTCACTTTTCTTTCCGGGAAAGCCGCATGGTGGCGCAACTGTGCTTCCTTCGCGACCATATCAAGACCGATCCCGCCAATGCGGGACGCCGTCCAGCAAAAATAATTGTCGATAAAGTCCTTGTTCAGGCCTATCGCCTCGAATATCTGTGCGCCACGGTAGGACTGGACTGTCGATATACCCATCTTCGACATGGTCTTGTTCATGCCCTTATTGACCGCCTTGATGAAATTCTTCACGGCGACATCATATTCCATCTCAGGTACCACACCTTCGCCAATCAGACCGCCTATCGATTCAAACGCAAGATACGGATTGATGGCGCCGGCACCATAACCCACCAGCAAGGCAAAGTGGTGTACTTCACGCGGTTCAGCAGTTTCAATGACCAGACCGACACGGGTACGATCGCCATTGCGGGTCAGGTAATTATGTACAGCCGAGGTGGCAAGCAATGCAGGTATCGGCGCAAGCTTGTCAGTTACACCGCGGTCGGACAATATGATAAACGTATTACCCGCCTCAATTGCTGCATGTGCCTGTTTGCAAACCTCTATCAGCGCTTGACCAAGACCGATACCACCTGCTTTCACCGGATACAATATCGGAATTGTTGTCGCCTTATGACCGGAAATATTAATATCACGTATTCTTGCCAGCTCCGCATTTGTGAGCACGGGTGACTGCAGTTTAATCTGGCGGCTGCTCTTCGGTTCCGGCTTCAACAGATTTCCTTCCGGCCCGATTGAGGTAGAGATCTGGGTGACCAGTTCTTCACGTATACCGTCCAGTGGCGGGTTGGTAACCTGGGCAAACAGTTGCTTGAAGTAGTCATACAACAGACGAGGGCGGTTCGATAACACGGCCAACGCAGCGTCAGTGCCCATCGAGCCTACCGGTTCAGCGGCATCACGTGCCATCGGCGCCAGGATTACCTTAAGATCCTCATGGGTATAACCAAAAGCCTGCTGTCTTTGTAACAGTGTGTCCGGATCTGTGCCATGGATCTGTCTGGCATCCGGTAACTTCTCAATCGGAATCAGGTTATCCCGTAACCATTCTGCATAAGGAAATTCGGAGACACAGGCTTTTTTCAGTTCGGCATCATCGATGATCCTGCCCTGCCTGGTATCGACCAGGAATATCCTTCCTGGATGCAGACGTTCCTTCAATAGTACGTTTTCCGGCAACACATCCAGTACGCCCACTTCGGACGCCATGATCACGATATCGTCCTTGGTAACGTAATAACGTGAAGGTCTAAGACCATTTCGATCGAGCACGGCACCAATGATCTCGCCATCGGTAAAGGCAATTGAGGCAGGACCGTCCCACGGTTCCATCAGGCAAGAATGGAATTCATAAAACGCCTTGCGGTCTGCATCCATCGTTTCGTGACCACTCCACGCTTCGGGGATCATCATCAGTACCGCATGCGGTAATGACCGACCAGCCATGTACAGAAACTCCATCACATTATCGAATGTTGCCGAGTCACTGCTGCCTTCAAATACTATCGGGAATATCCGTTTCAGATCATCTCCAAACAGCGATGATTCACACAGCGCTTCGCGTGCACGCATCCAGTTGATATTGCCGCGCAGGGTATTAATCTCGCCATTATGGGCGATATAGCGGAATGGCTGTGCCAGACGCCAGGACGGGAATGTGTTGGTGGAGAAGCGCTGATGGACCAGTGCCATCGCTGATTCAACATCGGTCTCAGAGAGATCCGGGAACATCGGTTCAAGCTGATCACCGGTTAACATACCCTTGTAGACAAAGGTTTTGTTGGAGAGGCTGGGGACATAAAACAGGTCTTTGCCGTCGATATCACTCTTCATGATCGCATGTTCGGCAAGCTTGCGTATTACATAGAGTTTACGTTCGAATGTCTCCGGACCGTCTGCGGGATTCGTTTGTGCAATAAATACCTGTCTGATGGCAGGCTCGCCAAGCTTCGCCGTATGCCCCAGTAAGGAATCATCCGTCGGCACATTTCGCCAGCCCAGTAATTGCTGTCCCTCGGCGGCAATTACCTGTTCGAGAATCTGTTCACAAGCAAGTGCATCTTCCGGCAAGGTCGGCAGGAAGACCAGGCCTGTACCGTAGGTTCCGGCCGCAGGCAGGGTGATACCCTGTTCACTGCATTTTCTGCTGTAAAATTTATGCGGGATCTGGATCAGGATTCCAACGCCATCTCCGGTATTTTCTTCACATCCACATGCACCACGATGCAACAGGTTTTGCAGGATGATCAACGCATTTTTCACGATCTGATGTGATTTGCGACCTTTCATGTCCACGACAAAACCGACACCACAGGCATCATGTTCCTGGGCAGGATCATACATGCCATCAGCGATGGGAGGACTTGCAAATTTCTTCATCAGCTATTCACCGTTTATTTTACAAAAGGCTGTTTGTTGTTCTTACGCATAAACAGAAGGATAAAAATGGTAATTCCATCACACAGGCACAATCGATATTTCGTCTGAAATAACCGGTGCCTTCAAATTTCATGCAAAAAGGAGGGTGATTATATCCAAAACGGCCTGTTTATGTCACGGTGCAACATACTTTAAATCGTGCCTGAGCGAGCTGCTTACAATACAGGTAATTTTCGTATTTTTAAAGAATTTGAGAGAATTTACAAGACGTCTGTACTAAGTAACCACTACATAAGACAGGCTGGGACCGTAAAGATTTCATAATTCAGGTTCCAACTGGCTTTTTTACCGAATTTGTACTGACAAATGCAGGGCAACGAGAGCCAACAGTTCTATTGTCCCAGCCGCTGCGACTCGTGTATCGCAAAACGGTCTGTCATACCCGCAATATAATCTGCGATGACACGCGCCTTCTGTAGTTCAGGGTTTCCCGTCCCGATTCGCGCCTGCACATCAGGGGACAACTTAGCGGGATCCTGCATGTATACATTAAAAAGTCGGGTAATTATTGCGGTTGCATTAACCGTCATCTGCATGACCCGTTCATGCCGGTAGAGGTTGCTGTATAGAAACTGTTTCAATTGCAGGTGTTGCTCTCTCACTTCCTCACTCAGACGGATCAACACCTCGCCGGATCTCCTGACATCCTCAATGCTGACGGGACTACGTCTGGCTATCCTGTCCAGACTGGTACACACCAGATCTACCACAACCTTGTTAATCATGCGCCTTATCAATTCGTGCTTGGTCCGCTTCATATCCAGAGCAGGCCATTTTCCCCTGACTATCATGTATTGTTCCCTGAACAGGTCACATGCACAGAGCTGTTCCATATCGAGCAGTCCGGCTCGCAGACCATCATCGACGTCATGATTGTTGTAGGCGATTTCATCGGCGATATTAGCGACCTGCGCCTCAAGTGACGGTTGCTGTTTTTCTATAAACCGTAGCCCAAGCTCACCAAGATGTCTCGCATTGATCATCGAGCAATGTTTCAGTATGCCTTCACGGGTCTCATACATCAGGTTTAGACCGGGGAAATCTGCATATTTTTCCTCCAGATGGTCAACGACCCGTAATGACTGGAGATTATGTTCAAAACCACCGTAGTCTTTCATGCATTTATTTAACGCATCCTGTCCTGCATGTCCGAAAGGGGTATGGCCAAGGTCATGCGCAAGACAGATCGCTTCTGTCAGATCTTCATTCAAGGCCAGTGAGCGGGCGACAGTACGACCTATTTGTGAAACCTCCAGACTGTGTGTCAGCCGGGTTCTGAACATGTCTCCTTCATGATTGACGAACACCTGTGTCTTGTATTCAAGTCGTCTGAAGGCGGAACTGTGGATGATGCGATCACGGTCGCGCTGATACTGGCTACGATGGTGGCCCGGTTCTACCTCAGCATGCATCCTGCCACGTGAGTTTGATTCTCGGGCGGCATAGCTGACCAGTGAGTTCATCATCTAGCCGTGCGCGTGGAAATGGCGTATTGTTTCAAGTAACGTGGTTTCAGCGAAGCTGTCAGTAATCACTGCTTCACCGATACCTTTCAACAAGATCAGCTTCAACCGCCCGTGGCTCACCTTCTTGTCAACTGACATGAGGTCCCTGATATCGGCATTGGCCAGCTCCACTGGCAGTTTTACCGGTAATCCTGTCTGCACTAACAACGACCTTATGCGCGCGCAAGTGTCTGCGGTCAACCCGCCACACAACATTGACATGTGCGCGGCCATTAACATACCGAGACCTACGGCCTCACCGTGTAACCAGAGTTTGTAATTCAGACCAGTCTCAACGGCATGGCCAAATGTATGGCCCAGATTCAGCGTGGCACGAATTCCGGCCTCGGTTTCGTCTTCAGCCACAACAACGGCCTTGTTAAAACAGGAACGTTCAATTGCATACTCAAGTGCTTCCGGTTCCCTGGCGACAAGACGGGTTATATTTGATTCCAGCCAGTCATAAAAATCGGGGTCACGAATCAAGCCGTATTTAATCACTTCAGCGAGTCCAGACGCGAGTTCACGTGCGGGTAAGGTCTGTAACACCGACACATCAGCAATTACACCTGCAGGCTGATGAAAGGCTCCTATCATGTTCTTGCCGAGCGCATGATTGACAGCGGTTTTGCCACCTACAGAGGAATCCACTTGGGCGAGCAGCGTTGTCGGCACCTGGATAAATTTTATACCGCGCTGGAAACAGGCCGCCGAAAACCCGGTCAGATCGCCCACTACACCACCGCCAAGGGCGACCATGCAACTGGTCCGGCCAAAGCGGTTCTGCAACAGGTCGGTCATCAGACCGTTCATGGTATCGAGGTTCTTGTGTATCTCGCCATCGGGTATGACATGGACTGATACCCTGAAACCATCCAGTGATTTGAGTAATCCAGACAAATACAGCTTTTCGACATTTGTATCTGTCACCACCATCACCTGTGAGGTGTTAATCAGTTTTCTGAACAAATCGGCCGACTGCAACAGGCCACTACCAATATATATGGGATAGCTACGACTTCCGAGGTTTACGTTAATTTCTCTCATGTCTCTTTGATAAAGTCTGATATACGATCAATAATCTGCCTCACGGACAGCTTGTCAACGACGAGGGTCATGTCCGCGACTTCGTCGTAATACGACTGTCTTTCTTTCAGTAACATTCTGATTTTTCCCAGTCTGTCCGTGGTTTCAAGCAATGGCCGACTGTGATCATGGGCCGTACGTTTCATTAATAGTTCCGGGGACCCGCAGAGATATACCACAAATCCCCTTTCAGCGAATATATCCCGGTTTACCCTGGCCAACACCGCGCCACCGCCAGTTGCCAGCACAATACCGCATTCCTGGCTGAGGTCGTCGATTAATCTGGATTCCCGATCCCGAAAGCCTTGCTCTCCTTCCAGATCGAATATCAACGAAATGGCCGCCCCGGTCCGTTTCTCGATTTCCCGGTCGGAGTCTATAAAACGCATACCCAGCTTTTTCGCGAGTTTTTTCCCGATCGTCGACTTGCCGACGCCCATCGGACCTACAAGGAAAATATTATCTGTTCTGGACATGGACTCTATATACGGTGTGGACAGTGTATGCAAAAGTACCGGCCAATCTTGCTGATTTCAAGCAGAACCCGAGTATCAGGCCTAAAAAAGAATATGGCCGGATAAATCCGGCCATATTCCTGAATCAGTGATTCTGTACTTCTTTAAGGTTCTGCCTATATGGTCAGGTCTTCTTTCAGTATCTTCGGTGTTACGAAGATAAGCAGTTCTGTCCTGAACTTCTCGACCCGATTTTTCTTGAACAGGAAACCGAGGTACGGAAGGTCACCAAAGAACGTTACACGATCCATCGAATTCCTGTCGACCTGATTTTTGTCCCGGATTTTTTTACAACCTTGACTATGGCCTCGCCTACGGCGGGAATATCGACTATATTCTTGTCTACCACGGAATTTGGCGGTATTGGTTCAACACCGTAGCTTTCCACACGATATGTATCCCCGCTGCGCGTTAGTTCGAGCAGTTTTACTGCGGTTGCACTGATATCCAGACCCAATAGTGGCAACGATTTTTTCTTGAATGGGAACACGATTTTTTCCTTTTAATGTAGCAAGTTATCACTACATCATGTAACGTAACATTAGCTTTTTTCCATTAATTATAGTCAACAAATATTTATAAAACTAACCCATATAATTGAAAAACAGAAATTGACATGAAAAAAGCACACTTTTCATCAAAGATAGAACATATGGTTGTTTTTAATTTAAACTATACAACATGTTGAGGTTCAGCCTTAAAATCCTGCTATCTTTGATGCTACTGGGTGTTATCACGCTCTCGGTCGTCTCGTATATTGTTATTCCCGGATTACCTGATATCGAGGCCTTGCGGGACGTAAAAATGCAGATCCCGCTGCGGATTTACTCTCGTGATGGGTCACTTATTGCCGAATTCGGTGAAATACGGCGTATCCCGGTTGGTATAGACCAGACACCTCAACAGATAATCAATGCGTTTATCGCGGCAGAAGATGACCGTTTCTACCAACATCCCGGCGTGGACTGGCAGGGCATCTTGCGTGCGGCAATTAATCTTGTATTGACAGGTGAGAAGGCACAGGGCGGTAGTACCATTACCATGCAGGTTGCCCGTAACTTTTTTCTCTCGAATGAAAAGTCCTACTTGCGCAAGGTCAACGAGATCTTTCTCGCGCTGAAAATTGAACAGCAGTTATCGAAGGCAGAGATTCTGGAGTTGTATCTGAACAAGATCTATCTCGGGCAGCGTGCCTATGGCATTGGAGCTGCTTCTCAGGTCTATTATGGCAGTACGATACAGGACCTGACACTGCCACAGATCGCCACAATCGCCGGTCTGCCCAAGGCCCCATCAACAACGAATCCCGTAACCAGCCGCGAAAAGGCCGGTGAGCGCCGTGCCTATGTGCTCCGCAGAATGCTAGACCTCGGTTTTATCAGTCAGCAAGAATACGAGCAGGCGAAAAATTCACCCGTCACCGGCAGTCTGCATCGGCCAGCGGTGCTTATTGATGCACCTTATGTCGCAGAGATGGTCCGTCTTGCCATGGTCGAGAGATACGGTGACGATACGATGATAGCCGGTTACAAGGTCTATACCACAATCAAGGACAAGAACCAGGCGGCTGCAAATAATGCGTTGCGTTCGGCTGTACTCGACTACGATATCCGTCACGGATACCGTGGACCTGAAGGCCAGGTTCAGCTAGATCCCGCCCGAATGAATGAGACCGCAGCGGCCCTGCTGGAAAAATTTACCGTCATTGCCAACCTGTATCCCGCGATTGTGACTGAAGTGCGTGAACAATCCATTGATGCCTATCTGAGTGGTATTGGACAAATTGACATAAGCTGGGACGGATTGAAATGGGCCAGCAGGCAAAAAAACGAAAACCAGAAGGGTGCCCAGCCGAAGGCCGCTGCAGAAATCGTTGCGCCGGGTGATGTGATTCGCGTCATTGAAGACGATACCGGTAACTGGCGACTCGCTCAGTTACCTGATGTTGAAGGGGCACTGGTGTCGATGGATCCAAATAACGGTGCCACTCTGGCCCTCGCAGGCGGCTACGATTTTTATCGCAGTAATTTCAATCGGGTCACCCAGGCCAGACGGCAACCGGGATCGGGCTTTAAACCATTTGTATACTCAGCCGCACTGGAAGCGGGATTCACCACGGCCAGTATTATTAATGATGCCCCGCTGGTCAGGGAAACCGCTGGTGTAGAAGAGGCGTGGCGACCGGAAAACTATAGCGGCAAATATTATGGTCCGACCCGTTTTCGTGAGGCATTGATCCAGTCACGAAATATTGTATCCATCCGACTGCTGGATGCTGTAGGTATTGAGAAAGCGCTTGAACATATTGCCAAATTTGGTTTCGACACAGACAAGTTACCACACACTTTATCGCTCGCGCTGGGCAGCGGCGACCTGTCGCCATGGCAAATGGCCTCGGCCTATTGCGTCTTTGCAAATGGTGGATACAAGGTAGATCCCTATTTCATCGATCGTATCGAAGATAATAACGGTAAGCTCCTGTTTCAGGAAAATCCGGCGATCGTTTGTGCAAACTGTGCAGAATCAACACCGCTTACCGACATGCCGCCCGTTAACGATAATTTGCAAGCTGTCAGTCTGGAGGCCGGGACAGATGCACCATCGATCGGCAGCACGCCGACTGAGTCAGTACTCACCGGACCACATTACGCAAAACGGGTCGTTGATGCGCAAAATATCTGGATAATGAATTCAATCACCCGTGACGTAGTCCGAAGGGGAACTGCTACGCGCGCACTCGAACTTAAACGTCAGGACCTGTCTGGCAAGACCGGCACGACCAATGATCAGCATGATGCGTGGTTCTTCGGATATAACCCCGCCATTGTGGCCGTAACCTGGGTAGGTTTTGACGATTTTCGGGGTCTGGGGACCAACGAGGTTGGCGGCCGGGCGGCATTGCCGATGTGGATCGACTATATGCGCGGCGCACTGGCCGATGTGCCACAATCGATACTGGTCGAGCCGCCTGGTCTGGTCACTGCACGTATTGATCCCACCACCGGAAAACTGACCAGCGCGGAGAATCCGAATGCTATATTCGAGGTTTTCCGTGCGGGGCACGTTCCTCCTGCTGCCCAGTCCGAGGACAATGGCATTAAGTTACCCGGTCCCCAGGGGCCACAGACACCTGCGCCGCAACAGCTATTCTAGCCAGACGCTGACACCCGTCCGTTACCGGCATGATAGGATCAGGGTTGCTGACCCTGTTGACAGCCCGTAACCCGGAAGAGAAATTTGATGTCCAAACAATCCGTAGACGCCATTCTGCATATCGTATTACCCGTTCCGGTTCGGCATCACTTCGACTATCTGGCGGTTGCTGGCCACACGGTGCAGCCGGGTATGCGCGTGCAGGTACCTTTCGGCAAGAGCAAACAGGCCGTAGGAATCGTAGTGGATGTCTCAGCGACCAGTAAGCTGGAAAAACATCGTCTCAAACCTGTTACAAAGGTGCTCGATGAGCAACCGCTGTTCGATCAGAAACATCTGAGGCTGTTACGCTGGGCCAGTGATTATTATCACTATCCGCTCGGCGAACTTATATTCAGTACGCTACCAGGTATGCTCAAACTGGGTAAAAAGGCTGTCTGGCAGGAACAGATGATCTGGCAACTAACCTCGGAAGGACGCTTGGAAAATAACGGCCTGTCTGTTCGCGCGATCAAGCAGCGCAGGCTGGTCGATCTGTTAAGTTTGTCAATAGCCGGCATGTCAGACAGCGAGCTTGATGAAAGTACACCAGGATGGCGAGTAGCCATCAAGATCCTGTGCGATAAGGGACTGGTCGCTCGTGTATTCGTCGACGCCTCCTCTGTCACTTCCGAGGCGCTGGCCGACATAACCCTGAATGATCAGCAGCAACTGGCGTTTGACACCATCCGTGCAAATCTCGAATCCGGCAAACGCATGTTGCTTGATGGTATCACCGGTAGCGGCAAGACCGAGATTTATCTTGAAGCTATCAAGGACGTCATCGCCCAAGGTAAACAGGCAATGATACTCGTGCCAGAGATAGGATTGACACCGCAACTGGTCAACCGCTTCCGCCAACGCATCCACGGCCGTATGGTGGTATTACATTCCGCACTGTCCGATGGTGAGCGACTGGCTGCCTGGTTACAAGCACGTGATGGCAGCGCAAATATCGTTCTCGGTACACGCTCTGCAATCTGGACGCCGCTGCACAATCCCGGAATATATATTATTGATGAAGAACATGATCCTTCGTACAAACAACAGGAGAGTTTTCGTTACTCCGCCCGTGATATCGCTATCCTCAGGGCAAATAATGAAAATGTTCCAGTCATCCTGGGATCGGCCACACCCTCACTGGAATCCTTACACAATATCGACATCAAGCGCATGGAACGGGTCACCCTGCAGAAACGTGCTGAAAATGCCGTGTTGCCCGAGTTCCGTATTGTAGACATACGCGGGCAGAAGGTCTCAGGGGCACTCTCAGAACCGATGATCAGCGCGATAGACCACGTGCTTAAACAGAAAAAACAGGTATTGTTATACCTGAACCGGCGCGGCTATTCACCGGTATTAATGTGTCATGGCTGTGGCTGGATAGGAAAGTGTGGACGCTGCGACGCCCCCTATACTGTACACAAATTACGCAACAGCCTTATCTGTCACCACTGCGGTACGCAACATGCGGTGCCCGCAAACTGCCCGGAGTGTCACGACGGTGAACTGGTGAATATTGGGTATGGCACAGAACGCCTGACCGAGGTTTTGCGCGAGCGCTTTCCGGACGCGCGTATATTACGCGTTGATCGTGACAGCACCCGGCGCAAGGGATCGATGGAAAAATACCTCGACAGTATTCGCGCCGGAGAAACAGACATTCTCGTCGGAACGCAGATGCTGGCAAAGGGACACCACCTGCCCGGCATCACACTGGTTGGAATCATCGACGCTGACCGTGGACTGTACAGCGCCGATTTCAGGGCCAGTGAAAGAATGGCGCAGAATATCATCCAGGTCAGTGGCAGGGCTGGCCGTGCCAGAGATCCCGGTACGGTAATGATCCAGACCCATTTTCCGGAACATCCATTTCTGAATGCGCTGATCAGACGTGACTATCATACGTTTGCCCGGATGCTACTGGACGAACGTCGTTCAACCGGCCTGCCACCATTTTCCTGTCTCGCACTGTTGCGGGCGGAATCCTTTGAACAAAAACTGCCGTTTCAATTCCTGACTGCTGCCCACACACTGCTGGACAATATCGAACAACCGGTGCAGACATTCGGCCCGTTCCCCGCACCGGTTGAAAAGCGTGCCGGGAAGTTCCGCTTTCAGCTGCTACTGCAGTCAGACAGCCGCCCTACCCTGCAAAAGGTGTTACAACCCTGGGTACGTCAACTGGATGATCTGAAGGAAGGCAAAAAAATTCGTTGGTCAGTAGATGTAGATCCGCAGGAAATGCTATAATATCTACGCCAATTAACAACAACACCTGCGTCAATTAAACCTAATCTGAGAACAGTGTTCAGGATATAATCAGGGTCTGAAGCCGGAACACTATTAATGAAAGAACTAATTACAAACAACCTGACCGTCGCCGTAACCCGCTTTCTCGCAGAGCAACAGATCCACCTTGATGCTGTCCCCACGGTAGTAATTGATCATGTGAAAGACAACCGCCACGGTGATCTGGCATCCAATATTGCCATGATCCTCGCCAAGCCAGTCGGCATGCCCTCACGCAAGGTAGCCGAGGGAGTGCTGGCACTGTTACCTCCGATGCCGGCCGTGGAAAAGACCGAGATCGCCGGCCCTGGCTTTATCAATTTTTTCCTGGCGAAGACAGCACATCTGCAGGTCATCCCGGACATCCTCGCTGAAGGTGGTCTTTATGGTAAATCGACCGCAGGTAAGGGACATAAAATCCTGCTCGAGTTTGTCTCCTCTAACCCGACCGGCCCGATCCATATCGGCCATGGTCGTGGTGCAGCCTATGGCTCGGTCCTGGCCCGCTTGCTGGCCGAAGCTGGATATGCCGTTACTACCGAATATTATGTAAATGACGCCGGCAGACAGATGGACATACTCGCCAGCAGTGTCTGGCTGAGGCTTTTACAGATCCGTCACCGCCTGCAATTCAGCTTTCCGGCAAATGCCTATCAGGGCAAATATATTGAAGACATTGCCAGCGGCTATATGCGTTCTAACCTGTCAGTTGCCGTGCCTGATACAACCGCCCTGCGCAACCTGCTGGACGAGCAGATTGATGATGACACAAAAATTGATCTGGTTATCGCCTTCGCCAAGACCGCGCTGGGATTACAGGTCTATGGCTCACTGTTTGACTATACACTTGATGAGATCCTGGGCGAGATCAGGGAAGACCTGGCTGAGTTCGGAGTCAGCTTCGACAACTGGTTTTCGGAGCGCTCGCTGATTAAAAGTGGAGCCGTGGACAACTGTATTGCCCGCCTGCAAACAGCCGGAGATATTTATGAACAGGACGGTGCGATGTGGTTCCGTTCAACAAAATATGGTGATGAAAAGGATCGTGTAGTCATACGCGAAAACGGCCAGGCGACCTATTTTGCCTCGGATATCGCCTACCATCAGGACAAGTATGACCGTGGATTCGATGAGATAATAGATATCTGGGGCGCGGATCATCACGGCTATATCCCGCGGGTCAAGGGCGCCATTTCCGCCATGGGCCAGGACCCGGAAAAACTGACGGTACTGCTGGTGCAATTTGCCACCCTGTATCGCGGTGGACAGAAACTGCAGATGTCAACCCGGTCAGGTGAGTTCGTGACACTGAAGCAATTAAGGACGGACGTTGGCAACGATGCCACCCGCTTCTTTTATGTAACCCGCAAGTCCGAACAACATCTCGATTTTGATCTGGATCTGGCAAAATCAAAATCAAATGAGAACCCGGTATATTATATCCAGTATGCCCATGCGCGTATCGCCAGTGTGTTCAAGCAAATGCAGGACCGCGGACTGAATTTTGATCCCGCCGTAACAGCGACACAGTTGTCAGTACTGTCCGAACCTCAGGAACTGGAGCTGATCAAGACATTGTCACGTTATCGCGAGATCATCGTCACGGCTGCGACTAACCGCGAACCGCATATGCTGGCATTTTACCTGCGTGACCTCGCTAATGACTTTCATACCTATTACAACTCGTGCCAGTTTCTGGTCGATGATATAAATATACGCCAGGCCAGGCTGTGCCTGATCAAGGCGACACAGCAGGTGATACGTAACGGCCTGATGCTACTGGATGTTAATGCCCCTGAGGAAATGTAATGGCCAGAGACTATAAAAACGCCGCCCGCAAAAAACACGACAGCGCACCGGGACCATTGCGTAACCTGTTACCGTTTATAACCGGTCTGGCACTTGGCTTGCTGGCAACATTTATAATTTACTTCAGCCAACAGAATGATTCCTGGTCGCCATTTCAGGGCAAATCCGAACCGACACAGGTACAACCTACTACGCCCGACACACCGGTCACGGAACAGACCGCAGTCAATCCAGCGTCGGCGACCAGTGCCGAAACTACTCTAACTGCGCCGCGTTTTGATTTTTATAACATCCTGCCCAACAAGGAGCTCAGCATCTCCGAATGGGAGGCAGAGGCGCCTGTGGTCGAACTACAGGGACAGGCCCCTGAAGATGCCAACAGCGTCTATATCTTGCAGGTAGGTTCTTTCAAACAGATGGAAGCGGCTGACCAGGTCATGGCCCAGATTGCCATCGTCGGCCTCACCGCCGATATCCAGCGTGTCGTCATCAACGGCCAGGACAGCCTCTATCGGGTCCGTGTCGGCCCGTTTACGGACCAAAAAAAGCTGAACGAGGCGCGGTCACGCCTGCAACAGAACAATATAAAGTTTATGCTGCTGAAACTGCAGGCCGATGACCCGAGGGCCAGCAAACAGTAGGGATTCTCCCAGGATTGGAGCGGGTGATGGGAATCGAACCCACGCTATCAGCTTGGGAAGCTGAAGTTCTGCCATTGAACTACACCCGCCGGTGAGAAACAGGGACCGTCACTCTGGACCGGCATATAAACCGCCACCGTATCATAAAGTAAGTATCAACCTCCCGTTATCTTAGGCGGACAGCTCAGGTAAAATCAATGCCAGCTGAGAAATCGGTCAGGTATCATTGAAAATGCGCTGTTTTTGCGGTTTTAGTGTACTATTACCACCACAAAATAGATGAATTACAGGTCCGCTATACACTTGACCTTGTAGTTATAAAAAATAATCAATAAAAATCATGTGGTTAAATTAAAGCCCATTGCCGATATACGATGAACAAGCCGGACCTGAATGTCATATGACCTCAAACACCACCAAATCCGTCGTGGTTGTTGATAATAGCCCTTCACTGGTCACATTGTTCCGGCGTGGTGCAGAGGACATGACTATCAATTTGGTTGCGTTCAGCTCCACCGACGAGGCCTGGGTCTATCTGGAATCAAACAAGCCGGAGAATAAAGAAGCTCCACCTCACGCTGCTTCATCTAATATCGATTAATCAATAGACTTGAACTGGCTGGCCGGTGTGGTTGTGAAAGACCGTGTGCCGCATGAATGCGGCACCCGAGCCTACATGGACGTATTCACGGCGTGTC
>CAMBTO010000023.1 GCA_945870865.1 Klebsiella pneumoniae
ATAGTTGGGCATTCTCAATATTAGGTTTGCCGTCATTAATTCCCTGAATTGTTTTGTTAATCGTTTCTCTTGTCTGCTCCTTGCCTAGTGCAGTGAGAATACCCATGGTTTTATCAAGCGAGAGAGGGTTTTTCATGCGCGTTTTATACTCACCACGTTAGCATTGCTCCGCAGGGAATCGAGATAGTCAGCCCATGCCTGCATCATCTTTTTGCGATCTGCCAGATATTCACTTCGGTGATATGCAGCCCGGACTTCGTTGCGTTCCTTGTGCGCTAGTTGCCGTTCAATTATGTCTGGCCGCCAGCCTTGCTCGTTGAGAATGGTGCTGGCCGTTGCCCGGAATCCATGTGCTGTAGCCCGCGAGTGGTAGCCCATCCGGTAGAGCGCATATGTTATCGTGTTTTCGCTCATAGCCTTGCCTTCTCCATTGCGATTTGGGAAAAGTAACTCGCGGTTTCCTGAGAGTGGTTTTAAACTGTCAAGCACAGCCATAGCTTGTTCTGATAGCGGCACAAGATGTTCTGCTCTCATCTTCATGCGTTCGGCCGGTATCCGCCAGAGTTTTCCATCAAGATTAATTTCTTGCCATTTTGCAAAACGTAATTCGCCTGGCCGTACAAATGTGAGAATAAGAAATTTCAGGGCATGAATCGTAACTGGATCGCCAGCATATTCATCAAGTTTAGTAAGAAAGATGGGTAAATCCTCAGCTTTCAATGCCGGTTGATGCCTGACTTTTCTGGTCTTGAGTACACCGGTTAATTCTGTAGCGGGATTAGTTTTGATTTTTTCAGTTTGCACGGCATAGCGGAATACTGCTCGGACTCGCTGTAACGCGCGGGAGGCAATATCTAGCGCACCCCGTTTTTCTACCTTGCGAATTGATGTGAGTATTTCCAGCGGTTGTATGTCCCGGATGGGTTTATACCCAAATTCAGGGAATATCTCTTTTTCTAAGGAACTCATTACATCAGTCGCATGGCCTGCCGTCCATGATCCTTTTTGTTGCTCATGCCATTCTCGTGCAGCAGTTTCAAAGGTATTTACACCGTCAATTATCCGCTGCTGTTTTTCTTCCCTGCGTTGTGCAACAGGGTCATTACCACCTTTGATGAGTTTCTTAGCGACATCCCTTGCTTCTCTCGCCTGCTTTAACGACATGTCCGGATACACGCCCAAGGCAAGGGTTTTCTCTTTGCTGTGAAGCCGATATTTCAGTCGCCAGTACTTTGAGCCAGTAGGCGAGACCAGAAGGTACATGCCGCCGCTATCAGCTAGTTTAAAGGCCTTATTTTGTGGCTTTGCCGACTGAATCCCGGTATTGGTAAGTGGCATATGTACCCCCATCTCTGGAACTTATGCCCCCAAATATACCCCCATTTACTCTGGGATTGCAATGAACATTGCTGGATTTCTTGGGATATAAAAACTGCTTTAATCAGCTAAAATAGGCACAAAAAAGGCCGTCATGGGACGGCCTTAGATGTTTTTATGGTGGAGGCGGCGGGAATCGAACCCGCGTCCGCAAGTCCTCTGCCCTCGATTCTACATGCGTATCCTTTCTATTAATTTAATTGCCGGCTACCCGAAAGGCAGGGAAAACCGGCAACGAGTCTGTTAGGTTTTAGCGAATCCACTCCAGACAGGCTTCATCGCGATCTTGTGAAGTCGACGCCAGGATCTGAGTTCACAAGCACACATCAGGCTGACGGCACCCTACCGGGTATTAAGCGGCTAGTGCGTAGTTGTCGTCGTTGGCAACTATGGTTTTTGTAGTTGGATTTACGAGGTACTCTACCCCTCGGCATGCCTCTTAGGTTTCGCGACCCACGTCGAAGCCAATACGCCCCCGATATGGTGAAACTCTCTACTATATATAGGTTCGATGTGCCGATTGCAAACCCAGATTCGATATTTAATTCTGATTCGGGTTCAAGGACAGATATGTAAAGGGTATAAATACTTGATGGTAATGGAAAATTACTATTTCAGGCGCAGGTTGGACACGTGCTGGGTTATCGTCGGTATGTGAACCGGTTCAGGTCTGAGCGGCCTTGCGGGTGACAAACGCATCGCAGAGGATATGGGAGGAGCGCACGCCCTTGAGAAATATCTTCTTGCGCATGCCCTGGACAAATTCGGGTGCGCCGCAGATATAGACCCGTAACTGGCCTATGGTAAGTGGGTCAATCGAATCGAGAGCAGCCTGTTCAATATCACCCTGCGCGATGCAATCATCCGTGTAACTGGTCAGGTGCATGAAAAGTCCGGTTGTAGAGATTCAGTAGTTTGAAAGGTCACACTGATATCCTGGATCAAAAGAAGGTACGCGGCAATTTATAGACGACTAGCGATGTTTTTTCATTGTGCGTTGTTGCTCACGCTGCCAGTCACGCTCTTTCAATGTTTCGCGTTTGTCATGACTTTGTTTGCCCTTGGCAAGGCCGATTTCAACCTTGACCCGACGTGCATGCCAGTACATCGCCGTTACCACGAGCGCATAGCCCTTGCGTTCAACTGCACCGATCAAACGGTTCAGTTCAGTCCGGTGTAACAATAGCTTGCGTGTACGCTGCGGGTCGGCATCGACATGGGTCGAGGCCGTCGGCAGTGGTGTAACTAGGCTGCCGATAATGTACGCCTCACTATTTTTCAGTAATACATAACTGTCACTGATCTGCACACGACCGGCCCGCAGGCTTTTGACCTCCCAACCTTCGAGTACAACACCCGCCTCAAACCGCTCCTCGATAAAAAAGTCATGTTTGGCTTTTTTATTCAGGGCGATCGTGCTGCTCTTTGTCTCTTTTTTGTCGGGTTTGGCCATGAATGTGGGTAATATCCGGATATCTGGTGCGCAAGTATAACAGCTAGTTGAAATACGACTAAGCGCAGACTTGCAAGCTGTCCACAATAGCAGTGTATTGTTATTGACGCGGGGAGGACTGATATGCAGTATTCGCAAGGTTGAGCATTCGGCGGAATTACCTCAGAATTACTAACAACCACAAGGGACAGGCATGTCAGCAAATCGTACATCCATACACGGCCAATGGTCTTCGCGATGGACATTTATACTCGCAGCCACCGGCTCGGCCGTTGGGCTCGGTAATGTCTGGCGTTTCCCTTATCTCGCAGGAGAGAGTGGTGGTGGCGCATTTGTGATGTTGTATCTGATGTGTTTACTTATGCTGGGGATACCGCTGATGATGACCGAGCCCCTCCTCGGGAGACGTGGTCGCCAGAACCCGATCAATACGATGAAGTCTCTGGCAGAAGACGAGGGGTTGGGCAGGCAGTGGCAGTGGCTCGGGGTGATGGGCATTATTGCCGGGTTTATGATCCTGTCTTATTACAGCGTCATTGCCGGCTGGGTTATTGCCTATGCGTTCCGTGCTGCAAGCGGTACGTTTTATTCAGCCAGCGCAGAACAGGTCTCCGCTATCTTCAGTGAACTGATAAGTGATCCGGAACGCCTGCTGGCTTGGCATACCGTCTTTATGTTGATGACGGTCATGGTGGTCGCCCGTGGTGTGAAGGGCGGGCTGGAGCGGGCGGCACGTTACATGATGCCTGCACTGTTTGTGCTACTCCTGATCATGGTTGGCTACGCGATGACCACAGAGCGGTTTGTCGAGGGCGCGTTCTATTATCTGGTGCCGGACTTTGCCGCCTTGACCGGTAATTTCCAGCAGGCATTTCTGAATGCCTCCGGCCATGCATTTTTCAGCCTGAGTCTGGGTATGGGTGCCATCATGATGTACGGTTCCTATCTGCCCGCTGATATATCGATAGGCAGGACCAGTATTTTAATCGCGTTGGCAGATATACTGGTCGCTATCCTCGCCGGTCTGGCAATCTTTCCGCTGGTGTTTACCTACGGTCTGGAACCGTCCCAGGGACCGGGTCTGATCTTTGTCACCTTGCCGATTGCGTTCGGGCAGATGCCCGGAGGGGCGCTTTTTGGCACGCTTTTTTTTCTCCTGTTGATCCTTGCGGCGTGGACCTCGGCGATCTCACTGCTCGAACCGGCCGTCTGCTGGATGATGGAAAACCGGGGCATGAGCCGGGTGCAGGCAACCTCAATTAACGGATTTATCGCCTGGTTTCTGGGCATCGGCTCGATACTTTCGTTTAACCACTGGGCGTTCCCGTTCACCTTTGCCGGTGTCGACAAGACCAATGGCATATTTGATCTGTTCGATATCCTGACCGCCAATATCATGTTGCCGCTGGGTGGCCTGATCATGGCGCTATTCGTGGGCTGGCGTATGTCGGTTGCCTCCAGCCGGGACGAGTTGAAGTTGCAGGACAGACAATATCTATTATGGCGCTACACGATACGGTATATTTCGCCGCTGACTGTATTACTGATTTTCCTGAACCAGATTGGCGTACTTTGAGGTGACGTGAGCGTGGGCAATATAAGCAAAACCGCGGTGGTACCGTATACCGCAGAGCAGATGTTTGCACTGGTTAATGATATTGAGGCCTATCCTGAATTCCTGCCCTGGTGTACGGGGGCATCTGTAACCAATCGTAGCGCGACCTGCCTGACAGCCTCTGTTTCGCTGGCCACCGGCATGATCAAACAGACCTTTACCACCGAGAATACGATGCGCCCGGGCAGACAGATTGACGTCAGGCTGATCAGCGGTCCGTTCAGTTATTTGAATGGCAGCTGGCGATTTGAGCCGGCCGGTGCGGGCTTGTGCCGTATTGAACTGGACATGAATTTTGAATTCAGGAGCAAGCTGCTCAAGCTGACCTTGAGTCCGGTGTTCAACCGGTTCATGAATTCACTTGTCAGTTCGTTTGTAGGCCGTGCCGGTAAAATCCATGGTCAGCGAAAGTTATGTTGAAAGTTGAGATTGCCTGCGCAGTCGATCAGGAGGTTGTGCTGATCCCGCTCCAGGTGACCGAGGGTACCACGGTGATGGAGGCCATAACGCAATCCGGTCTGGCTGAACGTTTCCCACAGTTGTTTCCCATGGCAGATAGGCTGGGCCTCTACGGCAAGACGTGCAGTGGTATGACGGTGTTAAACAACGGTGACCGTGTCGAGATATGTCGTCCATTGAAGGCCGATCCGAAAGAGGCCCGTCGGAACAGGGTGGTCCGCCTGGGCAATCCGGTCAGCTAGATGCCTGTTTTCAGACCAGTCATTCCGGCATTGTCAGCACGTTATTTTCTGTTGATTGCAGCCGTGTGCGTATTCAGTGGCCTGTCGCTGCTGACGGCCTTGTGCCTGGGCAGCGCGGACATCTCAGTTACTGAAGTTTTCAAAATACTGTCTGGCGATCCCTCGGTATTGAATGAACGCATCGTGCTGGAAATACGCCTGCCGCGGGTACTGGCCGGGATGTATGTGGGTGGCATGCTTGCACTCGCTGGGTGTCTGATGCAGATCCTGCTGCGTAACCCGTTGGCTGATCCGTATGTGCTTGGCGTCTCCGGCGGTGCGGCGGTGTTTGCGTTACTGGCGATGCTGGCGGGGCTCGGCGGATGGTTGGTCAGCGGTAGCGCGTTCGCGGGTGCGCTGTTTTCCATTGTGCTCGTATTCATGTTGTCACGACCGGGTAATAACTGGAATCCGTTGCGGATTTTATTGACCGGCGTGGTGATTGCAGCCGGCTGGGGTGCGATGATCAGTTTCGTGCTGGCGATAAGCCCGCCTGATCGTTTGCATGGGATGCTGTTCTGGCTGATGGGTGATCTTTCTTATGGACAGGATACGCTCTGGAACCCGGCTATCCTTACAGGCATGTTGTTGGCGTGTCTGGTCAATGCGCGTGGCATGAACCTGCTTGCCTCGGGAGAACTGAATGCAGCCGCGCTTGGCCTCAGTGTGGGCCGCCTGCAGTATTTCTGTTATTTCGCCGCCTCGTTATTGACCGCCACGGCGGTGATGCAGGCGGGTAGCATCGGGTTTATCGGTCTGGTCGTGCCACATCTGGCACGTATATTATTTGGCAGTGACCACAGAATATTATTACCGGTATCGGTCATGCTCGGTGGCAGTCTGCTGGTCATTGCCGACGGGTTGGCCCGCTCCATTATTGCACCGGAACAATTACCGGTGGGCGTGCTGACAGCGATGATTGGAGTGCCGTTGTTTCTCGTATTATTGCAGACCGTTGTGTACAGGCAGCGCACATGAGCCTGCTTAGTGCGCATTCCATCTCACTGGCCAATGGCGGCAGACCAATAGCTAACCGGATTGAGTTTTGTCTGGAAGCCGATCAGGTCTGGGGTGTACTCGGCCCGAACGGTATTGGTAAAACCACCTTGTTACATACGCTGGGTGGCTTGCGTAATCCACAGAGTGGTCAGGTTTGTCTGGCAGATCGTCCGCTGGATACGTATGACCGTAAGACGATTGCGGCATCCATCGGGATGTTGTTCCAGGACAGTCAGGACACCTTTCCGGCAACTGTGCTGGAAACGGTGTTGATGGGACGATATCCACACCTGTCCTCCTGGGCCTGGGAGAGCAGAGATGATGTAGAGCTATGCAGGGCAGCGCTTGAACAGGTGTCGCTTGGGGGCCTCGACTCACGGCAGGTTACGACCTTGTCCGGAGGCGAGCGTCGGCGCCTCGCAATTGCAACGATGCTGGTCCAGCAGCCCCGGATCTGGTTACTGGATGAACCGACCAACCATCTGGATGTGCATCAGCAGATGGTCTTGCTTGATATGGTGGTTCAACAGGTGCGGCGAAATGCGGGTGGTGCGGTCATGGTGTTGCAGGATGTGAATCTGGTCCCGCGCTTTTGTACGCATGCATTATTAATGGTTGATGCGGATACGCGTATCAGTGGCCGGGTCGAAGACGTCATTACAGTGGAAAATCTGCGCAAGTTGTATGGACATGCGATCAGCATGGTCGAGCAGGGCAAGGTCAGGTTATTTTATCCCGAGTGATGGGGGCTAGCGCGCGGTCTGACGCGCGCGGTCAATATACTCACATACACGTGTCGCACCGGTCATTACCCGGGGTGTATGTCGTTGCAGGTAGTCCGGAGGAATATAAAATATCTGGTTGCGTTGAGTGGCGGTCAACTCTGGCCATTGCTTCCAGTAGTCCAGCCAGACCGGTGGCGTCTCGTCTTCTCCACTGGCGATGATGACCTCCGGGTTACGTTCAAGCACCGATTCCGGATTGATTCGGGGTGTTAACGTCCCCAGGTCCGCATAGATATTCTGCCCGCCGCATAATTCGATGATATGGCTGATCAGGTGTTGGCCATTCACGGTGTATATCGGTTTGTCCCAGAACTGGTAGAACACCTGGATAACCGGTTTATGTGTATACCTTTTGCCAAGTTGAGCTATCTGTTCACGTAGCTCACGGCTACGGTTATTGGCGATTGCGGAGGTATCAGCCAGTTGCCCGAATCGTTCCAACGATGTGGCGATTTTTTCCAGGGTATCGGGTTCGGCGCGGTAGACGGTTAATCCAAGTGCCTTCAATTTGCGCCAGGCCGGTTCACCGGTACCGCTTTGCCATAACAGGATCAGATCCGGTTGCAGCGTAATGATTGCTTCGATGTCGAGGTTGAATGAATCACCGATCAGCGGGATCTGACTGGCCGCCGCCGGGTAGTCACTGTGGCTGACCGTGCCCACAATTTTGGTACCGGCACCCGCTGCAAATAGCAGCTCGGTCAGGTTGGGTGCAAGGCTGATGATACGTCTAGCAGGTTGTGCCAGCCTGATTGGGTCTCCACTGTCATCGGTAACCTCGATCTCAGCGTGAGTATGCCAGGATAGTAGTAATAGCAGAGTACCGATACAGGCCCGTGCGCACAGCATCACGGCGTAGGTGTTACGGGATAACAGCAAGAGGGCTGCGTATATTATTCATTCTTTTCCTCAGGTTCCGCCGGTTTGGCAGCGGCCGGTTTATCATCGTCTGTAAAGGGCAATGACCGATACAGTCGACTGAGGAAACCATCCGTACTCTCGTCCTTTAACGGGACTTCCACGGTGCGGGACTGCCGAAGTGCATCTCCGGGTATACGCCCGGTGGAGATCACATCGCCATCGATATAGGCGATCTTTTCGTCCTTGAAGTGGATGCGTACATGGCGTTGTTCGCGATTATCCCCTGACTCCGCCATCGTATAGAGATATTCCCACTGGTCAGTATGAAACGGATCAACTACAGCCGGGGTACCAAGGATAAAATGGACCTGGTTCTTGTCCATTCCGGGCCGTAACTTGTCTATCATGGTCTGGTCGATAACATTGCCCTGCTGGATATCGATACGATACAGGCCGGGTATCCTGATCTCGCCGTCAGAGCTGCACGCAGTCAGAAGCAGCAGTGATATAAGTACCAATAATCGGGCATTTGTAGACATAAGATTTACGAGATATTTTCCGGGAAACTCCTAATATTCTACCGCAAAGCCAGATTATTCAAAGCAGTATTGATTGTAGCGGGAATAATTTCTTAACATACGATATAATTCCGACGATTCCAATCAGGAATTAAACAGATATTATTTATGACAATGGAAGCTCAGGATCTCAAAAAGGCCGGACTGAAGGCGACATTGCCGAGGCTGCGTATACTGGAAATCATGGAAGGTTCCAGGCTGAAACACATGAGCGCCGAGGATGTGTACAAGTCGTTGCTTGATGCGGGTGAAGAAGTGGGTCTGGCGACCGTATATCGTGTGCTGACCCAGTTTGAGGCGGCGGGTCTGGTCAAACGGCATAATTTTGATTCGGGGCATTCCGTGTTCGAGATTGATCAGGGTAGCCATCATGATCATATGGTCTGTCTGAAGACCGGCAAGGTCATTGAGTTTGAGAATGAAGAGATTGAAAAACTGCAGCAGAGGATCGTTGACGAGTTAGGTTACCAGTTACACGACCACAATCTTGTGCTGTATGTCGTACCCAAAGACAAGGACTGACAGCTAGCCGCTACGTGCCTTTACCGACTCCGCCAGCATTTCTTTCGCATGCGCGCGGGTCTTCTCAGAAATTCGTATCCCGCCGATCATTCTGGCAATCTCATCAACGCGGTCCTCGCGTAACAATGGTTTTACCACCACCTGCGTATTGTCTGCCACTGACTGTTTGCTGACCTGGAAATGGTGATGTGCCTGCGAGGCCACTTGTGCCAGATGGGTAACGCAGAATAACTGGTGGTGTTGAGCCAGTTCCTTCAGTAACTTACCGACAATCTCGGCAGTGCCACCACCGATTCCGGCATCCACCTCATCAAATATTAGCGTCGATATACCGTGTTCGTCCTTGCTGATGATCTGGATCGCCAGACTGATACGTGACAGTTCACCACCGGAGGCCACCTTGCGCATTGGCTGGGGTGCCTGACCTGGATTCATGCTGACCAGAAACTCTACCTGGTCTATACCACTGTGTTGGGGCGTTTCAGATTCGCCCTGGGTAATCTGGATGAGCAACTGTGCTTCCGGCATACCCAGTCCATGCAAGCGCAGAGATACTTCCTCTGCCATTTTTTTTGCTGCCTTGATACGGCTTGTCGACAGCTTTAGCGCGGTTTGCTGGTACTGTGTCAGTGCCTGAGCCTTCTCCTGTAAAAGTCTGCGGACCGCCTCACGGCTGTTGACCAGCTGATCCAGTTGGTTCTGGAGTTGTTGCAGATGAGTCGCCAGTTGACGTGCAGGGACATGGTGCTTGCGTGCGGTTTCATGCAGGCGATCCATCCGTTTTTCGACCCGATTCAGCTGTTCCGGGTCGGATTCAAATCGACTGTTGCACGCTTTCAGTTCGGTAATGGCCTCTGCCAGCTGGATCGAGGCATTATCCAGCAGTTCGATGGCGGTATTCAGACCCGAATCAAACTTTGTAAGGTCTTTCAGTTCGCGTATCGCATTGTGCAGCGTGGTGTCAACCGCGAGGTCGTTTTCATTCAGGTCGGCCAGTATCGTATTGGTTGTCAGCTGCAGGCGATTCACATTCGCGAGTCGTTTGTAGTCTTCATCCAGCCGGTCATATTCGTCATCCTCCGGCGCGAGTTCCTCCAGCTCCTGAACCTGGTATTTCAACAGCGTAATGGTGGACTCATGGTCACCGGAAACCGTGCTTGCTTCTGCGAGCAAACGGTTCGCAATATTCCATGTCTGCCAGCAGGTCCTGACAGCACTTTGCAAGTCCGGGTGTGCACCGTAGCTGTCGAGCAGCGTACGCTGGGCATGGCGGTTCATCAGTGACTGATGCGCATGTTGTCCATGAATGTCGATCAAATGTTCCCCCAGCGTTTTTAACAACTGGATGGGGACCGGGCTACTGTTAATAAATGCACGTGACCGTCCGTCGCGACTGATTACCCTGCGCAGGACCAGCTCATTGTCTTCCGCCGCAATGGCCTGTTCTTCGAGGATGTCGCGGACAGGGCCAGACTGCACTGCCAGAAACGTCGCTACAATTTCGGCGCGGTCCTGTCCGTCACGGATCATCGAGGTTTCCGCCTTGTCACCGAGCACCAGGCCGAGCGCGTCTATCAATATCGACTTGCCGGCACCGGTTTCACCGGTCAGCACGGTCATGCCGTTTTCGAAATGCAGATCAAGTTGATCGATTATGACAAAATGACGTATGTGAAGCTGTATCAACATGCAACGTGGACCGGTTTAACCCCAGGCGAGCTTGGCGCGCAAAACGCTGTAGTGGTCGTAGTTGGCAGGATGGATCAGGCGGATCTTCTGGTCTTTCTTGAAGACAGTCAGCCGGTCCCCTTCGGCGAGCTGACAGATTATTTCGCCATCACAGGTGAGGTTGCCACGTTCTACAGTCGATTCCTGCATGATAATTTCCACCAGGCTATTACCGTGTATCACGATCGGGCGGTTGCTGAGTGTATGTGGGCAGATCGGTACGAGTACCAGGGCATCGAGCGAAGGATGAATAATCGGCCCTCCGCCAGACAAGGCATATGCGGTAGAGCCGGTGGGCGTTGCCACTATCATGCCGTCACCGCGCTGACTGTGCACATAGGTACCGTTCACATAGGTTTCAAAACCGATCAGTTTGCCGATATTGCCTTTCTGCAGGATGACGTCATTAAACGCGTCACTTTCAAACAGGATCTCCTCTTCGCGGTCGACCTGGCAATGCAGCTGGAACCGCAGGTCTTCGACATACTCACCATCGAGGATTTTCTCGAGCATGATCTCAACCGAATTGGCCGGGATATCAGCCAGAAAACCGAGGCGCCCCCGGTTGATCCCCAGCAGGGGGATGTCATGGTCGGCAACCATATGCGCCGCCTTCAGCATGGTACCGTCGCCACCGATGGCGATAGCGAGGTCATAATCGCCGTTTTCGAATGTGTGCGGGTTGACTTGTGGGTGAGCGGACCCGGGAACCAGTTCACCGCAATATTTATCGAGAAAAACACCGATATTTCGGCTTTCCAGTACAGAGATGACGGTATTCAGCGTGTCCGAGATGACCTTGGTATAGCTGTTGGTTATTATTACGATTTTCTTGAACATAGCCCCGTCCCTTTGGTTACTACCGCTAAAATTAGCATGTAAGCATACATCCGCCAATCATGTTTTATTCAGGTTTATACAGATAGCTGGATTTTTATAAACATTTTTGTAATATCATATCAGTATGGCTAAACAACCCGGCAACGATCCTTTCCAGCTCTCCGAACGTAATCTTTACCTGTTCAAGGCACTGGTGGAGCATTTTATCAGTGATGGCCAGCCTGTGGGTTCAAGAACGCTGGCACGCGACCTGAATATGGACCTCAGTCCGGCCACGATCCGCAATATCATGGCAGATCTGGAAGATATTGGTCTGTTGCATTCCCCGCATACCTCGGCCGGGCGCATACCGACGGTTAAAGGGTATCGCCTGTTTATTGATCGCCTGTTACGGGTTGATAACATCAGCCAGCAGGACGTCCATCATATCGCCCGGGAACTGGAGGCCGAACATAACGTACAGATGTTGATGGAAAAGACCTCCAGCATGTTGTCGGAAATCACCAGCCTCGTCGGTGTGGTGACCTTGCCGCGACAGGAAAAGCAGATACTCAAGCAGATTGAGTTTGTCGCCATGAGTGACAACCGGGTGCTGGTCATCCTTATAATCAATGACAGGGAGATCCAGAACCGGATCATCCACACGGCAAGACGCTATAGTGTTACCGAGTTGCAGGAGGCTTCGAATTTCCTCAACCAGACCTGCGCGGGCAAGGATCTGGAAAAGGTCAGGGAAACCTTGCTGGTCGACCTGCAAACGATGAAGGAAGATGTGAACCGGATTATGCAGACCGCGATTGAAGTAGCTACCCATGCGTTTAATCAGGACGGGCACCGGGAAGATTATGTACTGGCAGGACAGACCAACCTTATGGGATTTGCCGAGCTCAGTGATGTCGACAAGCTGAAACGGCTGTTTGAAAGTTTTAATCGGAAACGTGACCTGTTGCACCTGCTGGAGCAGTCGGTCAATGCAAAAGGGGTTCAGATATTTATTGGTGAGGAATCCGGTTATGAAGTACTGGATAACTGCAGTATAGTGACCTCACCCTATGCAGTGGATGGCAGGATACTGGGTGTACTGGGTGTCATCGGGCCGACGCGTATGGACTATGAACGGATTATTCCGATAGTCGATATCACCGCCAAAATGCTCGGTAGTGCCTTGAATTCAACGAATTAATCCATACCTATACCTTACGGCGACGTTTTTACGGGCGTTGTCGTGGGTGATATTTGTTCAGATTTAACCAAAATGCAGGAGAGTCATGAGCGCAGAAGATAAAAACGAACAGCAGGCTGACACCGGTGATAACCTGACGGACGGACAGTATGAAATGCCAGACGAGACGGGTGCCGATGCAGGGAATGAACAAACCGACAGGCAGACGCTGCTTGAACAGGCACTTGAGATGCAGACGCGCAAGGCCCAGGAAAACCTCGAACTGGCCCTGCGAACGCAGGCTGACATGGAAAATCTGCGCAAGCGTACCGCACGTGACATCGAAAACGCACATAAATATGCACTGGATAGGTTTGTAGGCGAATTGCTACCGGTGCTGGATAGCCTGGAGCTCGGTATCCAGGCCTCCGAGTCGACGACGGACATAACTGGTCTGCGCGAAGGTATGAATCTGACGCTGAAAAAATTCAGTGATTCACTGGACAAGGCCGGTGTACTGACGGTCAACCCTGCCGGTGAAAAATTTAATCCTGAAAAACATTCCGCCGTCTCCATGGTGGCTGCCGAAGGCAAGGAAGCGGGTACGGTAATCGCGGTATTACAGAAGGGATATGAGCTGAATGGGCGTCTGGTCCGTCCGGCAATGGTTATGGTCTCAAGTTAGAGGGTGCAGACCACACGTTTTTTTTACTACTGCGGATAAATATCATCAAAAAGCGTGGTTTCTCGCCAGATCGCCCTTGAATATAGCACCACAGCCCAAATATAAGACACAGTCAAAATTTAACCATATTTTTTAGCAGCCGGGATTTTTTGGAGAACACGCAATGGCAAAGATTATAGGAATAGACCTCGGAACCACAAACTCATGTGTGGCTGTCCTCGAGGGTGGCAAGGTCAAGGTAATTGAGAACAGCGAAGGTACCCGTACCACGCCGTCGATTGTTGCCTATACCGCCGAGGATGAGGTACTGGTTGGCCAGTCCGCGAAACGGCAGTCGGTCACTAATCCAAGCAATACGCTCCACGCAGTCAAGCGCCTGATAGGCAGAAAGTTTGCCGATGATGTCGTGCAAAAGGACATCAAGATGGTGCCCTACAAGATCGTCAAGGCCGACAACGGTGACGCCTGGGTTGATGTAAAGGGCAAGAAGATGGCCCCGCCAGAGATTTCCGCGCGTGTGTTGATGAAAATGAAAAAGACCGCCGAAGACTATCTGGGCGAGGAAGTCACCGAGGCCGTAATTACCGTGCCTGCCTATTTTAATGACTCGCAGCGCCAGGCGACCAAGGATGCTGGCAAGATTGCCGGTCTGGATGTCCGCCGGATTATCAACGAACCGACCGCTGCCGCACTGGCCTACGGTATGGACAAGAAGGAAGGCGATGCCAAGATTGCGGTATATGATCTGGGTGGTGGTACGTTTGACGTGTCCATTATCGAGATAGCCGAGGTTGATGGTGAACACCAGTTTGAAGTGCTGTCCACCAACGGCGATACCTTCCTCGGTGGTGAAGACTTTGACCTGCGTGTGATCGAATTCCTGTGTGAAGAGTTCAAGAAAGAGCAGGGTATAGACCTGCACAACGACCCACTGGCATTGCAGCGCCTGAAAGATGCGGCCGAAAAGGCGAAGATTGAACTGTCATCCAGTCAGCAGACCGACATCAATTTGCCCTACATCACGGCTGATGCAACCGGCCCGAAACATCTGAACATCAAACTGACCCGCGCCAAGCTGGAGTCACTGGTCGATAAGTTGATTGAACGCACGATAGACCCGTGCAAGGTAGCGTTGAAAGACGCAGGCCTCAGCCCGTCAGAGATTACCGACGTAATTCTGGTCGGTGGTCAGACGCGTATGCCGAAGGTACAGGACATTGTTGCAAAGATATTCGGCAAGGAGCCGCGTAAGGACGTCAACCCGGATGAGGCCGTGGCTGCCGGTGCCGCCATCCAGGCCGGTGTGCTGGGTGGTGATGTGAAGGACGTGTTGTTGCTTGACGTTACCCCGCTATCACTCGGTATCGAGACACTTGGTGGTGTAATGACCAAGCTGATCGAAAAGAATACAACCATCCCGACGAAGGCCCAGCAGGTGTTTTCAACGGCCGAGGACAACCAGACCGCCGTGACCGTGCATGTCCTGCAGGGTGAACGCGAGATGGCTGCCGGTAACAAGTCGCTGGGTCGGTTTGACCTGACCGATCTTCCGGTCGCACGTCGGGGTATGCCGCAGATCGAAGTGACGTTCAATATCGATGCGAACGGTATACTGAATGTGGGTGCGAAGGACAAGGCCACAGGCAAGGAACAGTCGATAATCATCAAGGCCTCCAGCGGTTTGTCCGATGATGAGATCCAGAATATGATCAAGGACGCCGAGGCGCATGCCGAGGAAGATCGTCTGGCGAAGGAATTGGTCGAGACCCGCAACATGGCCGATAACCTGATCCATGCGTCCAGAAAATCACTTGAGGAACTCGGTGACAAGGTACAGGATGGCGAAAAGAAGGAAATTGAAGGCGCCATCCATGATCTGGAAGCCAGTCTGAATACGGATAACAAGGCTGACATTGAGGAGAAGACCCGCAAGCTTACTGATGTAAGCAGCAAACTGGCGGAACGTGCCTACAAGGAGGCCTCGGCGGCGGATCAGGCCAAGGCGAACGCAGGTGCGGGCGGTGCGAATGCCGGAGGCAACAAGGCGGCCGATGATAATGTGGTCGACGCCGAGTTTGAGGAAGTGAAAGACGACAAGAAGTAGGTAAAGGCTGTATGTCCGGATACGTTATATCAGATTGCAGATATACTGCTGACCGGACGATACGAAACTGTGACAGGAATATGGCCCGGGGAGGGTATGACCCTCTTCCGGGCCTGTTTGTGAGAGAAGGCAAGCAAAATCAGTATGGCTAACAAGCGTGATTATTATGAAGTGCTCGGTGTAGCAAAAAATGCGACCGATGCCGAATTGAAAAATGCCTATCGTCGTCAGGCGATGAAATACCACCCGGATCGTAATCCGGATGACAAGCAGGCTGAAGAGCAATTCAAGGAGGCAAAAGAGGCCTATGAGATCCTGTCGGATGAACGCAAACGATCTGCCTATGACCAGTTTGGTCACGCCGGTGTGGAACAGCAGCTTGGCGGTGGTCAGGGGCCTGGTGCTGCCGGATTCGGTGACATATTTGACAGCGTATTTGGTGATATCTTTGGTGGTGGCAGACACGGTGGCGAGCGTGTGTTTCGGGGGTCTGACCTGCGTTATGACATGGAGTTGTCGCTGGAAGAGGCCGTTAATGGCACGACCACCAAGATACGTGTACCGCGACTGGTCGGTTGCGAGGTATGTCAGGGCGGTGGTTCGAAGAAGGGATCCACCCCGTCCAAGTGTCCCACCTGTGACGGTATCGGCCAGGTCCGGATGCAACAGGGATTTTTCTCGATACAACAGACCTGCCCACAATGCCGTGGTAACGGCAAGATTATCGGTGACCCGTGTACTGCCTGTCATGGCAATGGCCGGGTCCGCGAAAACAAGACTATCTCGGTCAAAGTGCCCCCCGGTGTTGATACCGGTGACCGGATACGCCTGACGGGTGAAGGTGAGGCTGGCGAAAAGGGCGGTGCGTCCGGTGATCTGTATGTGCATGTTATCGTGCGCGAACACCCCATTTTTACCCGTGATGGCACCAGTCTGCATTGTGATGTGCCTATTAGCTTCACCATGGCTGCACTCGGTGGTGAAATCGAGGTACCGACACTGGAAGGCAAAGTCAGCCTGAAGATCCCGGCAGAAATCCAGAGCGGCAAGCTCTTCCGTCTGAGGGGGAAGGGTGTGCGTTCAGTCCGTACTACCAACAAGGGCGATCTAATCTGCAAGACGATCGTGGAGACCCCGGTCAATCTGGACAAGCGCCAGAAGGAGTTGTTGCAGGAGTTTGAGCGTTCGATGGAGCATGACAACAAAAAGCACAGCCCGAAGGCAAGGTCCTGGCTGGACGGTGTGAAGGAATTTTTTGAAAACATGGCCCCGTAACATCAGGGGCTTGTCGCGCGTCTCCGCTTCCGCCAGACTGGCGAGCAAATATCTGCAACCAGGAACATACATATGACTACAAGAATAGCAGTCGCCGGTGTCGCCGGTCGCATGGGTAAGGCGATACTGGAGACCTGTGCCCAGACGGAAGGGGTAATGCTGACCGCCGCCATTGAGCACAGTGCCTCGCCGAAGCTCGGTCAGGACTCAGGCGAGGTGGCAGGCATCGGGGCGAACGGTATCCGCATCGTTGCGGACATCTCGTCAGTCATTGGTCAGTTTGATGTGTTGATAGACTTTACCCTGCCCGAGGCCACACTGGCCAATCTGAAGCTGTGCCATGCCGCGGGTAAACGTGTCGTTATTGGCACGACAGGCCTGACTGACAGCCAGAAGGCCTTGATACGTTCAGACAGCGCAGACATTGCAATCATGCTGTCACCCAACATGAGTATCGGTGTGAACCTCTGTTTCAAACTGGCAGAGCTGGCAGCGAGCATCATCGGTGAGCATACTGATATCGAAATCATTGAGGCGCACCATCGAATGAAGAAGGACGCGCCGTCCGGTACAGCGGTCCGTCTGGGCGAAATCATTGCCGACACACTGGGTCGTGACCTCAAGGAATGTGCCGTCTACGGCAGGGAGGGCATTACCGGTGAACGTGACCGCAAAACGATTGGTTTTGAGACTATACGTGCCGGTGACATCGTCGGTGATCACACCGTCATGTTTGCCTCGGCGGGCGAGCGGGTGGAGATCACCCATAAGGCCTCCAGTCGCCAAGCGTTTGCCTCGGGCGCTGTTCGCGCAGCGGTATGGCTGATGCAGAAAGATAGCGGCCTGTATGACATGCAGGACGTGCTCGGTTTACGCTAGACCATCACTCACCGCGCTGACGGTCCTCCATGCGCTCCAGCCACAGCCCCCGGTCCTTGTAGTAGTAGGCCACAACCATCCGGTGTGCGCTGAAAAAGTCGTTCAGCTTCAGCACTTCACGGCTACCGTTGTTCCGTGTCACATGGCAATCGATTCCCGGGTCTCCAATCAGGTTGGATGGCATTATACCCTGAGGGTCTGATTCACGGATATTGCGGATATCGGCCATATCAAAAACTGTTCGCGATGGTTTGTACCAACTGCCGGTTTCAATCGTCAGTACGTCGGGTGATACGTGGATGTATTCGTGCTTGACCGATGGAAATATCAGGGCGGTCAGTAATAAACAGCCCAGCAGGCCTGCGGTCGCCACTATCCTCATCGGGCGCTTTTTCCAGAATAGTCCGGCCAGCAGGCGTTCATCGGTACTGGCGACCAGGATGCCGCCATAGCTATCCATCGATATACTCGCGGCATAAAATTTGTGTAACAATGATTCTATCAAAGAAAGATGATTCCATATCTGACTGGTAGTGCCTGTGACAAGTTTAAGTAGGGTGGTCGGGTAATACAACAGATATGCGTAATACTACGTATTCCATAACAGACAAAACAACAGGGCCTGATAATGACTACCAGTACTAACAATACTTCAGGCACAAACAGGCTGGGTCTGGTCATGAGTGGCGGCGGTGCACGTGCCGCTTATCAGGTGGGCTTTTTACGTAGTCTGGGCAAACATTATCCTGACCTGGATTTTCCGATCATCACCGGTGTTTCCTCAGGTGCAATCAATGCAGCCTACCTCTCAAACGAATCCGGCCCGTTACACGGGAAGGCGGAAAGACTGTCAGCGATATGGGAAGGTCTGAGTATTGATAAGGTATTCAGGGTGGATCCGGGCTCCATTTCACGGCATGTGCTGGGCTGGGGCCTGCGTCTCATTACGGGCGGGGCAACCAGTACGGTGACGGCGCGCAGTCTGGTGGATACCACGCCTATTCGCCACCTGCTGACGGACATTTTGAAACCGGAAGGCGGCAAGCTGGCTGGTATCACCCGTAACATCAGTGCAGGCACACTGAAGGCAATAGCGCTTACAGCCTCCAGTTATACGACGGGCCAGTCGATTACCTGGGTACAGGGTGAAGGCGTGAGGCCCTGGCAGCGTGCTCACCGAAAGAGTGTATTCGAGGATATCGGGGTCGAACATATCATGGCCTCGGCTTCGTTGCCGATGTTCTTCCCGTCGGTCTATGTGAACGGCAGCTGGTACGGCGACGGTGGTATACGCCTGACCGCCCCATTGTCACCTGCTATTCATATGGGTGCCAGAAAGCTGCTGGCCATTTCGACCCGGCATATCCACACGCCGACCGAGGCGAAGGCACCGCGGATAGATGATTATCCGGCACCGGCGAAGGTAGTCGGTGCGATGTATAACGCCATTTTTCTGGATGTGTTTGATAACGATGCATTGCGTTTGGAGAGAATCAACAGCCTAATCAAAAAACTCCCGGAACCAGAACGGGAAGGTCTCACACCGGTAAAACTATTGATGCTGCGACCCTCCGAGGACCTCGGCAATCTGGCCGCGAAGTATGAGCCGCAGTTGCCCAAACCGTTCCGCTTTATGACCCGGGGTTGGGGTACTCGTGAATATCGTTCCACAGACATGCTCAGTCTGGTCATGTTCCAGACAGACTACATTCATCATTTGATCGAAATGGGTGAAAAGGATGCCGACGCGCGGCGGGATGAAATCGGTGAGTTCCTGCGCTCCCCGGATCAGTAGGCACCGGATTAATCAAGGTCATGCAACGTTTTGGCACACGGCTCTAAAATCCCTGCACTAACAGGATCAAAACGTGCACCAAATCAGATGCATTCGCAAAATTGGCTGTCAAGTTCTTGCGCTGATGGAATATCATCGAAGCCATACAACTGATATTTCGCTTACGTTTGTTTATGGATCACTGCAGTAAATACATCGAATGCGCGTCGTGAGGAGATCCGACGTGTCATCACAAGCAACCCACGTAACTATATCGCCAAGCCGATCCTGAACTTGTCAACAGTGCCGACGCTGTGTGATAACGACATTGAACCACCTCCCGGTTATTGCCCGCGGACAGTACAGGCATGCATCAAGGTAGTGCCGGAACTCCCTTATTTGCTATCACGGAACAAAAGCCTGGAAAAATCTTCCGGTGTATCTATATCAAATTCCGCCTCGGCCATCGGCACGGCTATAATCTCGGAGGCAAGTCGGTTCAGGACCTTGCGCGCACCTTGATCGCCACCAAGTTCGAGCAGATGGTGGAAAAATTTCTTGGGGATGATGGCAGGTACACCCACGGTGTCGGCATAACTGCCGGCAATGATGCGGTCAGGGTTCTGTCTCCAGGAGTGTACCAGACGATCAAGTTGTTCGCGACCAATCAACGGTTGATCACACAGTAGTATCAGCACGGCATCATAGTCCTCAGGCACGGCGTGAAGTGCCAGCGTGAGTGATCCGGACATACCGTCTGCCCAGTCTTCATTGACCAGATTCTTCACCTTGTAGGCGGCTATATCGCGCTGGCACTTGGTCGGTTTGGGTCCATGCACGACCAGCACACGATTATCGACCAGCCCACAGGCGATGCCGACAATCCGGTTCAGCAGGCTTTTACCGTTAAACTCGAGCAGTTGTTTTAATGCCCCAAACCGGGTTGAGCCACCGGCGGCCAGCACAATACAGCCAAGCTTGCCCGCCGCTTTGGGTGCCGTACTGTCCAGTCTGGCCGCTGCCAGATGGCCACCATTGCGCTGGTTCAGTACTGCCTGGATTTCCGCGAGCAGCGACAGGGCGATCTCTTCCGGTAATTCACCGCCGATATCAAGGCCGACCGGTCCGTAAACCCTTTCTGTCAGTGTGTCTGCGATAACAAGTCCGGCGGCACGCAGCAGCTCATTGCGTCGTGCAGTGGGTCCGAGCAGACCGATATAGCGTAGACCCGGATCCGTCAGTTGCTGCAGGTAACGTAGATCGTATTCGTATTTGTGTGTCATCAATACAACTGCGGCGGTCTTGTCGATCTTGATACGCTCTGCAAGCTGTTCCGGTGTGGCGCAGATCACCTGCTGAGCGGCAGGAAAATTTTCTGCACGTGCATAGTTTTCGCGGTAGTCGACCACAGTGATATGCCAGCCGAGCAGGCGCGCCAGTTGGGTAACGGGCAGAGCGTCGGGTCCGGCACCGATCACCAGCAGGTTTACTGGCGGGGTGATACGGTTGAAAAAGGCGATGTACTGTTCAGTATTCGCGTTTATCTCCACTAGTGCAGGTTGATCTGACTCCAGTGTGCTGCAGGCCTGATCTGTCAATTCATCCGGGGGACTGTGTTCGATCGGGATTTTGTCAGCGTCGCCGAACAGATAATATTGGCTGGTAGCATTTTCTGCGGCAAGACAGCTGATCATGACCGCGGGTGATTCTGTTGCGAGTGCGGTCTCGAACAGTGACAGCGGCAGATAATCGGTTGCTGCCGAGACATATTCCAGCCAGATCCTGACCGCGCCATTGCAGCCGAGGCCCAGTCCCCAGACCAGATCTTCCGGTGAACGCATGTCATAAAACAGCTGACGCGGTTGACGGGCAGAAAATACCTTGCGTGCATGTTCCAGTAAATCGGATTCGAAACACCCACCCCCGAGCAGCCCGTAGTAGTTACCGGCGCGGGTTATCAACATCCTTGCGCCTGCCTTGCGGTAGGTAGATCCCTGGGTCTCAACGATGGTGGCGAGGACAAACTCGTTTTCAGACTGTTTGAGGGTGCGGTACGCACTGACGATACCGGCGAGGCTGGAGTGCATGCCATCAAACAGGCCTGGCGCTCCGGTGACCGGTTTTCCGGCAAACGAGCTGTCCGTCGGGCTGCAGCTTGCCAGCGGCGACACATATTCCATCATCAGTCTCCAAGCCTTTGCAAGGCCTGCTCTGCATTGTCATTGCCCTGGTCAGCAGGCTTTTTATACCATTTACGCGCTTCGATAATATTCGGGCGAATACCCCTGCGTTTTGAGTAGATCAGGCCGAGATTGTATTGCGCATTCGGATCACCCGCCTCGGCGGCCTTGCGGTACCAGTGATAGGCCTCGACATCGTCGCGGGCGATGCCCAGACCTTTGCCATACATAAAGCCAAGCGCCACCATGGTCAGTAATATCCGTTCCGATCAATGCAGTCTTGTGGACACACCAATACGACTGGTAGTACCAGCACCGGTAGATTGTTCCTTATGTAACAGTGCATATTATCGTTATCAAGACCGTTATAGGATGTTGATTGCCATAGGATAAAACTGCATTCCAGCGCTGATTATAGACATTTTGACCACAATTTACAGGTTTGCGGTAGTTTTACCCCGGCCCAGGGTGTTGCCTAGACCAGGATATACAGGTCAGGTCCTTCGATTGAGATCGTCAGGGCGGTTAAAAAGCGATCCAGGCAGGGACCATAAATACACAAACCGTCCTTAATACGAAACAGGGCACCGTGGGTAGCACACTGGATGAGCGTACCGGTGCTGTCCAGAAATTGATCCGGGATCCAGTCCAGTGTTACACCGGTGTGTGGGCAGCTGTTCACATAGGCGTGGTAATTACCCAGATGGTTCACAACCACGACGTTGCGTTTACCCCGGTCGGAGGTAATGTCAAAGCCCCGTGCGCTGCCTGCTGTTACCGATTCGACCGCGCAAAGCCGGATTTTACGATTACTGCCTGTTTGCATTATTTTGTGCATTCCGCATAGACATGAAATGGTCAACTTCAGTACAATTTCACCGAATCTCATCTGACGGGAGTTAATCTAGCGATTACTCCCGTTTTATTTGTCAGTGGGTGTGAAAAACCTTATTGTTGCGTTCATTCGGACGCATGGCAATGAGTGTCGGTCTTAATCTGGAGAAAAAAGTGAGTCATACGGCCTTGTTGGCACTGGAAGATGGCAGCCTGTTCCATGGACAGTCTGTCGGAGCAGCAGGAAAATCTGCGGGAGAGGTCGTTTTTAATACTTCAATGACTGGTTATCAGGAAATCCTGACGGACCCGTCCTACTATCAGCAGATAGTGACGATGACCTGCCCGCATATCGGAAATATTGGTGTTAATGCAGAGGATGAGGAGTCCTCGAAGGTTTATGCCAGTGGCCTTATCATCAAACAGTTATCTTACCTGTTAAGCAACTGGCGATCACAACAGTCGTTGCCGGATTATCTGCGTGAGAAGAATCTGGTGGCCATTGCCGATATAGATACCCGTCGCCTGACGCGTATCCTGCGTGACAAGGGCGCCCAGAATGGCTGTATTATGACTGGCGACCATCTGGATGTCGAAGATGCGCTGGTTACTGCACGTGCCTTCCCCGGGCAGAAAGGGGCCGACCTGGCAAAAGAAGTGACCACAGCCGCATCGTATGAGTGGACCGCAGGTACCTGGGCACTGATGCCCGACGGGAAGCCACCTGCCACGGCACCTCGCTGGAACGTGGTGGCCTACGATTTCGGTGTGAAGCGCAATATCCTGCGAATACTCGTCGATCTGGGCTGTCGAGTCACCGTTGTGCCCGCCAGAACACCGGCCAGTGAGGTGCTCGCACGCAAGCCTGATGGGGTTTTCCTGTCGAACGGGCCCGGTGATCCGGCCCCCTGTGATTATGCGATCGCCGCGATACGCGAATTCCTGAATGTCCGTATGCCGGTGTTCGGTATCTGCCTCGGACACCAGTTACTGTCGCTGGCTGCCGGTGCCAGGACCGAAAAGATGAAGTTTGGCCATCATGGCGCAAACCACCCGGTGCAGGATCTTGAAACCCGCAAGGTACTGATTACCAGCCAGAACCACGGTTTTGCAGTTGACGAGACTAGCCTGCCAAAGGAACTCAAGCCGACACATCGTTCACTTTTTGACGGTTCATTGCAGGGGATCTGGCACCAGAACAGTCCGGCGTTTGGCTTCCAGGGGCATCCTGAGGGCAGTCCCGGTCCGCATGACATCCACCCGTTGTTTGAACATTTTATAGACCTGATGCGTAAATCATCCGGTAAAAGCTGAACCACCGGATCGCGAGAAGCAGACATGCCAAAAAGAACAGATATTAAAAGTATCCTGATTATCGGCGCAGGACCGATTGTGATTGGTCAGGCCTGTGAATTTGATTACTCCGGTGTGCAGGCCTGTAAGGCGCTGCGCGAAGAGGGATACCGGATTATCCTGGTTAACTCGAATCCGGCGACCATCATGACGGATCCGGAGATGGCGGATGCGACCTATATCGAGCCGGTGCGCTGGCAGACAGTTGAAAAGATCATCGAGAAGGAACGCCCGGACGCCCTGTTACCCACGATGGGTGGACAAACCGCGTTGAACTGCGCGCTTGATCTGGCCAGAAACGGTGTGCTCGACAAATATTCAGTCGAGTTGATCGGTGCGAGCAAGGAAGCCATCGACAAGGCCGAGGATCGGGAAAAGTTCAAGCGGGCAATGCAGAAGATCGGCCTCGATATGCCCTATTCAATACTGGCCCACAATATGGACGAGGCGAAACAGGCGATGGCGCAGATCGGTTTCCCGATCATTATCCGTCCGTCGTTTACGCTCGGTGGCAGCGGTGGCGGTATCGCCTATAATAAGGAAGAGTTCCTCGCCATCGTCGAGCGTGGGCTGGAGGCATCGCCGACCAGTGAAGTCCTGCTTGAACAATCGGTCATCGGCTGGAAAGAGTACGAGATGGAAGTGGTCCGCGACAGCCAGGACAATTGCATCATCATTTGTTCAATCGAAAACCTGGACCCGATGGGCATGCATACCGGCGACTCGATAACAGTGGCGCCGGCCCAGACGCTGACTGACAAGGAATACCAGATCATGCGTAACGCCTCGATCGCGGTATTGCGCGAGATTGGGGTGGATACCGGCGGATCCAACGTACAGTTTGCGGTCAATCCGGCCAACGGCCATATGATCATTATCGAGATGAATCCACGCGTATCGCGTTCGTCTGCGCTCGCATCAAAGGCAACCGGGTTTCCGATTGCCAAGGTGGCGGCCAAGCTGGCAGTAGGATACACACTGGATGAGTTGAAGAATGAAATTACCGGCGGTGCCACACCGGCCTCATTCGAACCAACAATAGACTACGTCGTTACCAAGATTCCCCGCTTTACTTTCGAGAAATTTCCGAAGGCAGATGATCGGATTACTACGCAGATGAAATCTGTCGGTGAGGTTATGGCAATTGGCCGGACATTCCAGGAGTCCTTGCAGAAGGCATTACGCGGACTGGAGACTGGCATCGATGGGCTGGTCGAACGTGTATTGCCGACCCAGGAAGATGTGCTTGAAACTGTACAGGCCCATGTGCGGGTCGCGCGTGCGGATCGGCTACTATACGTCGGTGATGCATTCCGTCTCGGCATGACACTTGAGCAGGTTTACGAACTTAGTCATATTGACCCGTGGTTCCTGTCACAGATAGCAGATCTGATTCAGGAAGAAAAACAGCTGCAGACCGAATCGCTGTCAACAATGGGCGCAGATCGTTTGCGTGCACTGAAGAAAAAGGGATTTGCCGACTCGCGCATAGCCAGAATACTCAAGGTGAAGGAAGCTGCCGTCCGTAAATTGCGTTATCGCATGGATGTGTTGCCGGTCTACAAGCGTGTAGACTCCTGTGCTGCCGAGTTTGCAGCCACAACAGCGTATCTGTATTCCACCTATGAAGAGGAATGTGAAGCGGCATCGAGTGATCGCAGGAAGGTTGTGATTCTTGGTGGTGGGCCGAACCGTATTGGCCAGGGTATCGAGTTTGATTACTGTTGCGTGCAGGCAGCAATGGCCATGCGTGAATCAGGTTATGAATCCATCATGATCAACTGTAACCCGGAGACTGTGTCAACTGACTACGACACATCGGATCGATTGTATTTCGAACCTTTGACACTGGAAGATGTGCTCGAGGTGATCCGCGTGGAAAAACCTGTCGGAGTTATCGTGCAGTTTGGTGGACAGACACCGCTGAAACTGGCCAGGGCACTCGAAGCAGCCGGCGCTCCGATCATCGGTACCACGCCGGACTGTATCGATCTGGCCGAGGACCGTGAGCGGTTCCAGATGTTTTTGAATGAACTCGGATTACGTCAACCCCCTAACGGGACTGCCCGCACAATTGAGCAGGCCATCCGCCATGCCGAGAATATCGGTTATCCGCTGGTGGTGCGTCCGTCCTATGTGCTGGGTGGGCGTGCCATGGAGATAGTCTACTCCGAGGCTGACCTGCGTAAATATATGAATGAGGCGGTATCCGTTTCGAACGAGTCGCCGGTATTGCTGGACAGGTTTCTCAATGACGCAATTGAAGTCGATGTCGATGCGGTAGCAGACGGTGTTGATGTGGTTATCGGTGGAATCATGGAGCACATAGAACAGGCGGGCATCCATTCAGGTGATTCGGCCTGTTCACTGCCACCTTACAGCCTGAGTGCCCGACTCCAGCAGGAGCTGGGTGATCAGGTCGTCCGCATGGCAAAAGGTCTGAAGGTCATCGGGCTGATGAACACCCAGTTTGCCATTCAGGGCGATCAGATATTTGTGCTTGAGGTAAATCCGCGTGCATCAAGAACGGTCCCCTTCGTATCAAAAGCAACCAATGTGCCGCTCGCACGTATCGCCGCCAAATGCATGGTCGGCGAATTGCTGGGTGATCAGGGCATCACCGTAGTGAAGACGCCGGACTATTTTTCGGTGAAGGAAGCGGTGTTCCCGTTTATCAAGTTCCCGGAAGTGGATCCGTTGCTTGGACCGGAAATGAAATCTACCGGTGAGGTCATGGGTGTTGGTGCAAATTTTGGCGAGGCCTATGCCAAATCCCAGCTGGGTGCAGGTGAACTGCTACCGGAACAAGGACTGGCATTTATCAGCGTGCGTGACAGTGACAAGGATCAGGCCCGCACGATTGCGGGTGAACTTTCCAGACTCGGCTTTACCCTGTGTGCGACACATGGGACGGCAAAGGCCATACGTGAAAGCGGACTTGATTGTGCCGGGGTAAACAAGGTCAGGGAAGGCCAGCCCCACATCGTCGATATGATTAAAAATGATGAAATCGATTTCATCGTCAATACTACAGATGGTAAAAAGGCTGTGGCAGACTCGGATTCAATCCGGCGCACGGCATTGCAGCACAAGGTATTCTATACAACCACGATGGCCGGGGCCTCTGCCACCATCCAGGCATTAAAGACGCCCGGTAAAGGCAAGGTAAACTGCCTGCAGGATTTGCACAAAGGTAAAATTACATGACTACTCCATTAACTTCCGGCGGGGCCGAGCGGATCCGCGAACTGGTAAGCCGCTTGAAGTCGGTTGACCGTCCCCGGGTGATTGCTGCAATCGCTGAGGCGCGTGCGCATGGCGATTTGAGCGAAAATGCCGAATACCATGCTGCCCGCGAACAGCAGAGTTTTATCGAGGGACGCATTGCAGCGCTTGATTCACTGCTGGCGGAGGCGCAGGTGATCGAAGTTGCGAATATTGACGTCGCCCCCCGTATCGTTTTTGGCGCTACCATCAGATTGATCAACCTGAATAATGAAACCGAGGTGACCTACCAGATCGTCGGCGAAGAGGAAGCAGACATTAACCAGGGCCTGATTTCGGTTGGTTCACCGATTGCCAGGGCACTCATTCGAAAGGAACAACATGATGTAGTGCAGGTTAATGCGCCTGGTGGCGTTGTAGAATACGAGATCCTTGAAGTCAAATATATATAATCGTGTCGGTTTACAAATCAGTCTCACCGGCAGGTCAGACCGGATGGCTGGTAAATGAAAAGTGACAAGCGCTGGCTGGAGCGACAAAATCGCGATCCTTATGTTAAACAGGCGCGCAATTCAAATTATCGCTCCCGTGCCGTATACAAGCTACAGGAAATTGATCAGCGGGATCGCCTGTTCCGTCCCGGTCAGCTGGTCGTTGATCTTGGCTCTGCTCCCGGAAGCTGGTCTCAATACGCCGCAGAGAAAGTCTTGCCGGACGGCAAGGTCATCGCAGTGGATATCCTCGAAATGCCACCGATTAATCGAGTGGAATTCATCCTGGGAGATTTTACTGAACAGTCCGTATTTGATCAGTGTCTGGCCCGCCTCGATGGAAACAAGGCAGACCTTGTAATATCGGACATGGCCCCCAATCTGACAGGGATACGGGATTCGGATCAGGCCCGCAGTATATATCTGGCCGAACTGGCTTTGGATTTTGCCGCCGCGGTGTTGAATCCACGCGGTAATTTACTGATTAAGGTGTTCGAGGGGGCGGGTATTGAGCAGTTCAAACGTGCCCTTAAAGAGCAATTTCAGAGGGTTAGTGTGCGTAAACCGGATGCTTCGCGCTCCGGCTCCCGTGAGTTTTATATCCTGGCACGCAGAAACTGAGATATAATTATTCAGGAATGCGGGATTTATATGGAATTAAAAGACTCTGACTATGTTGAGTATTGAAAATTTTCATTAGACTCCTGGCCACACTGCGTTAGGGTAGGCATAAGATTAATCATTAAAGATGAGGCATTAAATTGAACGATTTCGCAAAAAATCTTGTGTTATGGGTCACAATCGCTCTTGTATTGATGATGGTATTCCGTAATTTCGGTGCGCCGGCAGCAAACACCAACGTACCGTATTCCCAGTTTATAACCAACGTTAAAACCGGCCGGATAGATTCAGTAACCATTGAGGGCAATACAATCTCAGGTGAATCGTCTGATAGTAGTCGCTTTACGACCTACAGCCCGGAAACGAATAATGAAGCACTCATCGGTACCTTGCTTGAAAATAACGTCGAGGTACTGGGTGCCGCACCCAGAAACTCGTTCTGGGCGCAGGCACTGATTTCCTGGTTCCCGATCCTGTTATTGCTGGGTATCTGGATCTATTTCATGCGTCAGATGCAGGGTGGTGGCGGTGGCCGTGGTGCCATGTCCTTTGGCAAGAGCCGTGCGCGTCTGCTGGGCGAGGATCAGGTCAAGGTTACATTCAATGATGTGGCCGGTGTGGAAGAAGCCAAGGATGAGGTTTCAGAACTGGTTGAGTTCCTGCGTGATCCGTCCAAATTCCAGAAGCTGGGTGGCAAGATTCCGTCAGGTGTATTGATGGTTGGATCTCCAGGTACAGGCAAGACGCTGCTGGCACGTGCCATTGCCGGTGAGGCCAAGGTCCCATTCTTCACGATCTCAGGTTCTGACTTTGTTGAAATGTTTGTGGGTGTGGGTGCATCACGAGTACGTGACATGTTTGAGCAGGCAAAAAAACATGCACCCTGCATCATCTTCATCGATGAAATTGACGCGGTGGGCAGACACCGCGGTGCCGGACTGGGTGGTGGGCACGATGAACGTGAGCAGACGTTGAACCAGTTGCTGGTCGAGATGGATGGTTTTGAAGGTACGGAAGGCGTGATTGTTATTGCCGCGACCAACCGGCCGGATGTACTGGATCCTGCCCTGTTAAGACCAGGCCGTTTCGATCGTCAGGTTGTGGTTCCTTTGCCGGACATCCGTGGCAGGGAACAGATTATCAAGGTACATATGCGCAAGGTAGCCCTGGGTAATGATGTTGAGCCAAACGTAATTGCGCGTGGCACGCCCGGATTTTCCGGTGCTGATCTCGCCAATCTCGTAAACGAGGCCGCCTTGTTTGCAGCACGGGCCAACAAGAAGCTTGTAGAGATGGAAGATTTTGAACGTGCCAAGGACAAGGTCATGATGGGTGCGGAGCGCCGCTCCATGGTTATGAGTGATGATGAGAAGAAACTGACCGCATATCATGAGGCTGGCCATACCATCGTCGGTCGGTCCATGCCTGGCCATGATCCGGTATATAAGGTCTCAATTATCCCGCGCGGCAGGGCATTGGGTGTCACCATGTTCCTGCCCGAGGCAGACAGGCTGAGCTACAGCAAGAAATTTCTTGAGAGTCAGTTATGCAGCCTGTTTGGAGGCAGAATAGCAGAGGCATTGATTTTTGGTGCCGACGCGGTAACGACCGGTGCGTCCAATGACATACAACGTGCCACCAGTATCGCTCGCAGTATGGTTACAAAGTGGGGCTTGTCTGAAAAACTCGGACCACTGACCTACAGCGAGGAGGATGGTGAGGTATTTCTCGGACATTCCGTAACCAAACACAAGGAAATTTCTGATGAAACCGCGCGTATAATCGATTCGGAAATACGCGAAGTGATTGATCGTAATTACATGCGTGCCGAGACCATCCTGCGTGAAAACCAGGACAAACTGCACCAGATGGCAGACGCCCTGCTTAAGTACGAGACGCTGGATACTCATCAGATAGACGATATTATGGAAGGACGTACCCCGCGCCCACCGTCAGGCTGGGATGACGACAACAGCGAGTCAGGTTCTCTGGGGAAGAAGTCTGGAAGAAAGTCGTCCAGGACATCGGCTGCTCCTGCGCAGGAGCCAGGTCATGGTCCCGATCATCCTGCGACTATAATTGACCCTGCCAAACCAGTCTGAGCCTGTATCTGGCAGATCCGGTTCTGGCTGGGAAACACCAATATTATTTGCCTTAACCTCTAATTATTGTTCACGGAGATACCTGCCGAAATGAGAAAATATTTTGGTACTGACGGTATTCGTGGCAAGGTCGGTGAGTATCCGATTAGCCCGGAATTCGTAATGAAACTGGGATGGGCAGCAGGCCGGGTTCTTGCCAGGAACGGCGCAGGCCCTGTATTAATCGGCAAGGACACACGCCTGTCCGGATATATGTTTGAGTCTGCCCTGGAGGCCGGATTATCAGCGGCAGGTGTGGATATCTGCCTGCTTGGTCCAATTCCTACTCCGGGCATAGCCTTTCTGACCAGAAACACCCGCGCCCAGGCAGGTATAGTCATCAGCGCCTCGCACAATCCTTATTATGATAATGGTATCAAGTTTTTTTCCGGCGATGGATTCAAGCTGGGTGATGATATTGAACAGGCCATTGAAGAGGAACTCGACAAGCCAATGCATGTGGTCGAATCAGGCAAGCTGGGCAAGGCTCGCAGGATAAATGATGCACCGAGAAGATATAGCGAATTTTGCAAGAGCAAGCTGGAGAGTACCACTGGTCTGAACGGTCTACATCTGGTCATCGATTGTGCCCACGGTGCTGCCTACAATATAGCACCGCAGGTATTTGAAGAGTTGGGTGCGAAGACAGATGTCATAGGTGCCATGCCTGATGGACTCAATATCAATGACGGATACGGCGCAACCAGCACCGGTAACCTGCAAAGGACCGTGCTGGAAAAGGGGGCGGATCTGGGTATTGCGCTCGATGGTGATGGTGATCGACTTATTATGGTCGA
>CAMBTO010000024.1 GCA_945870865.1 Klebsiella pneumoniae
GGTTTCCATGTTGAAAATAATGGCGCATCTAACAAACGCACGTAATCAATTTTTTCAGATGAGGAATTCAATTGGTAATGAGTCGATGCAAAGTGATCTTCGTCCAGCCATGTTGTTTTTATTCACTGTATTTTTTTATGCATGTTATCAACTGGCAGTTCAGCCAAGCTGGGTGTTAGGCGGAGAGATGTGGGCTGAAAGGCGAATCAATGAGAAAGGCAATGAGTAAAACGAATGAAGATGAACACTCAATCTGATAATATTTAATCTCTTACGTTAGACGGTTCAAGTGTTCACGTTCGCTAGAATACGCAGGTGTCTGAACAATAAGTCTGTCACGCTTATATCTAGTCAGTAATTAGTTCAGCCATTGGTTTATCTGTTCAATGTCATCAATTGTCAGGATGCCCGCCGCCTGCTTAAGGTTTAGCGTATTGATGATGTAGTCATACCGTGCCCGTGACAGATCGCGTTTTGCCTGGAACAGGGCGCGTTCAGACTGGACCACATCCACGGCAGTACGTGTGCCAACCTCGAATCCGGTACGGGTGGCATCAAGAGCAACCTCGCTGGAGACCACTGCCTGTTGTAGCGCCTTAATCTGGCTGATTCCTGACATCACACCGAGATAGGACTGCCTGGCCTGTCTGTGGGCCTGACGTCTGATTTGCTCCAGAATTTCCAGCTGTTGATTAAGTCGTTCCTGTGTGGCACGAGTCCTGGAACTGACTGAGCCACCTGAATACAGCGGCATGTTAAACTGTAATCCAATTGTATTACTGGTATTTTCGCTATCGCCACTGGTATCTGACTCATTATAGGATCGGCGCGCGGTCAGATCGACAGTCGGCAGATGTCCGGACTGTTGTACCTTGATCTCATCACGGGCTATATCTACCGCATGTATCGCCGCGATCACGTCAAGATTATTACTCATGGCATTATTCGACCACGATTCAATATCAGCCGGTTCTGGACTGACCATTGGGATGGTTTCATCCAGCCCTTCAAGATCAGGCAAGAATTCACCGGTAATCTCGCGCAGGGCTTCGCGCGTATTGTCAATTTCATTGATTGCCCTGATTTCATCGGCCACCGCCCTATCGTAACCGGCTTGAGCCTCCTGCACATCGGTGACAGCAGTCAGACCGACATCAAAACGTTGCCTGGCCTGTTCAAGTTGCTGACTTAAGGATCGTTTCTCGGCCTCGGCAAAACCAAGACTATCAACAGCGGCCAGTACATTGAAATAGGTGGTAGATACCCGTAGGGCCAGGTTAATCTGTGCCGCCGACAATTCTGCATCAGCCTGTTTGATACTATTATCGGCCTGTTTCAGTCTGAGATAACGGTCACCATGAAATACAGGTTGGGAAAGAATCAGGTCATATCCTCTGGTATCAGCATTGGAACGGGAAAGATCAACAAACGATCTGCTACTGTCAAATCCGATTGAATTTGAACCGGTGCGTACGCTACTGATGCCGGCAATATCGGCTGACAGGCTTACCTCCGGTAATAGATTCGCAAGTGCCTGTGGCCGTTCTTCCAGGACAGCACGTTTATTCGCCGCTACCTGTCTGAACTGCGGGTCACCCGTCAGTGCCTTCTGGTAAACTTCAACCAGGTCTGTCGCCTGTGCAACCTGGGATATTCCGGCACATAACGCGATGGATCGAAGCAACAGGGTTGTGTATGTCTGGGTAGGGCGTTTCATTTGGGTCACATCCTTAATTTTTCAGAATATCCGGGTTTAATTTACCTGATATAGAGCAACAATCAAACCGGTCAATCATTTAATAAACAGTGTCAGTATTTTGGCATGGTGGTTTCTATCAGTTCTGCCCAGGCGCTGATTCCGCCGTCCAGGTTCGTGACGTCGCTGAATCCAGCGTTTTCCAGATAGGAGGCTACCTGGTAACTTCTGGCACCATGATGGCAAATAACGACTGTTACCGCGTCCTTGTCCAGTTCTTCCTGCCGGTTGAGGATCTGCGACATGGGCAAATTTATACTGCCGGGTATCTGACAGATTTCATATTCCCAGTGTTCCCGTACGTCCAATAATGTACAGGAATTACCCGCATCCAGCCGACGCTTTAACTCAGTTACATCAATTCTTTGCATTGAAATACTAGAATCTGAATTTTGCCGGTGTTTCAGCACCTATCAAGGCAGGAATATCCGTTTCAAACAGCGACTCCCTGATCCACACTTCCTTGCCAGTGCGCGTAACCAGTATTGCGCTCATCGCTGGTGAGTTTCCTGTGATCACAAACAGGCGTCCACCTATCGTCAGTTGCTGTTCAAGCCGGACATTCAGCACTGGCATCGAACCGGTAACCGCGATTACTTCGTACGGTCCGAGGCCCGGCCAACCATCTATTGCATTGCCTGTCAGCAGTGTCACATTCAGGAAAGGGTTCCCGGCAAGACGTACCTTGGCCTGGGCGGTAAATTCGGGAAACATATCAACACTGATAACTTCACGGGCAGACCGGGCCAGTAATGCAGTCAAATAGCCACAACCTGTTCCAATTTCAAGTACTTTATCCGCCGGGGTTATATTCAGCGCCTGTAATAACCTGGCCTCCACCTTCGGTGTCATTGTTATCTGTTCATGAGCTAACGGTATATTTATATCAGCCAGTGCCAGTTTTTTGTAGCCTAGCGGAATATAATCTTCACGATGTACCTCACCCAGGAGATCAAGGACGTGTTGATCCAGAACATCCCAGGTACGCACCTGTTGTTCAATCATATTAAAACGCGCTTGTTCGTAGTCCATTTTCATTTCCCGGATTTAATTAGCTAAAACATGATTATTAAAGCTGCTATTATATAACATAGGAGTGCATCTAGGGGCGCCCAATTTTCGGGCTGAGAAGACCCTTTGAACCTGAATCGGTTAGTACCAACGGAGGGAAGTGCGCACTTTGGCTTTCCTTGCCCCGACAGGACACGGTAGAACTGACAGGTCCCACCTCATCATATGGTCTCAAAAGACTAAACGATAAGCGACTGGAATCATTGAGATTTATTCCTGCAAGAGCGCCGCGTAAGGCCGTTCCGGGACACAATGTCAGTCAGATGCATTACGCCCGGTGCGGTATTATTTCTGTTCGATGTGTGGTCCGAGTTTCTGCTCGATGAAGATACGTGATTATGTCAAAGAGCATGGTATAGGCAACCTCGATCAGGCTGTGGTTCAGGGTATGGAGGAGAAATCGCTGGAGTTTCGCAAGGCGGGCAGCGAGATCTATTCAAAAGAATAATACGGAAGTAATGATCGATTATCAAACGTGGCAATCCAGTATGACAAACTGATAAAGTTGAGTGCGGATCCGGTTACCGCGGCAAACAGGTTTGAACGCCTGCTGGAAGATGAAACGATACGCAATACAATAAGCTGTTCCCCGGAATCCGTAGTTCGGGATGTCCTCGGGATTATCAGTATATCACGGTTCCTGTTTCACTTTTTGTGCCGCCATCCGACCGCCATCCGGCAATTCACCAGGCCATTCGCCAGCGACAGTTCCGTTCCTGTCATCAATAGCATTGATGAATTGCGGATATATAAATACCGGCAACTACTCGATATAACCTTGATGGACATATCCGCGAATGTGGCATATGGCAACGTGCTGGCAGCGTTGAGCTGTCTTGCAGATACGGTCGTAAACAGTACCTTCAGTCTCGCCCTCGCACCGGCTGATCTGTCGATCTTCGAAAAGTACTTCTGTACATTTGCACTCGGCAAGCTGGGTGCGAACGAGCTTAATTACAGTTCGGATATTGACCTGATATTTGTCTGTGCCAATCCTGCTGAAGTGCCGATGGAGGTCCATGAATTCCAGAAAGTGCTGCAGGACGGTATCCGGTTGATATCCAGTCATCTTGAACAACGTACGGTAGATGGTTTCCTGTATCGCGTGGATCTGAAACTACGCCCCTGGGGCAATAGCGGACCGCTGGTCATGACCATTGATGAAACTGAAAACTACTATGCAGCAAGTACCGAGGCCTGGGAAAGGTTTGCATGGTTACGTGCCAGGGCCATATGTGGCTCTCTGGCACTGGGCGCAGACCTTAAAAAAAGGCTGCATCCATTCGTATATAAACGTTCCCTGAGTACGGAAGATCTGGAGCGGTTTCTCGAGATCAAGAATGAAATGTTCAGAGCCAGACGTAAAAAAGGTTACTGGAATGTGAAGGTCGGGGAGGGTGGTATACGTGATCTCGAATTTTTCATCCAGATGTTACAACTGGTGAATGCCGCCTCAATCCCGTCACTGCAGGTGACCGGCACGATGAATGTCCTGGCCGGTCTGCAAAATACCGGTCTGGTTACCGAACTTGAGGCCCGTAAAATTGAACATAGCTACATGTTCCTGCGCCGGCTGGAAAACCGTCTACAAATGATCGATGAACAGCAAACCCACGAGTTGCCTGACGACCCGCGTCTGCGCACGATCATCGCCCGATCGATCTGTATACCAGGCATGACCGACAGCGAAATACTGGATAATTTTGAAAGCGAACTGTTTACCAACCGTACCATCGCGCAGGGATATTTCGAGAGGATCCTGCCTCATAAAGTTGTTTAACATGCGAAACAGCGAACAAATGGAATCCGCATTGACCGGTGCGTGGCACGAAGAAACCGCACGTAACAGTATCGAGCGTTGGAACAAGGTCTGCGAGCAGGAAGGTTGGTCAGACAAACCGGATAACTGCCAGTTATTGATCCGGATATTCGGTGCAAGCTGGTATTTTACCCGGTTTATCTTTGCTACCGGTCTGCAGGCTGTCCAAATCATCGATCAGGACAACCAACCACTATCTGGCAAGGACGAGATTACCGCATTACTTGAACCCGCGCTGAACCATGAAGATGTTGAAATCCGTACCAATCACTTACGGGTACTCAAGAACAAATGTATGTTGCAAATGCTTGCAGGATATATGCAACAGAACTACACACTGGCCCAGCTTGAGCATGCGCTGACCCTGCTCTCCGAGGGCACACTGGATGTGCTAATCCGGTCAGTCCGGCAGGTCCCTCAATATGAAAAATTCCCGGTTACCGTGCTGGCAATGGGCAGGATGGCCGGTTATGAAATGACGTTTGGATCGGATCTGGATCTGATTTTTTTATATGATGAAAAAGATCAGGACATGTATGACAGGCTGAGCAGGACGATCAGACTGTTATTAAGAACAATTGCCCAACCTGCATCTGCCGGCTCACTTTATGATGTTGATATGCGCCTGCGTCCACATGGTAATTCTGGCCTGCTGGTCACATCCTACGGGTCATTTCTTGAATACCATGAAGGCAATCGTGATATCTGGGAAAGACAAATGATGACGCGTTGCCGTCCGATCATCAAATGCAGCGCTAATGTGGATAGCGTCCTTTGCCGGGTGAACCGGAATATCTACGCCGGATATGACAGGGATTTTCTGCGCACGGAGATCCTGAACATGCGCACACGGGTCCAGAAGGAACTGGGCAGCCCCAAAGGGAAATATGAAATCAAGCGTGGATTTGGCGGCATAATGGACATAGATTTTATTAGTCATTATTTCCAGCTATTGTATGGACATCAGTATGCTGAGTTACAAACCTGCGCGACCCGTCATGCATTACTATCGATGGGGCAACTCGGCCTGGTAGACAGCCATATCACCAGACAGTTAATTGAGCATTATGACTACCTTAAAAAGGTCGAGATGTGTCTGCGTTTGTTTGATATGAAATCGATAGACTCCTTTCGCACCACAGACGCTGACAATACCCCCTTGTCCAGATCGATGGGGCACGGTGACAATACCAGACTGTTTATTGAAGAATTTGAGTCCGTAACCCGATCTGTTCGCTCCAGCTTCGATGAATTGATGGCCTGAGCTGTACCTTACGTGTAATCTTCTTCCTCACCGCGATTCTTGCCTGTATATAGACCGAGAGTGGCAGTAACAACCTGATTACGCCCCTGCTGTTTTGCCCTATACAGCGCCTTGTCCGCACGTGAGATCAGGATGCCAGGCTGTTGATCCGGTATGGGAATAACCGTCACGACGCCGAAACTGCCGGTTACGATATTATTGGGAGATGAAAACCGGTGAGGTATGGACAGTTCCTCAATTGCCAGACGCATCTGTTCTGCAATATCACGGGCATTATCCAGACTGGTGGCCGGCAGCAGGATGACAAACTCTTCTCCACCATAACGTGCCGCCATATCGCCTTCGCGACGGGCATGTTCCTGTAATAACAGGGCTAACCGGATCAGACAATTGTCGCCTTTCTGGTGCCCGTAGTTATCGTTATAGGCCTTGAAGTAATCGATGTCACACATGATCAGGGAAACAGGTGTACCCGTGCGGCTGGCGCGGTTCCATTCCTTTGCGATCGCAGAATCAAAATGACGCCGGTTGGGGATGCCGGTCAATCCATCCAGTGTCGAAATGGCAAACAATGACTGTGCGAGTTGTTCGGCCTTTTCTTTTTCAATCTTCAGTTGCTCTTCAGTCTTTTTCCGTCGCGCAAGGTAGGATTCCAGATCGGTGTACAGACGGGTGACGTGCGTTTTTTCCTTTTCGAGTTCGCCCAGTAATTGCAGGTTATCAAACTGGAACGACAGTGATTTAACCACCAGTTTATTCAACCTGTAAGCGCTGAAACTCATGAATATCAGAAATATCCCGAGCACCAAGCCTGTCAGTCCGGTCCGGGGAGTCGGATCCAGCAGCAGATATATAATGAGAGGCAACGCGGTTGGCAGGCAAACAGCAAAATAGGCGGATAAAATCACACAGTTGGTAGCCACAACTCCTGCAACCATACCCCCGATCATCAGCAGGACTAGTACGCTGTCGTTTAATGGCAAGATAGACAACAGATAAATGCCGATGGTAGACCATAACAAGCCGACGATGACTGAAAAAGCGAGATAAATTTGCAGTGCTTTACGGTGGTTTCTGCTGTCCGGCTCAGTGCTGTTAAAACGGGAGATATGCACATAACGTAGCAGAAACAGGGTCAGATAGGCCAGGAACCAGCAGGCAATAAAGGTCTGATCGGCCAGTTGCCAGAACATCAGAGTACAGATGAAAGCGGCGATGGTACCGGCGCTGATCGCAACAGGGGTCTGATCCAGCAGGACATCCACCTTGCGTTGATACAACCGGATTTCGATTTCCGTTAACATATATTTTTTGTCAATTTATCAACGTCACACGTGGTCAGAAAGACAGCGGGTTCCCATCAATCCACCTTTCCCGCAAACAGTAATACGGCTTTTCTCAATCGGACATGACTATTCACCCATTTCAGATATTCAATCTGTCGAGGGGCACCTTTCAGACGGGCAATCTCGGCAAGTTTAATCCGTTCTATAGGCGGCCATTTATCTAGAGTGTCCAGATTCAGGATCAGGGGTGCCCAGTTCTCATAACTGCGGCGCTGGTCACTGTGGATCACTCTATCGTTTCGGGTGCCAAGTCTGGTCATGGCCTCGCGTGCGCATAGCCGTGCTCCCTGCTCACGCCTCGCACCAAACCGCGCCGCCATATAGGTAGATATGCCTGGGCTGATCCCGGCCAGTCCAGACAACATGGTCATTTGTTCGGAAGAGGGTTTGATCTGCAGATACATGGCGTCTGCAGCGAGCCGGTTCAGTGTGGCCATATCCGTACGATAGCCGGGGTCTGCATATTTTTTGTCTAGTTCCTGCCCGAGTAGCCTGTTGATGTCCTCGTTTTGCGGGCGGAAACCGAGCTTGTAATAGAACCACCACACACCGGATTTCAGTCCATCCCTATTGTTATACCCGAGCTGGTACGGATCAACTACAAATGTGTTAATACCGAACAGACGATGTGCTACGGCAATATTCCGGTTGTAAATGAGGGTGGACTCTCCCCCGCGGAATGCGTTAAACAGGTTAAACGCGACCTCGGCACAGGAAAAGACGGTACTGACAGGAAAGTAGGCGACAGGTATCCCGTTTTTGCAGGTGAGCAGACTGTAGCTGGCATGCAACAGATAACGTCTTTCGGGCACGATACCGATACAGGCAATCTGGTAGCCATCCGCAAAATCGACCAGGCTGACATCGTTGCGATTGCCATAAGAAAAGGTATCAAGGTCTCTCTCGTGGGTAAGCATTGTTTTCCTTGCCAGATCAACAATTTTATCGCCCGCGACTGGATCCAGATGGGTGAGTTTAAAGCGTGTCGCCCTGATGACCTGACGAATGTCTTTATGCTCACGCTGTAACGGTTGCGACTGCACGCTGAACCGGCTGCCTTCGAGCAGGTTATTGGCAATTGTTGGTGTAGTTTGTCCAGGTAAAAGCCGGTAAGCGAGGTCCAGATCATCGTGTAACTGTTCGCGCTCAAGATCATCACGATAGATCTGTTGCAGACGGGTCTGGTAAAAAAACGCATCTGTTTCAGTGGTGGATTTCAGTTTGTTAAACCAGGTCCTGACCGGCAGGTCTGTTTCATCAAATGCACTGGCCTCGTTAGGCGGCATCAGCAAGGGCAGGATCTTCAATAGTCTTTCCTCCTGCTCAATGTCAATTTGTTGCCAGTTGAGCACGAGTTTGTCCGGCCAGTGTTTAGCAAGCCAGCGTGCCATTGGCCAGAATAAACGGTATTCCATCGCGGTACCGGCTATACAGGAGTTCACCAGTGATTTGCGAAAACGTTTGAGGTCCTGGCGTCGGCCAAATTCAGTCAAGATTGTCCTTGCCAGGTTGAACAATTCCATGGAATCAGGATAGGCACAGATAAAACATAATATCTCATGCAGGCGTCGGGTATGACTGGCAAGCGCCACCGGCTTGTGCCGGAGTGTCCTGAGTAACTCCAGTTTTTCAAGGGCACTCGCCGTCGTAAAAACCGTCTTCAGTTGTTCAAGTCGGGACAGACAGTGGAGGGCTTTCAATCCTGTATCTCCCTGTAATTCTGGACCTAAAATTCCAGATGGCGCGGTGTACGGGGAAACGGGATGACATCGCGAATATTGGTGATGCCGGTAACCAGCATCAGGAAACGCTCAAATCCCATACCAAATCCGGAATGAGGCGCACTGCCATATTTACGGGTCTCCAGATACCACCAGTAATCATCCGCTGACAGACCCATACTGGCTATACGTGCCATTAGCCTGTCCTGACGTTCCTCGCGTTGGCTACCGCCAATGATTTCACCAATGGACGGGACGAGGATATCCATGGCCGCCACCGTCCGCCCATCGTCATTCTGGCGCATATAGAATGCCTTAATCTGCTCCGGGTAGTCGTGGACGATGATAGGCTGGCTGAAATATTCCTCGGTCAGGAATCGTTCATGTTCCGACTGGAGGTCATTACCCCACTCGGGCCGGTAGGTGAACTCCCGACCTGATTTTTGCAGGATAGTGACGGCCTCGGTATAACTGATCCGCGGAAAATCCCGATCCGCAATATTAGCCAGCCTCTGCATCAGAGTATCATCCACATGACGTGCAAACAGATCCAGATCATCAGCACAGTGTTCGGTGACATAACGGACCAGATGACGAATCAGATCCTGTCCGAGATTCATATTGTCATGCAGGTCGGCAAATGCGACCTCCGGCTCTATCATCCAGAATTCGGCAATGTGGCGGCTGGTATTCGAGTTTTCCGAGCGGAAGGTTGGACCAAAGGAATAGACTTTGCTCAGGCTGAGACAAAACGTCTCTATTGAGAGCTGGCCCGAGACGGTGAGGTTCGCCTCCTTGCCAAAGAAGTCCTGATCATAGTCTACCTTGCCATTGACGATGGGCACCCTTGCCAGATCCAGCGTGGTCACATGGAACATATCACCGGCACCTTCGCAATCCGAGCCGGTTATGATAGGTGTGTGGATCCAGTAAAAGCCCCTTGAATTGAAAAAGTCATGCACCGCATGGGCCAGTCTGGCCCGGATCCGGAACAATGCACCATATTTGTTCGTACGCGGACGCAGATGGGCAATCGTCCGCAGAAATTCATCAGTGTGTCGTTTTTTCTGCAAGGGGAAATCGTCGGGGCAGGTTCCCAGCAATTCCAGTGTGGAGGCCTTGACCTCCCATAGCTGGCCTTTGGCCGGTGATCGGACGAGTTCACCCGTAATTCTTACAGCAGCGCCGGTGGACATGGCGGAAATCTGTTCGAAACCGTCAATGTGACTATCGGCTATTACCTGAATATTGGCCAGGCAGGAGCCATCATTCAGCTCAAGAAAGGAAAACTCCCGTGAATCACGGCGTGTCCGGACCCAGCCTTCGATCCGGATTTCCGGCAGAGGATGTTCTGAGTGCAATAATTCAGCTATACGATATTTATGTATCATGGATAGTTCTGTATGATCGGAAAATTCGAAATTAGTAATTACATGTTACTGCTTGGTATATACTGAACATTAGATAACAAAACGAGAATAAATAACAGATTGAACATGGACGAAACCCCCGGCGCACCTGTGAAGACAGACATCCGACGAACAGCTCTTTATCCGCTTCATATTGAACTTGGGGCAAGAATGGTGCCGTTTGCCGGTTATGAAATGCCGGTACAGTACCCGGCAGGAATCCGCGCTGAACATGAACATACCCGAAATGCCGCCGGTCTGTTTGATATTTCACACATGGGACAGGTCCGGATCGAGGGTGATGATGTCGGCGCCCGACTGGAAACACTCGTCCCCGGTGATATCAAGGGGCTGGCGGTCTGGCAACAACGTTACAGCGTCCTGACTAATCCGGTCGGTGGTGTCATTGATGATTTGATGATCACACGCATGCCCGATCATCATTTTCTGGTCATCAACGCCTCACGTAAACACATTGACTATGATTACCTGCTTGGCAAACTGCCCGATTGCAAGGTGACCCATCTGACAGACCGGGGTCTGCTGGCCCTGCAAGGGCCGATGGCGGCTTCCGTTATGGCCGGACTCACACCGGAAACCGGTGACATGCCATTTCTGGGGGCAAAACAGGTAACGCTGGACGGCATAGACTGTCTGGTGCACCGTTGTGGTTATACCGGTGAAGATGGTTACGAAATTTCTGTACATCAAAATGATACAGAACGACTGGCCAGACTGCTGTTAGGGAATCCGTTGGTCAAACCGATCGGTCTCGGTGCGCGGGATAGTCTCCGACTTGAGGCAGGCCTTAGTCTGTATGGCCATGAGCTGGATGAATCCACAAGCCCGATCGAGGCCGGTCTGGACTGGGTGATTGCCAGAAAATACCGGACCGAAAACCCGGAACCGGCCGGTTTTCCCGGTGCAGAAATCATCCTGGAACAGCTCAGACGAGGGCCCTCAAGAATACGCCAAGGCTTCAGACCGGAGGGGAAGATACCGATCCGGGACGGAACCATCATTTATAAGGGCGACCAAAAAAAAGCCGGTATAATTACCAGCGGTGCGTACGGCCAGACAGCAGGCGGCCCGGTGGCTATCGGATATATACAAAACCTGCATGGTGGTACGACGGAATATTCAGTCGAAATACGCGCCCAGCACCACAGGATAGTAGCTGTAGATTTGCCCTTTGTTAAACATCGTTATTACAGAAAGCCCCGCTAGCAAACATAGAGAACTGATATGAGTACGACAAAATTTACGGATGATCATGAATGGTTAAGACTTGAGAATGACGGCAGTGTGACCGTCGGAATCACCGACTACGCACAGGAGCAGCTTGGTGACGTAGTGTATGTCGAGCTACCCGAGGCTGGCACCAGCTTTGATGCTGGCAAGGAAATGGCGGTGGTAGAATCAGTAAAGGCGGCAGGTGACGTCAAGGTGCCGGTGGCGGGCGAGGTGGTTGAAGTAAATATCCGCCTGACCGACGAACCCGAGCTGGTCAACACTGATCCTCTGGGCGATGGCTGGTTCCTGAAAATCGTCCCTGAAAATCTGGAAGATCTGGACAGCCTGATGAACGAAGACCAGTACGCCGAATATATCGGCGGTCTGTAATTCAAAACTGTTGCCGTTAATCGTCGCTTGTTTAACCTATCCTGGAAATAATATTGCATGTCAGTAAAACAACCATCGCTTGATTCTCTGGAAATACACGGTGATTTTATACGTCGTCATATTGGCTCTGATCCTGCCCAGATAGCCGCAATCTGCAAACAGTTGGGTATTGACCAGGCGGAATCAATCCTTGCAAAGGCCGTCCCCGAATCAATACTCACCCGCGAGCCCTTTTCAGGGAACGATACGCTGAGTGAAGAGGACGTAATTGCCAGACTGGGTGAAATGCGCAACATCAATCACGTTTATACCTCCATGATCGGGATGGGATATTCCGGCACGATTATGCCTGCCGTTATCAAACGCAATGTGCTGGAGAACCCGTCCTGGTATTCCGCCTATACACCGTATCAGGCCGAAATCAGTCAGGGCAGGCTGGAGGCACTGCTGAATTTCCAGCAGATGATTATGGATCTGACCGGTATGGAGATTGCAAACGCCTCCTTGCTGGATGAAGCCACCGCCGCCGCCGAGGCCATGGCGATGTCCAGCCGTATCAGCAAGAAAAAGACTAACCGCTATTTTGTGGACCGGGACTGTCACCCGCAAACGCTTGCAGTCATCCAGACCCGTGCCAGATACTTCGGATTTGAGCTGGTCATCGGCGATCCATTAACGGACCTCGCGAACGAATCCGTCTTTGGGGTATTGATTCAGTATCCAGGATCCTCCGGTGCAGTGCGCGATATAGAGCCCGCGGTCCAGTCAGCACATGCGCAGGACGCATTGGTCACAGTGGCCACAGACATTATGAGTCTGATCCTGTTGAAGTCTCCCGGGCAGATGGGGGCCGATATTGTACTTGGTAATTCACAACGTTTTGGTGTGCCACTTGGCTACGGCGGCCCGCATGCCGCCTTTTTTGCCACACGCGAAAGTTTTATCCGGCAGATGCCGGGTCGGGTCATCGGTGTCTCGATAGACAAGAACGGTGATCCCGCGCTGCGTATGGTATTGCAGACACGTGAACAGCATATTCGCCGTGAAAAGGCGACCAGTAATATCTGTACCTCCCAGGTTTTGCTTGCGGTCATTGCCAGTTTCTATGCGATTTATCATGGGCCGGAGTCGCTTAAGCTGATTGCCGGCCGTATCCATCGTCTGGCAGGTCTGTTTGCAGCCGGTCTGGAAAAGGCAGGATACCGGGTTATCAACACGGCATTTTTTGATACGGTAACCGTCCATGTTCCCGGCAAGGCCACGCAGTTCGTTGAGCAGGCCCGTGCGTTGCGCATCAATCTGCGACAGGTAGATGCTGACCACATCGGCATTGCGTTGGATGAAACCAGTACCCGTTCTGATGTGGAAACGTTATGGCGGATATTTGCCATGGTGAAGGGGGCAGACACCTCGGACCTCAATGTGCTTGATCAAACAACAGGCATGTACATCCCTCCCGCATTGCAGCGCCAGACCGGATTTCTCGCCCATGCCGTTTTTCACCTGTACCACAGTGAAACCGAAATGATGCGTTATATCCAGTGGCTTGCACGGCGTGATATCGCCCTGGACCGTGCGATGATCCCGCTGGGTTCCTGCACGATGAAACTGAATGCCGCAACTGAGATGCAGGCGCTTTCCTATCCCGAGTTCAGTTCGTTGCATCCGTTTGCACCTGTAGAGCAGGCCGGGGGTTACCAACGTCTGTTTTCCGAGTTACAGCAGATGTTGTGCAATCTGACCGGATTTTCTGCATTTTCGCTACAGCCGAATGCCGGTTCACAGGGTGAATATGCCGGACTGCTGGTTATACGCAAATTTCAGGAAGTCGCTGGCGAGAGTCATCGCGATATCTGTCTGATCCCGGCCTCGGCACACGGCACCAATCCCGCCAGTGCAACAATGGCAGGACTGAAGGTCGTCGTGGTCAAATGTGACGATAATGGCAATGTCGATATGGTTGATCTGGCTAATAAAGCGGAAAAATATGCTGCGAATATGTCGGCATTGATGATTACCTATCCATCCACTCACGGTGTATTTGAGGCCGGAGTGCGCGATATATGTGAAGTAATCCATAAATTTGGCGGTCAGGTCTATCTGGACGGTGCCAATATGAACGCACTGGTCGGTATCTGCCGTCCGGCCGAGATAGGGGCCGATGTAATGCACATCAACCTGCACAAGACCTTTGCGATCCCGCATGGTGGTGGTGGACCAGGTATGGGTCCGATCGGTGTCAAGGCGCATCTCGCGCCGTACCTGCCGGACCATCCTGTCGTCGCCGGGGTCAATCCGCTCGCAAATAAACATGGCACCATCGGTACAGTCTCGGCTGCCCCGTGGGGATCGGCGAGCATCCTGACCATTTCCTGGGCCTATATTGCGATGATGGGATCAGCCGGGTTACGCGATGCGACAGTGATAGCGATCCTGAACGCAAATTATCTGGCAAGCCGCCTCTCGGCACATTATCCGATACTGTATACCGGCAAAAATGGCATGGTCGCACACGAGTGTATTATCGACCTGCGCCAGATCAAGGAGTCGAGTGGTATCTCTGTCGATGACGTTGCAAAACGTCTGATTGACTATGGATTCCATTCGCCAACGATGTCATTCCCGGTTGCCGATACGTTGATGATCGAGCCAACCGAGAGTGAAAACAAACGCGAACTCGATCGATTCTGTGAGGCGATGATCGCGATACGCCGGGAAATTACCGATGTCGAGAACGGGGTGTCTGACCGTTTGGATAACCCGCTGAAAAACGCACCACATACAGCAAAACTGTTAACTGCCGAAATCTGGGACAGACCCTATAGCAGACAACAGGCAGGTTATCCGGTAAAGACCTTGCGTGACGACAAATACTGGCCACCTGTAGGCCGTATCGATAACCTCTACGGGGACAAAAACCTGTTCTGCAGCTGCATGCCGGTAGAGACCTATAACCAAGACTAGATAACTGTTACGAAATTCCAGTGACATCAACCGTCTGATTCCCGAGTTTAGTGGAATTCGGGAATAGTGAATTATCCGGTAACCTTATTGCGGATATAGGCCGGTAATGCCTCCGCAGCCGTTAGCAGATGACCCTTCTGCATTTCCGTACGTGCCAGTACGATAATATTTGCGGCATTCGGGAAAAGCTCTCCACTCATACCGACCAGCTGATCACCCAGTTGAATTTGTAGTACGGATTTATATTTGACCCAGCCTGAGCCGACACCAAAATACTGGTGTCCTGATGTGAGTTGCAGATCCTCAGGTCGACTGACCTTTTCTTCGGTCACGGCATGGACCAGTCCCGCCGCATCAGTTTCAAACACACACCAGTAGATTTCTCCCATGCGTGCATCAATTGCACTGATAATATGTGTATGTTTGGCAGCGACGTCCTGGGCAAGTGCTGCCAGTGTTGAAACGGGGATGACGGGTAAATCTGCCCCATAGGCTAGACCCTGTATTACACCCGCCGCAATCCGCACACCGGTAAAGGCGCCGGGGCCGCGTCCAAATGCCAGCGCATCCAAGTCGTCCAGGGTGAGATTGGTCTCTGCCAACAAGGAATCAACCATCTCCAGTATCAGCGCCGTGTGCTGCCGTGGTGCAACTTGGTAACGGCGGAGGATCTCGTCATTATGCAGCAATGCCGCGGAGCAGGCCTCGGTAGCGGTATCTATGGCCAGCAGTTTCAAAGCAGTTTCCTGTAAATAAATAATAGGTCAATTCTGCCACAGAGTATCAGCAGAACACAGGTCTAAAGCGTTTTATCTGCTAATGTATACCCGTTTAAAACTAACACATACCTTCCTTGTAGCTTATAATGCTGCACATGTATAAACCCTTTGCAATATTCGTAGGCCTGCGTTACGTCCGCGCCAAACGCCGTAATCATTTTATTTCATTTATCTCACTGATCTCGATGGCAGGAATTGCACTCGGCGTCATGGCGTTAATCGCCGTGTTGTCAGTGATGAATGGATTCGAAAAGGAACTGACTAGCCGTATTCTGGGTATGGTGTCACATGCTGTTGTCATCCAGTACGGATCATCGCTGGACGACTGGCGTCCAGTGGCAGAACAGGTTGCAAAACACCCGCAAATCAGGGGTGTTGCTCCGTTTATTGAGGCCGAAGGCATGCTGGTCTATAACAAACAGGTTAAAGGTACTGCCATCCAGGGGATACTGCCTGAGGAAGAACCCCGGGTCTCGGTGATTGCAGAAAAGATGATTGCAGGCAAACTGACTGACCTGCAAGGCGGACAATTCGGGATTGTACTCGGCATGGAAATGGCCGGTTCACTGGGTGTGGTAACCGGAGACAAGGTCACCATTGTTGCACCCACGGCCAATGCGACACCGGCGGGACTGTTACCGAGACTGAAACAGTTTACCGTGGTTGGAATTTTCGAGATCGGAATGCACGAATATGACAGCGCACTCGCGTTGATTCATATGGACGATGCCCAAAAGCTGTTCAGAAAGGACGGTCCTGACGGTCTGCGTCTGATGACCACCGACATGATGTCGGCCCCACAGATCAGCCGGGATGTGATGCAACACATTCCAGGCCAGTATGGGATCATAGACTGGACCCAGCAGCACGCCAATTTTTTCCGGGCATTGAAGACCGAAAAAACCGTGATGTTTGTGATCCTCACGCTTATTGTTGCTGTGGCTGCGTTTAATATTATCTCCACGTTGGTGATGATGGTAACCGACAAGCAGGCGGATATCGCCGTATTGCGGACCATCGGCGCCAGTCCGCGCAGCATCATGGCAATCTTCATGATTCAAGGGACGGTCATCGGTGTGATTGGCATCCTGATAGGCATGGCCAGTGGTATCTGGCTGGCGTTGAACGTCGAAACACTGGTGCCAGCGATAGAAGACCTGTTGCAGATGAAGTTCCTGTCGCCAGACATCTATTACATCAGCGAGCTGCCATCGGATTTGCACTGGAATGATGTCATCGTCATCGGTAGTGTTGCATTTATCTTCAGTGTACTTGCCACCATATTCCCGGCCTGGAAGGCAGCAAACACCCAGCCGGCCGAGGCCTTACGCTATGAGTAATAACAGCGTCATCCGTTGCACCCGATTGCAAAAGTCCTACACGCAGGGCGGACTGAACGTCACTGTACTGAAAGGCGTGGATCTCGATATTCAGAGTGGTGATTGTCTGGCGATTGTCGGTGCATCCGGCTCCGGCAAGAGTACCTTCCTGCATTTACTGGGTGGACTGGACTATCCGGACGTTGGCGAGGTGTCCATCTGTGGTACAGCGGTACACACCCTCTCCGAAAAGGCGAAAAGTGATCTGCGCAACAGCTCGCTCGGATTTGTTTACCAATTTCATCACCTGTTATCGGAATTTACGGCACTTGAAAATGTGGCCATGCCATTGCTAATGGGCAAAACGCCGCTCGGTGAGGCAGAGGGCCGCGCTCGCGATATCCTGGAGAAGATTGGTCTGGGCGAACGCATGGAGCATAAACCCGGTGAAATGTCCGGTGGAGAAAGACAACGTGCTGCCATTGCGCGGGCGCTGGTGACCCGACCGCGCTGTATCCTGGCAGATGAGCCGACCGGAAATCTGGATGAGAAAACAGCAGGACAGGTATTTGACGTGATGATGGATCTGAACCGGCAGATGGGTGTCAGTCTGGTGATGGTCACCCACAATCTGGCGCTCGCTGCCAGGTTCCCCATTATCAAACGACTGCATGAAGGCATACTGGAAGACTACACGATCCTGCCTGTCTGAACGTTACCGATTATTTGTGTACCTTGCGGCGGGTCTGTTTACGTTTTTCCCACTTTTGTATCACTGCCATTCGCCACAGGACGTGCACCATAAAATAGCCGGCAATTGACGATACTGTAGCCAGAATCAGGCTACCCGTCACCAGCGCCGGCCAGATATTCATCAAGGTCCCCTCAATCCATGCCCACGTCATTTCAAACTGTACCGGATGGACAGGGTGCCCCAGCAGGGTGGCCCCCAGTTTATAGGCGAGAAAAAACAGCGGGGCCGTCGTCAACGGATTCGTGACCCAGGTAAGGGCCGCGGCAATCGGTATATTAACCCGGGAAAATATGGCAACCAGCACCGCAAGCACGGTCTGACCTGGTACAGGTATAAACGCAAAAAAAAGGCCGGTAGCACTACCTCCCGCCACCGAGCGGCGGGTCAGATGAAACATGTCTGCATCTTCCATAATCCTGCCCAGGAAACGTAACTCATGGTAATGCTGGACAGTATGCTTGTCGGGCAACATCGATCTTAATATTTTCTTGAATTTCATACAACTGGGCTAAGCTTGAAAAATTAAGCCGGTAGTATACCGCAAGCATCAAAATAGATTTTGAAAATGGCACTGGAAGTGGACTTTTTCTGTCTGGCATACTGACACTGGTACAGTTCAGGGTATTACCCGGGCTGTTACCCATCCTGAACGGGTGATAGAACCGATAAACAGTGCCGTGCTCGTTGCCCCGCATCACGGCAGTGCCACCTCCTCAATCCCTGACTTTATCCGGGCAGTCACGCCGGAATATGTCATTTTTTCTGCCGGATTTCTGAATCGCTTCAGGTTGCCGAAACAGGATATAATGCAAAACTATGTGCAAGCGGGGACAAAGAAATTGAATACTAATGAAATGGAGAAGTGGTGTGCTTGAATTAATCAAGGCCGGAGGTGTACTCATGTGGCCTATTCTGATATGTTCTGTAATCTCTTTGGCCATTGTAGCTGAACGGTTCTGGTCATTGCAGACCAGACGGATTTGCCCAAAAAATCTTGTGGCCCAGATCTGGCAGTGGCAAAAAAATGGTGAGTTAAATCAGAAAAACATACAGGCACTGCGTACAGGTTCGCCTCTGGGTCGGGTACTTGCAGCGGGTTTGATTAACCGCAGTCACGACCGTATTATCATGAAAGAAACTATTGAGGAGGTCGGTCGTCACGTCGCTCATGATCTCGGCAAGTTTCTTACTACGCTGGGTACGATCGCCTCCATTTCGCCATTTCTGGGTCTGTTGGGTACGGTAGTCGGGATGATTCAGATGTTTTCCTCAGTAACGACAGGTGGACTCGGTGATCCTGCAGCCCTTGCCGGTGGTATTTCAGTGGCATTGATTACAACAGCCGCAGGATTGACAGTTGCTATACCGTCACTGATGTTTTATCGTTTTTTTCAGGGGAAAATTGATGAGCTTGTCGTTGTCATGGAACAGGAAGCCCTGAAACTGGTTGAAATAATGCATGGTCAAAGAGAACGAGACCCGCTGACCGAGGGCAAATTCAAGTGAACTTCAGACCCAGAAAAAACAGTGATGATCTGGAACTGAATGTCACTTCATTTATTGATGTGGTCCTACTGCTGCTCATATTCTTCATGGTATCAACTACGTTTGGTAAAAAATCCGAGATCAATATTACCCTCCCGGAATCAGCCGCTGCTAATGTTGTAATTGAACCTGCGACAATAAACATTGTCCTCGACTTACAGGGCAGGGTGTACATTAACGATAACCCATTAGTCAACGCTCGGCTGTCGACTGTTCGGGAAGCACTGCGACAGGCTAGCCGCAATATGAAAGACCCGGTTGTCATCATCAGTGCGGATGCTGAAACCACCCACCAATCCGTCGTACGGGTGATGGATGCGGCACGCCAGTTATCGCTGTCCAGAATTACCTTCGCAACCCGTGTGCTGGAGCAAACCGATGTCGGCCAGCCCTGAGCAGATTCCAGCTTTAAGCCCTGGGTGGATACAAAAATGATCTCACCGGATTTCATACATCAAGTCTGGCACTCAAACCACTGGTTGTCGAAGTTGCTACTGCCGATCAGCTGGCTGTATGCAGGTATCATGAAGCTGAGGTATATGGCCTATACACTGCGAATTCTGCCCCGGCGCACTGTGAATGTACCGGTTATCGTGGTTGGCAATATCACTGTCGGTGGCACCGGCAAGACACCGCTAATTATCTGGTTATGCCATTTTCTTAAGTCGCAGGGACACAGGCCTGGCGTGATCAGCCGGGGATATGGCGGGCGACATTCGGGACGGCCGCAGCAGGTGCGACCGGACAGCCATCCGGCCCAAGTCGGAGATGAACCTGTCCTGATCGCACAGAGTACCGGGTGTCCGGTTGCAATAGCGTCGAATCGTTTCCAAGCCGCCACAGAGCTGCTCGAACATACCGACTGTGATGTACTTCTTTTTGACGATGGTTTGCAACATCTGTCGATGCACCGCGATATGGAAATTGCGGTCGTCGATGGTGTCAGACGTTTTGGCAACGGCAAATGTCTGCCCGCCGGCCCGTTAAGGGAACCGGTTAACCGACTCGCAACGGTGGATATGGTTGTTGGTAATGGCAGAGCGAGCCGCAACGAGTTTCTGATGAAATATGTCTATGATGACCTGCGCAGTGTTGATGGCAGGTTCACGACCACGCTGGAAGCCTACAGGGGTAACACTGTCCATGTCGTCACCGGTATCGGCAACCCCGAGCGCTTTCATTCCTACATCCGCAGTTGTTCAATCCAGGTCATACGCCATGATTTTCCGGATCATCATGAGTTTGTGGAAAAAGACCTGCTGTTTCATGACGGTCTTCCAGTCATCATGACGGAAAAGGATGCGGTCAAATGCAGAGAGTTCAGGCTGGAAAACTGCTGGTACATACCAATTACAGTTGAGTTGACAGAGGCATTTTATCACCGACTGAAACAATTACTGAAGGAAGTCTTTAATGAATAAAAAACTGCTGGAGATACTGGTTTGTCCGGTCACCAAAGGCCCCTTGATTTATGACAGGAATGCACAGGAGCTGATTTCGGTTGCCGCGAGGCTGGCCTATCCGGTGCGTGACGATATCCCGGTCATGTTGCAGTCAGAGGCACGAGAGCTGACCGAAGAAGAATACCAGAAACACCGGAAGTAAAAATGCAGAGCGCTTTCAAAGTCATTATCCCGGCACGGTATGCCTCCACCCGTTTGCCCGGCAAACCGTTGTTAAAAATCGGGGAGCGGACACTGCTCGAACACGTATTCCATATTGCGCTTCGCAGTGGTGCCGACGAGGTCATCGTTGCGACCGATGATGTGCGCATCGAGGAACACGCCCGTGGTTTCGGGGCGACCGTGGTTATGACATCACCCGACCACCCGTCGGGCACTGACCGGATCAATGAGGCGCTGACAACCCTTGGAAGTAACAAGGACCAGATAATTGTAAATCTGCAGGGTGACGAATATGGTCTGCAGCCAGAATTGATCGGTGAGGTTGCACAGGGCCTGTTCCTCAATCCCGACAAACAGATGGCAACCTTGTGTGAGCGAATCGGCGACTGGAAGACCTGGCTGGATCCGAATGCTGTCAAGGTGGTCATGGATACCAATAATACAGCGTTATATTTCAGTCGCTCCCCGTTACCCTGGGGCAAGAGCGATGCGGGGCAGCAGTCAACGCCATTTTCGATGGTCGCCTACAAGCATATCGGTATCTATGCCTATCGCGCTGATTTTCTGCAAACATATGCAGCATTACCCCGCGCGCAGCTGGAGCAGCAGGAATCACTGGAGCAGTTACGTGCGCTTTATTATGGATACAGGATCCATGTCCAGGAAGTGCCCCACAAGGCGGGAATTGAGATCAACACGGAGGAAGACTTGATCCGGGCCAGGGCGGCTGTCCCTGCCGGTAGTACATGAAGGCACCTGTTACCGGGCGCGATAGATGATTCTACCCTTGGTCAGGTCGTAAGGTGTCATTTCGATGGTAACCTTGTCACCGGTCAGGATACGGATATAGTTCTTGCGCATCTTGCCTGAAATGTGTGCTGTTACGACATGTCCATTATCGAGTTCAACACGAAACATCGTATTCGGGAGGGTTTCAACTATCGTCCCTTCCATTTCAATCTGGTCTTCTTTAGCCATACTTTCCTCATTAGATGAAAAGACAAATTCTGCCTGATTTTGCTCAACCTGGCAAAGAACATTCGTCCAGCACACCATTATAACAGTTGTGCCAGTTATTGTTCAGATAGACTTGTTGTGGTTGATATTCAGACTTGTAGTTCATCCTCTCACACTGTTTTATCCAGTAACCCAGATACAACCATTTATAACCGTTCAGTCGGACCTGTTCGAGCTGATAAAGTATGGCAAACCTGCCGGGACTGCGACGTGCCTGTTCCGGATCATAGAAGGTGTAAACCGCCGACAGTCCATCATCGAGTATATCGGTCACCGCAACACCTACGAGCTTGCCGGCGACACGCATCTCGAAAAACACGGTTTCAGCCCACGGGGCCGTTAGAAAATCCATGTAAGTTTCCGGGGTAGGATTGTCCATGCCACCGTTCGGGTGACGTTGCGCCAGATATTTACTATACAGATCAAAATGTTCATCACTGTACAGCGGAGGCAAGACCCGGACTTCCATATCAAGGTTTGCTTTCCATGTACGTCGCTGCACACGGCTCGGCCTGAATTCATCACCCGGTATCCTGACTGAAATGCAGGCGCTACAACCGTTGCAGTGAGGTATGTACAGATGCATCCCGCTGCGACGGAATCCACTGTTAGCAAGTGCAGAATACAACTGACGATTCTTGGGGAAGTCCGGATCGGCAAACAGCGTGATCGCCTCGCGGTCCTCCAGGTAATTACACCGGTGCGGTGGTGTGGCGTAAAATCCCAATCTGATCTCACGGCTCATGGATATACACTCTGTGCTGGCCACTCCATTATGTCCGGTTCATAACAGTAGTGAGCGAGCAAATCAGTAAACTGTTCACGCGGTATCAGGGTGGCACCGAGACTGGACATATGAGTGGAATGGATCTGGCAATCGATCAACGGAAAACCGGCCAGGTCCAGCTGTCTCGCCAGATGAACAAGACAAACCTTGGAAGCATTGGCCATTCGGCTGAACATGGATTCGCCAAAATAGACTCTGCCCGCCACCACACCATACAGTCCACCAACCAGGTCTTCGTCGTACCAGCATTCGACTGAAACGGCATACCCCCGCTGATGCAATCCGGTATAGGCCTGGATCATCTCCTCCGATAGCCATGTACCTCGTCCGTCAGCCCGTGGTTCGGCACATGACCGGATAACCTGATCAAATGCCTGATTGAAGCTTACCCTGAACTGGTGGCGCCGCAACAGCTTGTGCAGGCTGGACGCTATGTGGATTTCTGCGGGTCGCAGCACACAGCGGGGATCCGGAGACCACCACAATACCGGCTGGCCCGGGTTAAACCAGGGGAAAATCCCTTTACGGTAGGCATCCAGCAACCGGGCAGGGTGCAGGTCGCCACCGATGGCCAGCAGTCCGTCCGGTTCGCGCAGCGCCGAGCGCACATCGGGAAAGTCATCGGCAAAAATCCGATCTGCGATCCAGAATATCCTTTGTTCACCTGCTGTGGATGTTGTCGACTGAATCACGCCGGTTCATCCGCAGTGGACTGACGGAACGGCAATTGCTGACGCAAGCTGTCAATATATCGATTCATTTCACCGGTTTCGCGGATCAAATAATCCTCTATCGCCTGTCTGAACCCGGCATGGCGGATCCAGTGCCAGGAGATTCCCGCCACCGGTTCAAATCCGCGTGCCAGTTTGTGTTCACCTTGTACACCCGCATCCACATGCTGTAACCGGTGCCGGATCGCATAGTCTATGGTCTGGTAATAACACAACTCAAAATGCAGGAATGGATACTGTTCTGCACAACCCCAGTGCCGACCATACAGTGTGTCGGTGCCGAGCATGGCGAATGCACCGGCGACATAGTAGTCCCCTCGTCGCGCCAGTATCAGCAGCGTACTGGCAGGTAATTGTTTTCCCAGCAGACGGAAAAAATCCAGCGTCAGACGCGGATTGCCCCAGCGCCGCAGGAATGTCGAACAATAAAACTGATAATAGGTTTGCCACTGAGATTCGCTGATCTGATCACCGGTCAATACTTCGATATCAATACCGTGTTCGGCAACCAGCCGTCGTTCACGTTTGATTTGTTTGCGTTTTTTGGACGTAAGTGTATCCAGGAAATCGTCAAAATCGCGATAGTCTTTATTATGCCAGTGAAACTGGCAAGTAAGTCGCGGTATGAACCCCGCCTGGCGGAAAGCAGACTGATCCGATCCGGCGGTAAATAAACAATGACTGGAGGACAGGCCGCCCGTGTCTGTCATGTGTACCAGTTGCCTGGCAAGACTTTCACGGATCTTGTCTGCTTGAGTATGGTTATCACTAACGAGTAAACGCGGACCAATCACCGGTGCAAACGGGATGGCTGAAACCAGTTTGGGATAATATCTGCCGCCGGCCTGTTCATAGGCATCAGCCCAGGCCCAGTCAAACACAAATTCGCCGTGTGAGTTGGTGCGCAGATACAACGGCATCGCACCCACTAGCGACTCTCCCGCATAGATAGCCAGATGCTGTGGTGACCAGCCGTGTCCGGTCAGACAACCTTCCTGCTCCAGACCATACAGATATTCGTGACTCAAAAACGGGTTGTTACCCGGCGTCAGGCGGTTCCAGCTGTCGGCCGTCAGACCACCCAGATCTGTCAATACCCTGGTTGAATATTCCGCTGACAATTCAGTTGTCCTGACTAGTAGCGTAACGCTTACGAGAGGATATCACCCCGCCTGCATCCGGATTACCGGGACTGGACACGGATGTCTTTTCCGATTGCCGTTATCATCGAACGTTTGGATCCGGCGAGCGAGAAGCTGGTTTCGCGATAATCACCCGGTTCCAGCCGGAAGCGAAAGGTAATGGTGTTGCCATTCATAATTTGTAATAACAGATCAGAGCGGATCTGCTTGTCTTCAATGCGGCCGGTAATTATTTCAGGGCGATGGGCCGTGCCGCTACAGGGGCTTGCATCATACGAACGGTTGTCCGGTTTACCCAGATCTATCTGATAGGTAGGGCAGGCCCCTTTACGCAGATTCATCAAATTATCAGGCAGATTCAGCCGAATACGAACGGCGGCATCACCGTCCTTGTAGAGCTCCAACGCATAGCCCGAGTCATTTTCAGTATGTGCAACCAGACCTTTTGCACCGGATGGCGCGATAGAACGCTGGTTAACCCGCCATTGTGCACTTGCACTCAAGGGCAACAGACAGACTATCAATGCCAGTATCAGCTGTGCGGGCATATAGTCCGTCCGGTGGAATCCGGCACGGAGTTTATTTGGAATCTTCAGTGCCACCAGGGGTATAAAACGGAAATGGCATGACTTTCCCGGCCCGTGAGCCCGCGTCGGTGACCTTGGACGGACCCTGTTTATCCACCTCATCGATGCGGATGATCGAATGCAGCGGGATATAGGTGCGGGTGACATTGTTGAACTCAGACTTCAGCGTCTCCTCGGAGGGGTCCACAACAACGGTCGTTTTTTCACCAAAAATCAGCTTCTCGACCTCGATAAAACTGTACATGTCCCCCTGATGGACATTCCGGGCATAAATCTCGTAGACCTTGCCCTGGTTTAAAAAGATAATCTTGTAAATTGGTTTTCTGGACATAGACATGATATTAGTAAAAAGTGACCTGATTCTAGCATAACCAACCCTTGAGATTTGGACTTATTCACCCGGAAAAATATATCGCATTCTGTCGATCACGATGTACGGTTCTGGCTGAAATATAATGCGATATATGCTACAGTTCTTCTTTGTTAAACATAATCATATGTTGTTTTTCAATCAATCAGGATTAACTTGTGGGACAAGCATCGAAGAAACAACTGCGTGCCGGGGCAGTCGCCACGATACAGGTGATTCGAAACGTCAAGGAAATCAGTTTTATTGTCCTGGCTTTGCTTGCTATTTATCTGTCACTGGCCCTGTTCAGCTTTCATCCGCAAGATCCGGGCTGGTCACAGGCCGTCAGTACCGAGCAAATCCATAACCTGGGTGGTGTCGTCGGTGCCTGGCTCGCCGATTTTCTGTTGTATCTGTTTGGCTATTTCGGATATCTGTTCCCGATCCTGTTTGTCTATGATGGTTGGCGTGTATTTGAAACACGACGACAGGAAGAACTTTTAAACCAATTCCTGCTGGGTGCCCGCCTTTCCGGTTTCTTGATGACACTGATCAGTAGTTGTGGCCTGTTGCATCTGCATTTCCGTGAAGGGGCATGGGTGCCAGATCAGATCCCTGGTGCCGGTGGAATCTTCGGTGATGGCATCGGCATGTTTTTCCTGAACGGCTTCGGTCCACTGGGCAGCACGCTGTTCATGCTGGCCATCTTCCTGATAGGTCTGACCCTGTATACCGGCCTGTCGTGGTTATGGGTAATGGACCAGCTTGGATACCAAGTACTGAAATTCAGTGAGTGGTTTGCCGGATATCTGCATGACACCCGCGAAAAAACCGAGGGCAAACGCATCAAGAAGGAACGCGAGGTTGTCATCAAGGAAGAAATCGAAAAGATCGAGAACCGGCCGCCACCCCGTATTGAACCCATCATTTCCGAATTGCCCCGGGGTGAACGTGCCGAGCGTGAGAAGCAGGAACATTTGTTTGCACCGCTGGCCGATTCCTTCCTTCCGCCACTAAACCTGCTGGATGGACCCCAACCGGCCAAAAATCGAATGTCCAATGAATCGCTGCAGGCCATGTCGCGTCAGGTCGAACTGAAATTGAAAGACTTCGGTGTCAGTGTACGGGTGGTGGCAGTCAATCCGGGGCCGGTTATTACCCGTTATGAACTGGATCCTGCACCGGGGGTGAAGGGCAGCCAGATTAGCAACCTTTCAAAAGACCTCGCAAGGTCACTGTCTGTGATCAGTGTTCGTGTGGTTGATGTGATACCGGGCAAGTCGGTCGTTGGCCTGGAAATCCCGAATGAATACCGTGAGCTGGTAACACTCGGTGAAATCCTGAATTCCAGTGAATATGACCGGACCGAGTCTCCACTCTGTCTGGCGCTCGGCAAAGACATCAGTGGTAACCCGGTAGTCACTGAACTGAACAAGATGCCGCACCTGCTGGTCGCCGGGACGACCGGTTCCGGTAAATCGGTTGCCCTGAATGCGATGATCCTGAGCCTGCTGTACAAGGCAACCGCACGCGATGTGCGCATGATCATGATAGACCCGAAAATGCTGGAGTTGTCTGTCTACGAAGGTATCCCGCATCTGTTGACACCGGTCGTGACTGATATGAAAGAAGCGGCCAATGCGCTGCGCTGGTGTGTGGCCGAGATGGAGCGGCGTTACAAGTTGATGGCCTCTCTCGGCGTCAGAAACATCGGCGGCTATAACCGCAAGGTCAAGGAGGCCACTGATCGCAAGAAGCCACTCCCGGATCCGACTTACAAGCCTGTAGGTCCGGATGACCCGCAGCGCATGCTGGAGGAAGCCCCCTACATCGTGGTCATCATCGACGAACTCGCTGACATGATGATGACAGTCGGCAAGAAGGTCGAGGAACTGATAGCCAGACTGGCTCAGAAGGCACGTGCATCCGGGATACACCTGATTGTGGCCACGCAGAGGCCTTCTGTTGATGTCATTACCGGTCTGATCAAGGCCAATATTCCGAGCCGTATTGCGTTCCAGGTATCGTCAAAGATCGACTCACGCACGATACTGGATCAGATGGGTGCTGAGAGCCTGCTGGGTCATGGCGATATGTTGTATCTGCCGCCCGGGTCCGGCATGCCAATACGTATCCATGGCGCGTTTGTGGACGATCATGAGGTACACAAGGTCGTGGAAAATATCAAGGCACGTGGCGCACCGGATTATCTTGAGGAGATCACCAAGGGTCCGGGCGAGGGTGGTGCCGAGATGATGCCTGGCGTTGAATCAGATGGAGGAGGTGGTGATGAATCAGACCCGCTGTATGATGAGGCGGTCAAGATCGTGACCGAATCACGCAAGGCCTCCATCTCCTATATCCAGCGAAGACTGAAGGTCGGTTATAACCGTGCCGCGCGTATGGTTGAGGAGATGGAAAAGAGTGGTCTCGTAGGACCACTCGAATCAAATGGTGCCCGCGAAGTGTTGGCTGGTCCTCCCCCCTCAATTGACTAGGTCCCGCTATTCATGATGAAGATTATCTACACGCTGCTGTTTGCCTTGATTCTGCCCGCACAGTCCGTTACAGCCCAGGAGATAACTACAGCAACGCCGGCCGCCACCTCCGTGGATAACCGGTTGAAACAGTTCCTTGCTGACCTTGATACATTCAACGCTGATTTTGAACAGACCCTGTTTAATGAATCTGATGAGGTGCTGGAAAGCTCGTCAGGCCAGGTCACGTTGATGCGACCGGGCAAGTTCTACTGGGCCTATACACAACCGTATACCCAGTATCTGATCAGTGATGGCAAGGACCTGTGGATCTACGATGAGGATCTTGAACAGGTCACGGTGTCTTCCGTCAGTAATTCAATTGAAAAGTCACCGGCGTCGGTGCTGGCAGGGGATACCGATCTGAACGATGACTATATCATTACTGATCTCGGTACGCTGGACGGGGCCGACTGGCTCGAACTGGCCTCAGCTGACCCGGAGTCACAGTACAATTCCATTCGTATCGGCTTTAACGCCAATGATCTGGCCGGCATGATCCTGTTTGATAATCTCGGGCAGACTACGCGTATCATCTTCAGCAACGGCAAACGTAATACCACGGTCGACACCACGTTGTTTGACTTCAAGCCACCCGCAGGTATCGACGTAATCGATAACCGGGAATGACAGTGCCAGAAAACCATCAGGCCAGACTGGCATGATCCCGGGCAGGGAATATCGCCCGCTGGCAGACCGCATGCGCCCGGTCACACTGGAGCAATACACCGGTCAGGCGCATATTCTTGGCAAGGACAAACCGCTACGCAAGGCGATAGAGTCCGGCCATCTACATTCAATGGTGTTCTGGGGACCGCCCGGTACCGGCAAGACCACTCTGGCTAAAATAATCGCTGCCTCCTGTCAGGCACAGTTTCTGACAATCTCAGCCGTGCTCGGTGGTGTGAAGGAGATCCGTCAGGCTATCGACACGGCCAGGGTTTACCGTGAGCAATCCGGACGTGAAACCGTGTTATTTGTCGATGAGGTACACCGTTTCAACAAGTCCCAGCAGGATTCCTTTCTGCCACACGTCGAGGATGGCACGATAACCTTTATTGGTGCGACCACCGAGAATCCCTCGTTTGAACTGAATAATGCGTTGTTATCACGACTACGCGTCTATGTGTTGCGGTCACTGGGTACTGAAGAGATTATCGGCGTATTGCAAGGCGCATTAACGGACACCGTACGTGGCCTCGGCAATCTGGCACTGGCCGCCGATCCGGCCGCGCTGGATCAACTGGCGGCGTATGCAGACGGTGATGCACGCAAGGCATTAAACATGCTGGAGATCGCCTCGGACCTCGCCGAGGAACGACGTATTACACCCACCTTGCTTGAGCAGGTACTCGGCGGTGGTGGCCTGCGTCGTTTCGACAAGGGGGGGGAGGCATTTTATGATCAGATTTCGGCGCTGCATAAATCAGTCAGGGGTTCGGCAGCGGATGCGGCCTTATACTGGTTTGTGCGCATGATAGACGGTGGTTGCGACCCACTCTATATTGCCCGTCGCGTTGTCCGTATGGCCTCGGAAGACATCGGCAATGCCGATCCGAGGGGGATCCGTCTGGCGCTGGATGCCTGGGAAACCCAGGAACGGCTCGGCTCACCGGAAGGCGAACTGGCCATCGCCCAGGCGATTCTGTTTCTCGCCTGTGCCCCGAAGAGCAACGCGGTCTATATGGCCTATAACGAGGCAATGGCCGATGTTAAAACACAGGGCTCACTGGAAGTCCCGTTGCATCTACGCAATGCGCCGACCCGATTGATGAAGAATCTCGATTACGGCAAACAGTATCGTTATGCACATGACGAACCCGACGCCTACGCCGCTGGAGTAAATTATTTCCCGGACGCAATGCCGCCTCGCCAGTATTACCGGCCAGTTAATCGTGGACTGGAACAATCCATCTCCGAAAAACTGGAACGATTACGCCAGCTGGACAAGGAGGCAAAATAACATGAATAATCTGCTGTATGTCGCCGGAGGCGGTGCACTCGGTTCGGTCCTGCGTTACTGGCTCAGTACGAATGTACAATTGTGGCTGGGCAAGGACTTTCCGTATGGAACCTTGTCTGTCAATTTAATAGGTTCACTGTTAATAGGCCTGTTATATGCGGTACTA
>CAMBTO010000025.1 GCA_945870865.1 Klebsiella pneumoniae
GTGCTGATAATCGGTGAAGAAATCAGTCTCGTTGGTATTCGGTTTATACTCCCAACGCAGATCCAGCTTTTTATCGAGTTCCGGATATTTGTAAAACAGGTAGCTCGCAGCGGCACCGGCGGTGTTCATCAGCATGTCTTCATACGAGAATCCGTAATCGCTGAATGAGTCCCCCAGCTCCATAAATCCCATGATCGCAAACGAGGACAAGGCACCGTTAATGGCAGCGGCAGCGGGTTCATAACCCCAACCCTTGTACATATAAGCGAGACTATCGGCCACGGTATAGGTCGACCACAGATGTCCAATCTTGTCAGCGCCACCCTCATCGGTATTCTGACCAAACCAGCCTTCCGGTTGCGCATGCGGACTACGATCAAAATAGTCCCATTTCGCCAGACCCCAGGCAGTGATAAATCCCATCACCCCCAGATTGACTGTCCAGAGTTTCTGTTCTTTCTCCAGTTCCGAAAAGCCGAGATCCAGTGTGTAAGCCCTGCCGGATACAGACAGCGCTAGCAGGATTATGGCAAATGATTTGTAGTTCATTTTTTCAGTTCCTCGATCACCTTGTCACCAAACTGGTCGGTTGCGATCATTTTCACATTGTTGCCAGGCTTTGAGAGATCCGATGTGGAATAACCCTGACTGAACACGCTCTGCATCGCATGCCAGATGTTCTTTGATTCACGGGTCATGCCAAAGCTGAGTTCGAGCATCATCGCCACGGAACCTATCATCGAGTACGGATTGGCAATGTTCTTGCCACCGATGTCGGGGGCCGATCCATGCGAGGGTTCATAATAGGCCTTGTCATCGCCAAGACAGGCCGAGGGCATCAGGCCGAGCGAACCGAGGATACCACCGCCCTGATCACTGAGGATGTCACCAAACATGTTTTCCATCACCATCACATCAAACTGGCCGGGATTCAGACACAGCAGCGTGGCGGCGGCATCAACGAGCACATGCACAACCTTCACCTCGGGATAGTCCTGCGCCAACTCTTCCAGAACCTCGTTCCAGAGCACGCTGGATTTGAGTACATTGTTCTTGTGAATATTGTGCAGCACCTTCTTGCGGCTCATCGCTGTTTTAAAACCGACATGGAGGATACGCGCGATCTGCTCTTCGTCGTATTCGAGCGTTTCCTTTACATAACGCAGGCCACGCTCATTCACACCCACTTCCTTCGGGCCAAAATAAAGACCGCCAACCAGCTCGCGGATCATCATAATGTCGATACCCTCACCGATGATTTCCGGTTTTAATGGGGAGAAATGCGCCAGCCCCTTCGGCAGATAGACCGGACGAAAGTTTGCATAGGTATTCAGCCATTTGCGCAATGGCAGAATCGCACCGCGTTCCGGGCGCAGGTCCACCGGGATCTTTTCTGTCTCCGCATAATTCAGTCCGACCGGTCCTTTCAGAATTGCATCGGCCTCGGCGCATATCGCCTTCGTCTCCTCTGGAAACGGATGGCCCTTTTCAAAATAGGCGCTGGCTCCAAACGGGGCCTCAGTCAGTTCAAAGGATACATCCGGATTACGCTCATCAATGACCTTGAGTACCTTGACGGCCTCGCGCATGATCTCGGGGCCGATACCATCACCTGGCAATATTGCTATCTTGTATTTTTTCATGAGTTGTCGTTCTGCTTGTTGATTGGATTGCAACCGCTAACCGGCTGGGTAAAGTGCTGCATTATATATAAACGGCGCGTCTGATTGTAATTATTATGACGCACATGCAGCATGCATCCGGTGTGGACGGCTGGCTTGACGCATAGCCAAACGGGTGATAACTTGAAATTCAACTAAAATCCCGATCTGACCGTCCAGCGTCTGACTCAACCGGAGCATACAAAATGATACTGACCCGTTCTATACATCTATCCTTGATTTCCGTGATGTTGACACTGCTGTTGTCAGCCTGTAGCCCGGACAATCAGGGTCAGACCCAGGTACAAACGCCGGCCGTAGTCGCACCAACCGTACCCGTGGTGGCTGAACCCGAGCCTGTACCCGAGGCAGATCTGTTGATCCAGGGTGGTATCTTGCTGGATATGGTCGCAGATGAACCATCGCCGAGACCGATCAAGGGCATCGTGATACGTGATGGCAAGATAGACAGTATTATTGCGGCGGACTCAACAGATCCCTTGCCACCTGCCGCCAGAACGATCAATGCTGAAACAAACTACATCCTGCCCGGCCTTATAGATGCGCATGTCCATTTCCGACCGTTTGTACCGGATGCGGCTATCTGGCGCAGGTTGAGCCTGTATTATGGTGTCACCACACTGATGGATACCGGGCCCTGCGGTGAAACCTGCGAGGAGACCGGACAGGATGCCAATCCCTGGATAATGGAATACAAGGACTTCATGAATAATTCTCCCGCAACCAGTGGTCCCAGACTGTATGTAACCGGCAAACGCATTGATGGACCTGCCGAAGGCGGGCATCCGCTCGCAGTGCAGGTAAAAAGCCAGGAAGAGATAGCCCAATATATGGATTTTCTGGTAGAGAATGGCTCAGACGGTATCAAGGTGGAAAGTACCTTACCGGCTGACCTCAGGGCACTTGTCATGCAGGAAGCCAATAAACGCGGACTGCCGGTAGTCGGACACTCCAAGGATGCACGCGAATCAATTGAGGCGGGCATGAAATTCATTGAACACATGTGGCCGGTTGTATCTTCTACACTTTCAGGTGAGCAGCCCAAGAATATGTCATCACCTCAACATGATCACCTGATGGATTTGGATAAAGCGCCCGAAGTAGTCAAGTTAATGGTCGACAATCACGTTTATCTTAACCCGACGATGGTCGGGCGTTACGGCTATTTTTCCCGACATCTGGCCGACTGGGCCCTGGAAGACGAGAAAAACATGCAGTTCGGTGGCCTTTACAGTGACCTGTCGGAAGAAAAAAAGGCGCCCATCATTGCACTCTGGAAACGCTCGGAAAAGGTCAGCCCTAAGGATCTGGCCAACTACAAGATAGGTCTTGAAAAGGTAAATACCTTTATCAGGCTGCTCAGCGAGGCAGGGGGCAAGGTACTTGCGGCAACTGATGCTGGTCAGGAAAGGTTGACCGGAATATCGCTGCATCGTGAGATGCAAATGATGGTTGATGCCGGCATTACTCCTTACCGTACGCTGCTCGGCGCCACACGCTGGCCTGCCGAAATGAGTTACAAGGACAAGTTGATTGGAACAGTCGAGATCGGCAAGCAGGCCGACTTCGTCATTACCGCCTTGAATCCGGTTGAAAACATTGCCGCGGCAAAAAACATCGTCTATGTCGTAAGCAGAGGTAGCGTCCAGCGTACACCGGATGATTGTTCCACTGTTTTTCCTCCGATTTCCATGTCCTGTAACAAAAACTGATAATACGTAACCGAGGTCTATCATGAATAAAAAAACTTTATTAAAAATTAACCTGTTAATAGCCATCGCGATTTTCCCACTGACATCGATGGCACAGGCGGACATCAAAGTCGATGTGCAGAAGGCCATGGTCGCCTCCATCCGTGAAGATGCCGACCGTGCAGCAGATGTCTACCGCAAACCAGACGTCGCCCTGTCATTCTTCGGCCTGAAAAACGATATGCGCGTCATCGAACTGATACCGGGCGGCGGGTACTACACCAAAATTCTCGGCCAGGTACTGAACGACAAGGGACAGTTATATCTGGGTGCCGATGGTAAATCGGTTGCTGACAAGCTGGCTGGTTGGGGCCTCGGCAAGGTCCAGGTACTGGACGACAAGTTCGTGTCTACCAAGACCGACAAGAAAGGGTATAACACCGTTGCACCGTTCGCCTTCCCGGTCAAGGATGTGGACATGGTATTGACCTTCCGCAACATGCATAACATGTCGCCGGAAGGCCGCAAGGTGCTAAATACAGCCGTATTTAATGCGCTGAAATCCGGTGGCATCTATGGTGTGGTTGACCACACCCGTCGTCACATGGAGGAATGGAATGAGGTGCGCTGGCGCCGTGTTGATCCGGTTGCGATGATCAAGGAACTACAGGAAGTCGGTTTCGTGTTTGTTGATTATTCTGAACTGGCTGCACAGCCGAATGACAACCTGACGCTGGACAGCACCCATGAGTCACTGAAGCGTAACAGCGACAACTTCACTCTGAAATTCCGCAAGCCATAGGTTCATAAACAATAAAGGGGAGTCACCCTGACGGTGACTCCCCTTTTTTTATGTCTACGTTGTGACTATTACTTAGGTTGATCCACCAGACGCAGATACGGCTTCTTCGTCTCCCATCCCTGCGGGTATTTCTCTTTTGCCTTCTCGTCACTCACCGACGGGACGATGATGACGCGATCACCGTTCTTCCAGTTGACCGGGGTGGCAACCTGGTGTTTTGCGGTCAGCTGCATCGAATCGAGCACGCGCAGCACTTCATCAAAATTACGACCGGTCGTCATCGGGTAGGTCATCGTCAGCTTGATCTTCTTGTCCGGACCGATAACAAACACGGAACGAATCGTCTGGTTGTCCGCCGCGGTTCTGCCCTTGGCCGGGCCGCTGGCATTCGGGTGGATCATGTCATATAACTTCGCTACCGCCATGTCGGTATCGGCTATCATCGGATAGGAGACCGGAGAGCCCTGGGTCTCTTCGATGTCCTTTTTCCAGTTGCGGTGGTCTTCAACCGAGTCAATACTGAGCCCGATGACCTTGCAATTGCGTTGGGCAAACTCGTTTTTCAGACGGGCCATATAGCCCAGCTCAGTCGTGCAGACCGGGGTGAAGTCTTTCGGATGGGAAAACAGCACGGCCCAACCATCACCCAACCACTCGTGAAAATGCAGAGTACCCTCGGTCGTTTCTGCGGTGAAATCCGGTGCTTCGTCGCCTATGCGTAGTGACATGCCCTACCTCCTTAGCTTTAGATTATGTAACAGAATGCGGTATAATTTATATCTTAGCAGCTATCTTGCTGTTTGCAAAAAATGCCGGGGATAGACGGTTTTTTAAACAATGAAAACCGGCACCTGACGGTTTTCATGCAGGCACTGAATTAATTGATATTTGTAAAACAACTGGTATAAGTAATGGCAAAGATGCAGTCTGCCCTATCGGAACACAGAGGTATGAAAATATGAATATGATTAAAACCGCTTTATTGATTCCGTTACTGGTACTGACTGGTTGTGCGCTCAGTCCACAAACCGTCACCATCATGCCGGATATCAAGGTAGCCAACGCTAATAACGACCAGCAACAAAAAACCATCCAGATCGGTGTGAACGATGCACGTGCCAACAAGATTATCGGTACACGCGGTGGCATCTATGCGGACACCTCCGCCATTACCGCCGACGCTGACATCACCCAGTCGGTACGCAACAGCCTGACCGCTGCCTATCGTGTACTTGGTTATAATGTTTTGAATAGCGGTGCAAACGTACAGATTATTGTCGATATCACCGACCTGAAATACAACGCCACGGGTGAGACGACCATCCGTGCGGTAGATACCGCCGCCGCGTTAAAGGCGACCTGCCAGAGCGGTACTTATGTGGTTACGAACGAATATCGTATTACCGACAAGGCCGATGTATTGAAGCCGCCTACCGTCGGTGAAAACCAGGACTATATCAACGAGACCTTGTCGTCGACCCTGCAAAGACTGGTCAACGATGCCTCAATACTTGACTGTATTAACAGATAAGACATCGTTCCAGACATGATGCGGTTCACTCGCGGGTTTCATCGCTGTCTATCCGTGCTGCTACTGGCAGCAATGTGGCTGGCTCAGCCGGTGGCAGCGGACCCCGGGTTGCAACAACGGTTGTATAACGCGATAAATGCGCCCGACCGTGCACAGGAGGATATCTTTCTTGACGAGGGCCGCCGCCCGACGCAGATCCTAGAGTTTCTCGGCGTCAGCGAAGGCATGACCGCACTCGACCTGATGGCCGGGAGTGGTTATTACACCGAACTGTTATCTGCCGCCGTCGGTGTCAACGGCAAGGTCTATGCACAAAATGACGTGATGGCCCTGCGCATGCGTTACGGTGCGATACACAAGGCGATCAACCAGCGTCTGTCGAATAACCGCTTGCCCAATACCCGGCTGTGGATCAAACGGATTAATGAACTTGACATGGTCGAACTGGCAGATATCGCCACACTGATGCTGAACATGCATGATCTTTATATCTACGGCGGCGAACCGGCTGTCCTGTCCGCACTGGCCAGTATCATGCAGGCATTAAAGCCCGGCGGTATCCTCGGAGTAGAGGACCATATCGGCAATCCCGGCAACAATAATCAACTACACCGTATCGACCCGCTCATTGCCGAGCAACTGCTGGTGCGCGCCGGATTTATCATCGTCGACAAATCAACCCTGCTGTCCAATCCGGTCGATGATCACACATTGCATGTGTTTGACCCGATGATACGCGGTAACACCGACCGGTTTGTGATCAAGGCGATGAAACCTCGCTAGAATAATGGAACTGCAACAGACTATCGAAATAGAGTGCCCATATTGTGGTGAAACGATCAGTGTGATCGTTGATTGCAGCATTGAATACCAGGACTATATCGAGGATTGCAGCGTTTGTTGCCGCCCGATCAGTCTGGCCGTATCTGTAGACGGCGAACAGGTGCATATCGTGCCACGTCACGAAAATGAATAATCAGGCCGCCCGCCATACCCGATGCTTGTCCATGATGGCTCGAAACAAATCCGACTGTTCCCAGGCAGCAAGCCAGCGCACCACGTGCACATAAGCCGTGCCATCAAACCATTCCCGATCGACCGTGGCAAATTGCCTGACAAACGGAAAGATGGCCGCATCAGCCAGCGTCCAGCGCTGGTCGAACAGGCCTGCCCCGCCCTGCGCCGACAGTAACTGTTCCAGCCGCTGGATAAACTGCACGGCCTGGTCACGATAATGACGTTCTGTCAGCTCTGGATAGCGGATATGGTATTTATAGCGGTCCAGCCAGTGCTTGAATTCCGTATCATTCTGATTGATGAGCGCCCGGCAAATTTCCGTGTCCCCCCTCAACCATCCTTCCGGATCCTGTAGGCGCAAGGCCCATAACATCACCTCCAGACTTTCCTCAATCACTGATCCCGATTCAAGCTGGAGCACGGGAACTGTCCCTTTCGGTGAAATTACCAGCATCTCGACAGGTTTGGTCTTCAGGGCAACTTCGCGCGGTTCATAGGCGATGGCGGCTTGATGCAGCGCCAGTCGGGCCCGCATGGCGTAAGGACAACGGCGAAAAGTATAGAGTACTGGCAGCGTCAAGGTTGCACAGGACAGGCCGGCCTAAGCTGCCGGATCCGGATTAAACGGGACACCGATATGGCGTTGGTGACGCTGCTCGGCCAGTTTGATCTGGCGCTGGCGCTCTTCGAGGCTGGCACGCCGTTCTGCTGTCAGGCCATCGTAACAGGCCGGGCAAGATACCCCGAGTTCATATTTTTCGGACTCATGCTCTTCCGGTGAAACTGGTTTGCGACAGGAGAAACACATCTGGTGTAAACCGGGGTGTAGCTGATCGTCGACGGCCACGCGCCCGTCAAATACAAAACACTCGCCCTGCCACAGGTTCTCCGCCGGGCTGGCCTCCTCAAAATATCGCAGGATGCCGCCGTTCAACTGATAGACCTCGCTGAACCCCTGTTTCAGCATATAGGCACTCGCCTTCTCGCAGCGGATACCACCGGTACAATACATCGCGATCTTTTTGTTTTTCTGCGGATCCAGGTTTTTGGCCACATATTCGGGAAACTCCCGAAACGTTTCGGTCACCGGGGAGACCGCATTTTTAAACATGCCGATGTCACACTCATACTGATTACGCGCGTCAATGACGACGACATCCGGGTCATTCAGCAAGGCATTCCATTCTGTGGGGCCCACATGTTTGCCGGCGATACGCTGTGGCGCTGTCTCGGGCATGCCCATGGTGACGATCTCTTTTTTCAGACGGACCTTCATCCGGTAAAACGGATAGTCCTCGGCTAGCGACTCCTTGTATTCGAGTCCATCAAAACGGCCGTCGGCCCGCAGAAACTCACCCAACGCATCTATTCCGGCACGGCTACCTGCAATCGTCGTGTTGATCCCCTCCTGAGCGAGCAGGATGGTCCCGCGCAGTTCATATTGCTGACACAGCGCCAGCAAGGGTGCGCGCAACTGCTGAAAATCATCCAGCAGGACAAACTTGTAAAAGGCCGCAACAACAATATTCATATGGGATACAAACCACGGTTTTCAGATAGCTATAGTTTAACCGATTGCCACGCTGATAAAAACCATGGTCTGTCCCGGCAGGTTCTCTGACAACATCATCATTCATGGGGGACAGCCCGCAGTGAATACGGCATAATTTCACCATGAGCGAAATTAATGAGGCAGTCATCTTTCTTTCGGCCGCGGTCATTGCGGTGCCGATATTCAAAGGGCGGCGAGTTTGCATTCGTCGTCTTTGCCTCAGCCGTTTCTATCGGTCTGCTGGAGACTTCCCTATCTGACATCCTGATCGTCGCCGTTACACTGTCGATGGCGATTACCCCGCTGTTACTGAAGCTGGACGATTACCTCTCCAGCCTGCAGACCCGACCAGAACGCGAGTTTGATACGCTGGACGAGGAACACAACCAGTTCATCATCGCCGGGTTTGGCCGCTTCGGCCAAATCACCGAAGGTGTTTTATGGCGATGCCAGCCGTCTCGACCTGTTGCGCTCCGCCCATGCGGACAAGGCCAACATCTTTGCCCTGGCGATAGATGATGTCGAGGCCTCGGTCAAGACCGCCGAAATAGTAAAACACTATTTCCCGAACCTGACTATTTACGCACGTGCCCGTAACCGCCAGCATGCCTATCGCCTCATGGAACTCGGCGTAACCCTGCTACGCCGGGAGACCTTTGCCTCGGCGCTGGAGATCGCCGGCATGGTGCTGTCTGGCCTCGGCCTGAATGAGGCCGAGGTCAAACTCGCGGTAAACCGGTTCAAGGAATATGATGTCAGGCGCCTGCATGAAAATCTCAATTTTCATACTGATGAGAAAAAGCTGATTGCTCTCAGCAAATCCGCCGCGAAGGAACTCGAAGAGCTGTTCGCCACAGACAATAAAAAACAGGGGGACAGACCACGGTTTTTTTCTGGAAAATCATGGTCTGTCCCCGGTTTCGGATGATAGAGTATAGCCCCATGTCAAACACTGAATCCCACGTACAGAATACCGATAGCCCGGAGGTCGTGCGTCGACGTGTCATCAGCGCCAGCATGATAGGCACGACCATCGAGTTTTTTGATTTTTATATCTATGCAACCGCGGCTGTGTCCGTCTTTCCCTTGCTGTTTTTTACCCCGGGTAACCCTGGCGCTGCCATGCTCGCCTCGATGGCGACCTTCGGCGTCGCCTTTGTCGCGCGTCCGATAGGCTCGGTATTCTTTGGTCATTTTGGCGATCGCATCGGTCGCAAGGCCACACTGGTAGGCTCTCTGCTATTGATGGGGCTGGCCACGTTCCTGATCGGTCTGTTACCGACCTATGAACAAATCGGGTTGTTCGCGCCGGTGTTGCTGACAATACTGCGGTTCTGTCAGGGCCTCGGGCTCGGCGGTGAGTGGTCTGGTGCCGCCTTGCTCGCTCTGGAAAACGCACCGCCAGGCAAACGCGCCCAGGCGGCAATGTGGCCACAGCTCGGGGCACCCTTCGGTTTTATCCTCGCAAACGGATTCTTTCTGCTGCTGACCATCTGGTTTGACTACGATTCAAAGACGGCCGCCATGACCGACCCGTTCCTGGTCTGGGGCTGGCGCACACCGTTCCTGATGTCGATATTAATGGTGGTGTTCGGCCTGTACGTACGTCTGAAACTGCATGAAACCCCGGTCTTCGCCCGCGCCATCGCCCGGGGTGAACGCGTCAAGACGCCGCTGACGGTGATATGCCGACATCACCTGAAAACGCTGATACTTGGCACGTTTATCATGGTCGCCACCTACGGACTGTTTTATCTGATGACCACCTGGGTGCTTTCCTACGCGATCGGCAGCCCTACCCTGGGATTTCTGGGGATTGGTTACCGCGAGTTTCTGGTATTACAGATCATCTCGGTGCTGTTTTTCGCCGCATTCGTACCCGTCTCCGGCCATCTGGCCGACCGGTTCGGGCGGCGCAAATTCCTGCTCGTAATCACATTTTTAATCATCGTGTTTGGCCTCAGCTTCAGGCTTTTCATCTCACCTGAGGTGATCGGCACTGGCGTGAACGCCAATAAAGTAATCATGCTGCTGTTTCTCAGCATCGGTATGACACTGATGGGCCTGACCTTCGGCCCGATGTCCGCGCTGCTGCCTGAGTTATTCCCGACCAACATCCGTTATACCGGCTCTGGCGTATCGTACAACCTTGCCTCCATCCTCGGTGCCGCACTGACACCGTTTGTCGCTGCCTGGCTGGTCAGAAACCACGGTCCCGGCTCGGTCGGCTTCTATCTGGCAGTATTGGGCTGCTTGACATTCATCGCTCTGTGGCTAAGCCGCGAAACCGGCCAGCTGGATCTGGATACGATGGCAGACGCGACGGTGACGACAGGGATAGAGTCTACGTCGCCATAATCCGGATATTTAACAGCTTAGTAGCATAAAAACCTGTTCCACTCCGTCTGTGCGCTGGATGCGCTAATTATCAGGAACTTGTCATAAAAAAGTTGATTCTGCCCATGCTGGCTGAAAAAGCCAAGTTTTTTAGCCAGTTATGCCCGGATTGACGTCACCACTCCGTCTGCCCCGCACTACGGCTGTGCTGGTGCGGGGGTCAGCAGCTGTTTCAGATTGAACAGTGCCATACCGGATATGACCAACAAAAGACCGGCAAAGTGGTACCAGCGCAGTGTTTCATCGAGAAACACCGCCGCCATAATCGCCGTCAGGATCGGGATCAGGTTCAGGTATAACCCGGCCCGGTTCGCCCCAACCAGTTCAATCCCGCGATTCCAGAGCATATAGGCAAGTACCGAGGGAAACACGGCAATATATAACAGGCCGGACACGACCCCGCCGTTGACAGTCACATAGTGCCCCTGCCATAGGTCGAGCAGGTACAACGGCAGCGATACGACCATGCCGAGCAGAATGATGATCGTCAGCAGGCTGAGTGGATGGATCGCCGGTTTTTTGTGTAACAACACCGGATAAATCGCGCCGCATATCACGCCGAGAAACATTAACAGGTCACCTTCGACAAACACCATGCCGGTCAGGGTAGACAGATGGCCCTGGCTGATGACGAGCAGGATACCGAGAAAACTGATCGCCATGCCGGTGATCTGGATCCGGTCCAGGCGAATCTTCAGCAATACCCAGGAAAACATGGCGATTGCGGCCGGAAAAAAGCTGGAGATCAACCCGACATTCACCGCAGTGGTCGTCTGTACCGCCATATACAATAAGGTATTAAACGCCGAGATACCGAGCACAGCTATCAGTGTCAGCCGGACCCAGGCCTGTCGGGCCGTGCGCCAGTCGCGCCGCACATACGACCAGGTAAACGGTAACATGATGAGCGAGGCGATCAGCCAACGCAGGAAGGTAAAGCTGTAGGGCGGGACATCGACGATGATGGCCTTGGCTACCACATTATTGCCCGACCAGAACAATACGGCGCCCAATAGCAGCAATACTGATTTACCCTGGTTACCCGTTAACATGCAGATATATCAGTCTTTAACAACGTCCATACTCACAGCATGTGCATGAACAGCGTTGCAATGCCGAGAAAACTGAAAAATCCGGCGATGTCGGTCACCGTGGTCAGGAATATGGATGACGACTGCGCCGGGTCCTGACCGGATACGGTCAGCATGATCGGGATCAGTGCACCGGACACGCTGGCAATCGCCATCGACAACACCATCGAGATCATGATCACGATGGTCAGGCCAGTCGATTTGCTCCAGATATACACAGCAAGTCCTGTGGTCAAGGCAACCGCGATACCGTTCATCACCCCGACCAGAAATTCCTTCAGTAGTATACGTGGCCACATACGCGGGTAGATCTCGCGCAAAGCCAGCCCGCGCATCGTGACGGCGAGTGATTGTGCACCGGTATTACCCGACTGACCGGCAACGACCGGTAATAACACAGCGAGTGCAGTGTACTGGGCAATGGTATCTTCAAACAGGCCAACCACGACGGCGGCCATAAAAGCGGTCGCGAGATTGATCTGCAACCAGGGCAGGCGTTTGCGCGTGGCGAACCCGGCGGGCGACAGGGCGCGTTCGTCCTTGCTCACACCGACCATCGTCTGCATGTCCATGCTGGACTCTTCCAACGCCGCGCCGACAAGTACATGGTAACGCAGGATACCAATAAAACGCCGGTTGACATCAACGACCGGCAGGTCGGTCACCTTCTGGCTTTCAAATACCTGCACCAGTTCCTCACGGCTCGCATCGGCATCCACACACACCGGGCTATGCCGCTCCAGTGTCGAGAGCGTATCATTGTGGTCTGCCAGCGCGACGTCTTCCATATCGATGATACCGTGTAACTGGTTTTCATCATCGACTGTATATAACTTGTGGTACATCCCGTGCGGGCGCCCACGCAGCACAGAAATGACCTCACCGACCGTCATGTTTGGACGAAAATACATCGCGCGTGCATCCATTAACGCACCGGCGGATTCTTCCTGATAGGTCATCGCGCGGATCAGATCCTTTTTGACAAAACGCTCCTTGACCAGCTCGAGTATTTCAAGCTGCGTCTGCTCGTCCAGTACTTTCAGAAAACTTGCACCAAAATTCGGCTCGATCTGGGCGAGCAACATCAGTCGGTATTCCGGATCCATTTCCATCAACACCTTTGATCCAAAATACGGGGAAAACCGGCGCCAGACCTTCAGGGCCGTACCCAGCGATTTTGTTTTCAGGATGTCGGCGGCTTCTCCCGGTTTCAGTTGTTCTATCTTGCGTACCGCATCGGCAGGATAGCGATCCATAAAAATATGGTTCAACGCATGATCAATTTCAGGATTAAATTCGCTCATCTTTCCGATCTTTCAGTCGCGCATCCGATTTTGGTATAACGATATTCATACAGACTTCCCAGAACAGGTCAGCTACCTCCATGACCGTATCCATAAACGTCTCTTCCACATGGCCCGGATTATGATCACCGGACAAGGCCTCGAACATGACCGATCGTTTTAATACACCAACAAACACGTTGTTATGATCAACAACTGGCAGGATTTCCTTGAACCGCCACTTTGGATTGTCCTTGACGTAATCAAGATTCGAGCGGGCATTCAACACCACATCCGGCAGACGCATCAACTTGCTGACTTCGATGCCGGGATCGGCAAAGACCAGATGTTTGACATCTATCAGTCCGACCAGACGCTGGGCATCTCCTATAATAAATATATCACCCTGCAGCTCGCTAGTTGCATGTCTGGCCGTCATGATCACATCGCTTGCCAGCATGGTATCAGCAGCGGTAAACACATTCGGACTCATATATTGGCCGACGGTACCGGCCGGATAGCGCAACACCGAGCGCAGACGGTAGGCATAACCGGCAGGCAGGGCGTTCAATAGCGTTACCTGATCGTGTCCCTTCATCCTGCGTAACAGGCGGGCCGCCGTATCTATTCCCAACTTGTCAAGGATGTCAGCTGCGTTACCGGTTTCCATACCCAGCAAACAGGCAACCGCACTACCCGGCAGGAAATAGCGCAATACATTAGCAACCAGCTCATCGTCATGTAATGCGAAATAGGAGACCAGTTCGTCTGCCGGAAAACCTTCCAGCACCTTCGCAGACTCGCGAGGGTGCTCCTGCAGAAAATGTTGCGACAGGTTATTTATCATCTTTTATATTGGCATTATCAAGCAGAACGGAGGCGTTCTCATCAAACATATGCGCCGGAACAAACGTTCTGCCGATGTCGGTATCCAGTACCACACCGGTTGGCAACAGTTCCAGGATCTCGCCCTCGAAATTATTGATATTGATACGCTGACCCACCGCATAGGTCTTGCGTACATAACGACCTGAGATCACATTTGATAATGATGGCCCAGCACCCAGTCCAAACGCGAGAGCAATGGACAGCACAACAGCTGCAATGATAATGACCAGGATCAGTTCGAACAGCGACACGTCCAGACCGAGCTGGTCGAGTCCGGTTATTACCGAAAAGATGATGATGATGACCTTTAGCGTGGAGCCAAGCATCTCCGCCTGACGCATGCCGGATGACCGTGCAGTCGACTGGATCCGGTGACGGACATAATTGCCCAGTATCACACCGCCGACCACACACGATGCAGCAACGAGATACAGTGGCAGATTGTTGATGAGTTTTTCCAGCCAGTCAGCCAGCCCCGGCAGTCCGAGACTGTCTACAGCCGCGGTGACAAAAAACAGGATGATCAACCAGAATGCCAGCCAGCCAAAGATTATGCCAAACGGCCAGTCGCGCAGTACAGGTACAGATTTGATGCCTATCGTGTGGACTATCCGGTCAAGACCGTCGCCGAGTCGTATCAGGACCCACTTAGTTACCCAGGCAAGCACCAGACCGATAACAAGCAATGTCAACGCACTGACCAGGTTTGGCAGGTAATTACTGACGGTCTGGATCAGTTCGTCAAAACTGTCGAGCAGTAATTGTTTAATCTGATTGAAATACTCCATTCTAGTATTGCCCCGTTGCGGAAAGACGCGTAAGCGACTACGAACTGCGATACAGGCAGATTAACCGATCGCATGAACACGGGGCAAATTATAATACGGACAGGCTGCCCGGCAATAATGGGCAGGTCTGCTGCGGGTAAATCACCTGATACACCCGGACGGTTATTCCTGTTTTAATCTACATCAATTTAGCTCACCTCTTCTTTCTGTGCCCGTCTCGACAAGTGTAAATTTTTTAGTCAACCGAGCCCTTCTTGATGACCTTGCCGCTAAATGGTTTGGCCCCGAGTTCCAGTAACAAGGCCTCGATCTCCTTTTCAGCCGGTATCCGGCGGTAGCGATCATCGTATCTGCCGACACCAATAGCGCGGTAGTAACGTGATTCCGGATCACCCATCGCCAGCATCAGCGGCGTCATGCCATAACGGTCAGGCCTGTCCAGATTAGCGCCGTTTTCCGCCAGAAACCGGATCATGTCCTTCCAATCCCGGGTAACGGCAAAATGTGCAATCGTCCGCCCATCTTCCTTGTTTGCGCCGGGTCCATTGATTGCGCTTTTATCTGTCAGATATACATTCACATTACGGTCGCCCATAGCCATCGCCAGTCTGGCCGTTTCGATGGACTGCCGCTCGTCACGCATATCGGCCTCGGCACCGCCACCTGCCGCCAGCATCAGTACGGATGCACCACCGGTGGTAGTCGCATGTATGTCAGAACCGTGGTCTATCAGGATACGCATTGAGGTCATATCACCTGATGCCGCCGCCAGATGCAAGGGGGTCGCACCGGTGATGTGTATCTGCGATGGATTGTCATTACTGCGCAGAAATTCATTGTCCAGTTTCGGAAATTCATAATCAACTCTCACGTTCGGGTCTGCGCCAGACTCCAGCAAGGCCTTCAACATAACCGGGAGGTTCTTGCGCTCCCAGTCAAGATGGTCTGTACCAAACGGCGATTGTCCATTCATGATCAGCACGCCCTGGTGCAGGGCATAATGTATCGGGGCGAGTCCGTACCAGTCCTTGACGTTTGGATTGGCACCCTGCTCGAGCAGATAAAGACCCATTTGCTCATGGCCGGAGGCTATCGCGACCATCAATGCGGTGCCGTTTTCCTCGTTTGAGTAATCGAGTATAGCGCCGGCCTCCGCGTCGAGCATCGCTCTCGCCGATTCAACATTGCCCTGTTGTGCTGCGAACTGCAAGGCAGTGTAGCCGCCGGTGAACTTGCGAAACCGGATGCTCCGGGGGAAGTTCAGACCGGTAACGCTCGGTACTTCTATGATATGTGGCTCTGCAAACGGTACTATCCTGGATTTCGCGTTGATGTCAGCACCACTGTCTACCAGCAGCTTGACCACATCCGCATACCCTTCGGCGGCGGCCCACATCAATGCGGTCTGGTCGCCTTCCGTCTCCCGGGCATTCACATTGGCGCCGTAGACGAGCAACTCCCGGATCGCGTCAGTAACACCCATCCCGGCACAGGCCATCAACGGCGTTTCGCCTGTCAGTTTTGGCTGATTTGGGTCCGCATGTGCCTTTAACAACTTACTCACGATCACGGCATTGCGGTTCTCACATGCCAGATGTAACGGGTTGATGCCGTAATCATTCGCGGCATTCACATCAGCCCCTGCCTGGATCAGCAGGTCCATGGCATCCACATCATCGTTATAAACGGACCAGGCCAGAGCGGTTGCGCCATCGGCCTCGGCAGAATCAACATCTGCACCCTCTTTCAATAACGACTGTAATCCTTCCAAATTATTGGCCTTGGCCGCGAGCACAAGATCGTCAGCTGCCGCCAACACCGTTATCGGGCAGGCATACGCCATCAGCAACAGCAGACACATCGCATTCAACTTTATGTTTATCTCCCGCACACCGCCCCCGTGTCTTCATATCTGACCATCCGGACTAGACCGTATCCAGGCCCTTGAGTATACCGGTCGCATCGCTCTTCTCTGTCAGATACTCTTCAGCAGAGACATGGGCCATGTCCATGACCGCGAGATGCAGATCTGACAAGGCGGTGCCTTTTTCATACTGTATGTGGCGGCCGGTACGGATGCGATTTTGCGCGCTACCGAGTACCAGCACAGGTATATTCGTATGCAGATGCAGGTTGGCATCGCCATGTGCACTGCCCATCACAATGACCGAATTGTCGAGCAGGGAGCTATCGGCCTCGCGTACCGATTGCATCCGCTGGATAAAGTGGGCGAGCAGTTCTGACTGATGCAGTTCAATTTTTTTCACCAGTTCTATCGACTGCGGATTGCCCTTGTGGTGAGTCAGCGAATGGTGACCGTCCTTAGCGCCCAGCTCAAGATAGTTTCGATTGGAACCTTCGTGGCCGAGCATAAAGGTGATCATACGTGTCATGTCTGTCTGGTAGGCCAGCACCATCATGTCAAACATCAGCTTCACGTGGTCAGCATAAACCGGCGGTATACCGGCCGGACGGCTGAGGTCATCCATCCGTTTGCTGTCCGTGCTGTCACGTCGGGACTCGGCAATCTGTATGCTGCGTTCAATCTCGCGCACCGCATCGAGATACTCCTCCAGTTTATGGCGATCACTGCTGCCAACCGATGTCATCAACCTGTTCACCCGACTGTTTACATAATCAAGCACACTGCTTTTTTTCTCCAGCCGCAGACGCATAGCTTCCGGGTCCAGCGTATCGGTATCTCCAAACAACCTCTCGAACACCTTGCGCGGGTTTATCTGCATCGGTAATGGTGTAGTCGGATTGCGCCACGACACGGTGCTGGTGTAATAACCGGCCAACCCGTCCACCGCGCCAAATGCCAGCTCCGGCGAATCAACACCGATTTCCAGCGAGGCCAGTGGCGTCTCCTTGCCCAGGTGTTTAGCAATAATCTGATCTACCGAGATACCAACCGAGTTGGTCTCTTTTGACGGTTTCACACCAGTCATATACGACGCACAGGGGCCGGAATGGGAGCCCTGTCCTGCCTTCACATCCAGATTGCTCAACAAGACAAACTGATCGCGATACGCCGCCAGTGGTTGCAGGGTTGGCGGCATTTCATAATCTGTACCGACTGTCTTTGGCATCCACGCTTCCTGGATTCTGCCGGTAGGCAGATAGATATAACCGACACGCAACGGCTGTTTTCCCGGATTGCTGGCCGCCAGCGCCGGCACCATCGCATCGAGAAATGGCAATGCCAGCGCGACACCGGCACCACACAGAAAACTACGGCGGGGCATCGCTTTCTTTAACAGGATCATGATTGTGTCCTCCGGTACTGGAATGGTTTGCTCTCGACGATGCCCATTATCAATGATAACCAGGTATGGTTTTCGGTCGCAGCATTTTTGACGATGTCGCGTATCACGGGTTTGTCGTAATGCTGGACCCCGCGGCCCAGCGCATAAGTAAACAGTTTGGTCGTGACTGTGTCGGCAAAACGGTCTGAATATTTCAGGAACTGCTGCTGAAAACCGAGCGTATCACTGAACGTGCTGCCATCGAACAGTATACCGGAGGCGTCGACATCGGCATTCGCATCGGTATAACGCGTGCGGAATTTGCCAATGGCATCAAAGGTCTCCAGCGCCAGTCCGATAGGCTCCATCATCTTGTGGCAGTTGGCGCACACCGGATTGGTCCGATGTGCTTCCATTGATTCGCGCATCGTCAACACCTTGCCGGACTTGTCCTCCAGTTTCAATTCCGGCTGGAATGCATCTGCCGGTGGCGGTGGTGGGGCCATCGCCAGAATATTCTCCAGCACCCACTTGCCACGTACTACGGGAGAGGTCCTGTTATTGTAGGAGGTGATAGTCAACAAACCCGCCTTGCCGAGCAGGCCCCTGCGCAACGGGTTGTCCAGCCTGACCTGTCGGAAGCGGCTGCCGGATACCTCCGCTATACCGTAGTGCAGGGCCAACCGTTCATTCACGAATGTATAATCAGAGGTCAACATCGAGGTCACACTCTCGTTCGCCCGGAACATATGGGCAAACCAGAGTTCAAGCTCCTTCTTCATTGCATACAACAATTCTCCGTCAAATTCCGGAAACAACGCAATCTGCGGATCCACCAGGTCAATTCCGCGCAAGGCCAGCCATTGCCCGCCAAAATTCCCGATGAATGCTTCGGAGCGCGGGTCCTGCATCATCCGTTCCACCTGCTGTCTTAACACCCCCGTTTTGCGCAATTCGCCCTGTTCAGCCAGCGTCAGTAATTCCATGTCCGGCAGACTGCTCCAGAGAAAGAAAGACAAGCGACTCGCCAGATCGATATCGGTAATCGGGTAGACCTCCCCTGGTTTCAGTCCCGGTGGTTCCTGTTCGATCCGGAACAGGAATTCTGGTCCAGTCAGCAGGCCCTGCAATGCCAGTTCGACGCCACCTTCAAAACCTTCCAGCTGAAAGCCCTTGCGATAGAGTCCCAACAGACTGTCTACCTCTTCAGTTGTGGCCCGTCGACGATAGGCAAGATGCATCAGGTTTTCCATTATCGAGCGCGGGCAGGTTTCATCAATGGAAGTAACAGGTGTACAGGTCAGGATTTTGCGGCGGCTCGGGGTGTCGCCCACACCCTGTACATTATACGGTCCGGTGACGACCACGTTATAAACGGTGGCATCACCTCCCTTGTATCTTTCAATGTCTGGCAACGCCAGTTCGGGAGTACGTATGCCCGCCTGCTTGATGCGATCTTTCAGGAATGCCACACCAACCTTGTGCATGCCAGCCTTGACCAGGAAACGCACTTCGAGGTTCTTGTCTGCGGAAAATTCATAACCGACCTGGTCCGCTTCGCCAGCGTAATCAGCGATCGGATTGTGGAACAACGGTCCGGATTGACCGTGGACCTCACCACCTACCTTGATCAGTTCAATGCGTTTCTGATCCAGACGGATGTCGAGCTGGTTCTCCTTGCGCAGTCCCCGTATATAACCGTCGGTTGTCCTGCCCAGTCTTACGCGCAACGTGTATTCACCATCGACCGGGAAATAATGCTGAAAGGCGATGCCGCCTCGCGAACCAAAAGGCAGATCCTCGTTCATCCTTTCGGTTTGCAGAAATTCGTCCTGTACCTGGTAGGTCTTCCCCTCCGGCAGCAGCGAGACCGGACCGATCGCCAGACGGCTGACCCGCGCCGCGACAGCCATGTACTGGTCCATTAACATCGGTGAGACTGCGAGTACCTCGGCAATATTGTCGAACCCTTCCGCAACATTATCGACCGGTAAAAATTCGGCGCCATCAATCTGCAGGGCCAGCAGGTCCCTGACCGCATTGGCATATTCGGTCCGGTTCAGACGGTGGATAGTGGGTCTACCTGGATTGAAGCTCTGCTGTGCGACACGACCCAGACCGGTCTGAAGATAGGAAACAAAAGACGCGTATTCGTGCTCTTGCGGTCGAACCGGCATACCCACCGGCGGCATGGCGCGCAGTGTCAGCTTGGTCAGCACTTTTTCCCACAGCGCAGGATCCTGACTCAGATCCTCGACTCGCGCTACGTCCAACATTACATTGGCGGTTTTCATCGATTCATTATGACAACCGACACAGTACTGATTCAGCAGGGCACGATAGGATATCGTTTCTTGAGATGCGGCACAGATATTGAATCCTGATAACGTTATCAGGATTACCCACGTTAAAAGCGTGGGGCAATATGATTTCGCAATAATACTATACACGTCTGATCCCCCCCTACAGTCTGATAGTCAACTCAGACCTTACCCCGATAATCAGCTCAAGTCATACATTCACTTGATACCAAAATATATGACCTTCTGACTTCTAGCACAATTTAAAAGTCATTTCAAATGATTGGTTGATGCAGAAGTAAATATCGGGTTTATTCGCCCTGCCGGTCTGTGTGACCAGCGCCAATAAATTACCGACCCAGTGTGAGGATGACGGCCTCGCGTTTCCAGAACAGCATGAAACGCTTCTGTTCAACGAACTGAAAAACAAGCGTCCAGCCATCGGCAGCCTCCCTGTTCAGAACCAACTCCAGTTTCTTGATCGGAATACCGGAGGCCCCGAGCACAATAGTACCAAAACCACCCTCTGCTACGTAAACTACCTTGTATTCCTTGTATACCATCTTTGTATCTCCATCAGCCGGGAGAGCGACTACCTGTTATTTCTTTTTAGGGATATACAGGTCCGTGATGGACCCATCAAATACCTCGGCTGCAAAGCCCACTGTTTCCGACAGGGTTGGATGCGGATGAATGGTCAGCCCGATATCCTCCGCCTCACAGTTCATTTCGATGGCAAGTCCGACCTCGGCTATCAGGTCGCCGGCATTCGGGCCCACTATACCTGCACCGATCACCTGATGGGTCTTGTTATCAAATAACAGTTTGGTGATACCTTCACTCCGACCCAGACAGAGCGAACGTCCGCTGGCGGCCCAGGGAAATACGCCCTTGCCATAATCAAGTCCCTTGGCCTTCGCCTCGGTCTCAGTCACACCGATCCACGCCACTTCCGGATCGGTATAGGCAACTGACGGTATGACCCGCGCAATAAACGAGCGCTTCTCGCCTGCACAAACAGCAGCGGCAACCTTGCCCTCGTGTGTGGCCTTGTGGGCAAGCATCGGCTGGCCCACGATGTCACCGATGGCAAAGATATGGGGAACATTCGTGCGCATCTGATCATCCACCGCAATGAATCCGCGTTGATCCACGGCCACTCCGGCCATGTCCGCACCGATTTTATTTCCGTTCGGGGTACGACCCACTGCTACCAGCACGCAATCAAATGTGTCGGTCCCGGGTGCCTTCTCGCCCTCGAAACTGACAACAAGACCTTTTTTCTCGGCCTTGATGGCAGTGACTTTTGTACTGAGGTAAATGTTTTCATACTGCCCGCTGATACGCTTCTGCAACGGCTTGACGATGTCAGGATCCGCTGCAGCGATCAGCCTGTCCATCATTTCAACCACGGTTACCTTTGAACCGAGTTCATGATAGACCGTTGCCATCTCCAGACCGATGATACCTCCGCCCAACACCAGCATGCGTTTGGGTATATTTTCGAGCTTCAGCGCGCCGGTCGAATCAATGATGCGCGGGTCATCCGGCAGGAAAGGCAGTTTGACCGGTTGCGACCCGGCGGCGATGATCGCCTTGGTAAAACTAATTGTCTTGACGCCCTCGGCACCTTCCACACTGAACTGGTTCGGTGAAATAAATTTACCGGTACCGTGGACGATCTCGACCTTGCGCTGTTTGGCCAGGCCTGTCAGGCCACCCGTCAGCTGACCTACCACCTTGTCTTTCCAATCGCTCAGTTTCTTCAGATCTATCTTCGGTGGACCAAACTCGATGCCGAATTCATGTGCTTCCTTGCTCTCATTCATCACCTTTGCTGCATGCAGCAGTGCCTTCGAGGGGATACAACCCACATTCAGACAGACCCCGCCGATACTCGGATAACGTTCGACCAGTGCGACCTTTAACCCTAGATCGGCCGCATGAAACGCTGCGGTGTAACCACCGGGACCTGATCCGAGTACAACCAGATCCACCTGCAGGTCACCCGACCCCATCAACACCGGAGCAGCAGATACTATCGGTGCCTGAATCGGCAGAGGTGCTTCCACCGGTTTTTTAACGGGTTGCGTTACATCCGCCTGCGCCTCGTCAAGCAACAGTATGATATGCCCCTCGCCAACCTTGTCCCCGACCTTGACCTGGATAGCCTTGACGACTCCGGCGGCCGGACTGGGGATATCCATCGTAGCCTTGTCACTCTCCAGTACCAGAATCGTTTCATCCTGCCTGACGCTGACACCTGCTTTCACAGGTATTTCAATAATCTCGATCGCCTTAAAATCGCCGATATTCGGCACTTTCACTTCAATGGTCATAACCAACCTGTCCTTTCCTGCTTGTGTGAATGAAGGTATTCAACGCTGCATATTACACAAATGATGGCGGATCGGAATGCGGAAATTTATTTGGACGCTGTCAAGCGGTTTCTGGATTTATTCCTGTACCCGCTCCCCCGTCTTGTGTGTTCCAGTTTTATACAAACCTGCTTATGAGTAGATTCTCCGGTACTGTAACGTGGCGAATTTCCACCGTGTAAGTTACTGAATTTAATTGAAATGATCCAAACCTGGCGACCCGCTTTTTAGCGTTTTCATGATTTTTATCCACAGGTTAATCAGTTTTAAGTCACAGCCAAATACACACTATCTTGTGGTTTAATTAGCGCTTGACCACATTTTATAGTGGTGCTATAAATCCATCTTACAGATGAAACTTCAACTGGTTTCTAGAATTTTAAGCAGGTCGATAATAAATAAAAAATACAGGTATTACGGGGAGGGTTTTGATGGAGGCTGATAAAACTATGGTAGCTGAATCTGTTACCGCTAACGATATAAAAACAATAGCCCAGATGAGCGAACGCACCCTCCGTGCTGATACTACCCAGGCAGAAATCAATGCGCATCAACCCGGTGAATACCGCGTGATACGCCGTAATGGCAAGGTCACTGGATTTGATTCAGGCAAGATAGCCGTTGCCCTTTCCAAGGCCTTTCTCAGTGTAGAAGGTGGTACAGCGGCCGCATCGACCCGTATTCACGAAAAGGTGAATGCACTAACCGAGCAGGTTGTGCGCGGTGTTACCCGTAGCATGCCAGGCGGAGGCACTGTCCATATTGAAGATATCCAGGATTATGTCGAGCTCGTATTGATGCGTGCCGGTGAACAGAAAATTGCCCGTGCATATGTTATTTACCGCGAAGATCGTGCCCGTGAACGCGCTGAAAAAAACCAGATAAAACAAAAGGACGTCGCTGTTGATCAGAACCTGATCAAGGTGACTCGTGCGGACGGTAGTATTACGCCGCTTGACATGAACCGTCTGATTGCCATTGTCAACGAGGCCTGTACTGGTCTCGAATATGTAGAGGGTCACCTGATCATTGATGATGCCTATCGCAACCTGTTTGACGGCGTCAAGGAAACCGACGTGAACCATGCACTGGTTATGAGTGCACGTACGTTAATTGAAAAGGAACCGAACTATACCTACGTCGCCGCCCGTATTCTGCTGGATAATTTGCGCCGCGAAGCCCTCAGTCATATTTCAGGTACCGTCAGTGGTGCTACCCAGGCCGAGATGTCGGACCGTTATCCACTTTATTTTGGCAAATATATCCAGCGTGCGGCCGAGCATGGTCTGGTTGATTATGAACTGTGCAAATACGACCTGAATCGACTCGGTAATGCGCTGAAACCGGAACGCGACCAGCTGTTTACCTATCTGGGTCTGCAAACACTGTACGACCGTTACTTCATCCATACCGATGATGGAATCCGTTTTGAATTACCACAGGCCTTTTTCATGCGTGTGGCTATGGGTCTGGCAATCAATGAACTGGATCGCGAGGCACGTGCGATAGAGTTCTATGAACTGTTGTCCTCATTTGATTTCATGAGTTCCACCCCGACACTGTTTAACTCCGGAACCTGTCGTCCACAGCTTTCCAGCTGTTACCTGACCACTGTGCCGGATGATCTGGACGGTATTTTCAGCGCCATCAAGGACGATGCATTGTTGTCCAAATACGCAGGGGGTCTCGGCAACGACTGGACTCGTGTGCGTGCGATGGGCTCTCATATCAAGGGGACCAACGGGAAGTCACAGGGTGTCGTGCCGTTTTTGAAGGTCGCCAATGATACCGCTGTCGCCGTAAACCAGGGTGGCAAACGCAAGGGCGCGATGTGCGCGTATCTGGAAACCTGGCATCTGGATGTCGAGGAGTTTCTTGAGTTACGCAAGAATACCGGTGATGACCGCCGCCGTACCCATGACATGAATACCGCGAACTGGGTGCCGGATTTGTTCATGAAGCGCGTATGTGAGGAAGGTAACTGGACCCTGTTCTCTCCGAATGATACAGAAGATCTGCATGATCTGACCGGCAAGGCGTTCGAGAAACGCTACAACGAATATGAAGCGATGACGGCCGATGGGCGGATCAGAAACTTCAAGACCGTAAAGGCTCAGGATCTGTGGCGGCGCATGTTGAGCATGCTCTATGAAACAGGCCATCCGTGGATCACATTCAAGGACCCGTGCAACCTGCGCTCACCTCAGCAACATATCGGCGTGGTCCATTCGTCGAATTTGTGTACCGAAATCACGCTGAACACATCCGATGAGGAAATCGCTGTCTGTAATCTGGGGTCCGTCAACATGGCACAGCATATTGATGAGAATGGTCTGAACCTGAACAAGCTGGAAAAGACTATTAATACCGCCATGCGTATGCTCGATAACGTTATCGACTATAACTACTACAGTGTACCGCAGGCACGCCGTTCCAACCTGCGTCACCGCCCGGTCGGGCTTGGCATCATGGGTTTTCAGGACGCGCTGTACAAACTGCGTATCCCCTATGCATCGGAAATGGCGATGGATTTTGCCGACTCCAGCATGGAGGCAATCAGCTATTACACCATCAAGGCCTCGACCAATCTGGCCGGAGAACGTGGCACCTATTCCACCTTTGACGGCTCACTGTGGAGCCGGGGCATCCTGCCTTTCGACTCGATGCGTATACTTGAGACCGAACGTGACGGTTATCTGGATGTAAACCAGACCAGCCGACTGGATTGGGACACACTGCGCAACCGTGTCAGACAGGTAGGCATGCGCAACTCAAATAGCATGGCCATCGCGCCGACCGCGACGATCTCGAATATCTGTGGAGTCAGCCAGTCGATCGAGCCGACCTACCAGAACCTGTTTGTAAAGTCAAACTTGTCCGGCGAGTTTACCGTGGTCAACCCGTATCTGGTCCGTGATCTTAAAGACCGTGGACTGTGGGACGATGTGATGGTAAACGACCTGAAATATTATGACGGCAGTGTGCAACCAATTGATCGTATACCGGCCGAGCTGAAAGAGTTGTATGCCTCCGCATTCGAAATCGACCCGCGCTGGCTGGTAGAGGCCGGTTCCAGAAGGCAGAAGTGGATCGACCAGTCGCAGTCACTGAACCTGTACATGGCCGAACCGGATGGCAAAAAGCTGGACAACCTGTACAAACTCGCATGGATACGCGGTCTAAAGACTACCTATTACCTGCGCAGCATGGGTGCTACCCATGTCGAAAAGAGCACACTGTCAGGTGGTCGTGAGAACAAGTTGGCTGCTGTCAATCGTGTGCAGATGCAAGCAGCAGTAGTGGAAGATTCCGCACCAAAGGCCTGTGCCATTGATGATCCGGAATGTGAGGCATGCCAGTAAGCCTGGTGTTTCAAGCATAATATTAATTTAATGAACTGATAGAGGTTGAATATGTTATCAAGCTGGAATGATCCGCTGGCAAACACCTGCCAGAAGAAGACCGAACCACATTCATCCGGAATCGAACCGGTCCTCCGCAACATGCCGGATACGTCGGAAACATTTTCGATCAAGGCGAACAGCACGGCTGCGTCCTCTCTGATTCAGCGTCCGACAGCCGCCGAACGTGAGCAGCTGTTACATGGCGTGACCGGTCTGGAAGAGGTCGAGTTCGGTGCCGCCAGAATCAGCGTCGATGACAAGATGATGATTAACTGCCGTGCAGACCTGAACCAGCTGGTGCCGTTCAAGTACAAATGGGCCTGGCAGAAGTATCTGGATGCCTGTGCAAACCACTGGATGCCGCAGGAGGTCAACATGAATGCTGACATCGCTCTGTGGAAAAACCCGGAAGGCCTGACCGCAGACGAACGTACCATCATCAAGCGTAATCTTGGCTTTTTTGCCTCGGCAGACTCGCTGGTTGCAAACAATCTGGTGCTGGCTGTCTACCGCCATATTACCAATCCGGAATGCCGCCAGTACCTGTTGCGTCAGGCCTTTGAGGAGGCGCTGCACACGCATGCCTACCAGTATTGCGTGGAATCACTCGGGCTGGATGAGGCCGAAGTATTCAATATGTATCGTGAAGTACCTGCCATCCACGACAAGGCTTCCTGGGCGATGCGTTTTACCCGCAGTCTGGGTGACCCGACCTTCTCGACCGGTACGCCCGAGGCCGACCAGCGCCTGTTACGTGACCTGATTGCATTCTATCTGGTCTTTGAAGGTATCTTCTTCTACGTTGGTTTTGTACAGGTACTGTCGATGGGCCGCCGCAACAAGATGGGCGGTTGTGCTGAACAATTCCAGTACATACTGCGTGATGAATCGATGCATATGAATTTTGGCATCGACGTGATCAACCAGATCAAGATTGAAAACCCACACCTGTGGACCGCCGACTTCCGTCAGGAGATTAACTCCATCATCCGTCAGGCAGTCGAGCTTGAGACAAAATATGCGTATGACAGCATGCCACGTGGTGTGCTGGGCCTGAACGCAAAGATGTTTGAAGAATATCTGCAGTTTATTGCGAACCGCCGTTGTGCACAGATTGGTCTGGCCGAGATGTACCCGGGTGCGACCAATCCGTTCCCGTGGATGAGTGAAATTATGGACCTGAAAAAGGAAAAGAACTTTTTCGAAACACGTGTTACCGAATACCAGACCGGTGGTTCACTGAACTGGGAGTAATCTGACTATATATATAAGCCGGGAAGGATTCCGGTTGTTGCCTGGTGTTCCGAACCATAACCTCTTCGGATACCAGGCTTTCTTTTATGCACAGGCAGATTAATGACCCATCTGCCAAATCGCAGACAAAAAAATCCCCGGTAAGAACCGGGGTGTGTTGTTGTTTGGTTGGTTCATCCATCCAACCGGAGCCAGGGTATCGTTATAGTTTTAGTAGTTTCCTGGTATGACAGCCCTCCCGAAAAATTCTTCCGGAAGACCACATCATTCATTGTTAACTGCGCGCTTAAATGCTGGCATCGGACGGTCCGAAAATGTTGTCATACGCATCAGAAAACACATGAACCGACTTTCCAGCTTGGGTAAAACAGTCAAGACATTACAGCTAAGATCCGTTTTTATCCGACCGGGAATACAACGTCTATGGTATCCAATCGGAGGGCTTGTCCCGACCTTCCTGACTGCCATCACCTGTATGAGCAAATGTACGTTAAAATCCGCCCTTTGTCCAAACAGATTAGCCAACCGGAACCATGCTTTTATAACTTGTTGTTTTAATTTAATAATAACTTATTTTCTCGAATTTACATTAACATGTAACTGATGGTATTTGTGTTGCCTGACAGCGACAAGCATAGTTTTCTGCTCCCCGGTTGGACAGGATGGACGGATAAAACACATACCTCGCGAGCGGGTAACTCGACATGCTTGAAGGACGGTTATAGTCATCCAGGCGCAGTTAATTCTGATGACAGCATACGGCTTCAGGTAGTCACTGGGTTTAGGCTGACATATACTGAAGATGGATCTAGCCTTGCTGATGCACAACGATTTTATTTACTAATCTGCCAACAGCAAGGCCGGAAAATACCACACATACAACCTGCGACAGACCGTCTCAACATCTGTCCAGCCAACCCTGGAGCATGAGGAGAAAACCATGACTACAGTTGTTACTGATAACTGCCAGAAATGCCGATTCACCGATTGTGTTGCGGTTTGCCCGGTAGAATGTTTCCACTATGACAATGATATGCTCTATATCGATCCGAACGTCTGTATCGACTGCAGTGCCTGTATACCTGAATGTCCGGTACAGGCTATTTATGAAGAAGATGACCTGCCGGATGATCAGAAACACTGGATAGCAATCAATGCGGCCAGGGCACCAGACTTGCCGGTCTGCTCAGACCCAATGGAACCGTTGCCAGGTGCATTGGAGCGCAAGGCTGCCCTGGGTCTCTGATTATTAAATGAACAGCACAGGCTCGCCATCCGATCCATTCAGGATAGCTATCGTCGGTAGTGGTCCCAGCGGCTTCTATGCGACCGAAGCGCTGTTCAAATCCGGACTGCACATACAGGTGGACATGTACGAACGCCTGCCTGTGCCCTACGGCCTGGTCCGCAGTGGCGTCGCACCGGATCATCCCAAACTGAAGCAGGTAATACAGGTGTACGCAGGAATTGCCGAAACTCCCGGTTTCCGGTTTTTCGGTAATGTCACCATCGGCAGGGACATCTCCGTCCAGATGCTGCAATCGGTTTATGATGCAACCATCTATACCTGCGGTGCCGAATCGGATCGCCGGTTAGGAATCCCGGGCGAAGACCTGCCTGGCAGCCATACCGCGACTGAATTTGTCGGCTGGTATAACGGTCACCCGGACTACCGTGACCGGGTCTTTGATCTCTCGCATGAGACTGCCGTTATATTCGGTCAGGGCAATGTTGCCGCTGATGTCAGTCGCATACTCGCAAAAACACGGGATGAACTGAAAAATACCGATATTGCCGTACACGCACTGGAGGTACTGGCAAATAGCCGTATCCGCAATATTCATGTGGTGGGACGTCGTGGCCCGGTGCAGGCTAAATTCACCTCGAAAGAACTGAAGGAGTTTGGCGAACTTGAGCAGGCAGTTCCCGTCGTTGACCCGGCAGAATTGCAGCTGAACCCTGCCAGCAATATAGAACTGGCCGACAAGAACAATACCGGTACACGCAAGGTATATGAACTATTCAGTGAATTTGCTGGCAGGAATAACAATGCACCGGGAAAACGACGTGTTTATTTCAGCTTTCTGAAAGGCCCGGTTGAATTTACCGGCAATGGCCGGGTGGAAAAGGTGCGGCTCGAACGTAATGTGCTCAGCGGAGACGCCTTTCAGCA
>CAMBTO010000026.1 GCA_945870865.1 Klebsiella pneumoniae
TGCATACCGCCACATTAGACAGCACTCCCTGACAGAAATGGGTGCGTATAGGTTAAAATCCAGAGGAATTTAAAGCAATATCATGACTGCCAGCCTGTTGTTCAAACTGCTTGTTTTTGCAATCTTAATCGCCATATTCATCTCACTGATCGGGGGGTTGTTTTTTCTAGCCAAAGACCAGGGCAAATCCAGACGCACCATGTACTCGCTCACATTACGGGTCGCCCTCTCAGTCAGTCTTTTTATCCTGCTGTTTATCGGTTACTTGACGGGACTGATCCAGCCACATGGGATCTCGCCGTTCAAGGAAGAGACACCACACGGCATTAATGATCAGAACAAAAACTAGTCTGCCTTAGCCAGAGTTATAGACACGAACAATCGACATCATTTCCTGACTTCCCCTACTGCTTTATCGTTGCCCCGTTACCAAGTCCTGGCCACCTTAAGTTTTACAGAAAAGATTGACTTGAAAGTTAACTTCTTGTCATAATTGACAAAATTGTCCTACCAAAGCTGGAAGCTTGTGCTGCAGTAATACATTACAAAAGACTATCCGCGTTAGATGCAAAGGGGGTTCCATAGTATGGCGTTTGCTGTTGTAATTATCCTGCTGGTTATAGGATCGCTGTTGTTTCATTTTTTCAGTCCGTGGTGGTTTACACCAATCGCTTCAAACTGGGGCACCATTGATACGACTATCAATATTACGTTCTGGGTAACGGGCGTGGTATTCGTACTCCTCAACTTTTTTCTTGCCTATTGTGTCATCCGTTTTCGACACAACCCGGAGCGTCGTGCCCACTACGAACCTGAAAACAAGAAACTCGAAGTTATACTAATCGGCATTACAACCATAGGTGTTGCTGCCATGCTCGCACCAGGCCTGTTTGTCTGGGCGAAATTTGTTGATGTTCCGGAAGGTGCGGCTGAAGTAGAGGCGATGGGGCGGCAATGGGGATGGTCATTTCGTTACCCGGGCAATGACGGACAATTTGGTGATACGGACATCAAACATATGTCGGTAACCAACCCCTTTGGAATCAATCCAGAGGACCCGGCAGGCCAGGATGACGTCCTGGTCTCAGAAACGGAAATGGTCCTTGCGGTAAATGAACCGGTTAAACTGCTGTTACGATCAACAGACGTATTGCACAACTTCACCGTTCCCCAGTTCCGCGTAAAAATGGATCTGGTTCCCGGAATGGTGACCTACATATGGTTAACTCCGACCCTGACAGGCGAATATGAAATTCTATGCGAGGAACTCTGCGGCGTTGCGCATTATTCTATGCGCAGCAGGGTCATTGTAAAAGAGGCTGCAGACTATCGCAGCTGGATTACGGAACAAGCCACTTTTGCATCGCTGAACTCGGAAGGCACAGGTCGACCGGAGCAGGGCAAAGCCATGTACACCATGTGTGCCGGCTGTCACGGCGCCAATGGTGAAGGGAACCTGGCGATGAATGCGCCGGCTATTGCCGGCCTGGATTCCTGGTATTTTGCGCGGCAGATACGCAAATTCAAGGGCGGACAACGCGGAGCACATCAGGACGATACTTACGGTAAACAAATGGTGGCAATGGCGGCCACATTGACCAACGATGCCGCTATACGCAATATGGCTGCCCACATCAGTTCACTACCTGTAGCGCCACGGCAAAACAGTGTACTTGGTAATGTTGATAACGGACGCCGGCTTTACACAACCTGCGGTTCCTGTCATGGCACAGATGCCCAGGGCACATGGTCCGTAAATGCACCACGTCTTACCGGACTTGATGACTGGTATCTTGTGCGTCAATTGCAAAACTTCCGTAATGGTATACGGGGCACACATAATTCAGACGCAACGGGCAAACAGATGGCGATTCTGTCAGCAATGCTGAAGGACGAGCAGTCCATCAATGATGTTGTCGCGTATATCAACTCTATACAATAACTGACACAAAACTCCGAGGGACTCAAATGGCATTTGTTGCTATTGCAGACCGTGACCATGAACATGATCTTCATGATCCACAGACGTTTGTTACAAAATACATCTGGAGCCAGGATCACAAGGTGATCGCAATCCAGTATGGCCTGACCGCAATATTTGTTGGCCTGATCGCACTTGTACTGTCAGGCATGATGCGATTGCAACTTGCCTTCCCGGATACCTTCTCCTTTATCACGCCAAATGAGTATTACCAGTTCATCACCATGCACGGCATGATCATGGTTATCTACCTGCTGACGGCACTGTTCCTTGGTGGTTTCGGCAATTATTTGATCCCACTGATGTGTGGAGCACGAGACATGGTGTTCCCGTATTTGAACATGCTCAGTTTCTGGGTTTATCTGTTGTCCGTAATCATCCTCCTGACCAGCTTTTTTGTACCGGGTGGACCCACCGGCGCGGGCTGGACGCTATATCCACCACAGACTATTTTGCCTGGCACACCGGGTTATGACCTTGGCATCCTGCTGATGCTGCTATCTCTCGCGGTATTCATTGTTGCTTTTACGATGGGCGGCCTCAATTATGTCACTACCATCCTGCAGGCCCGCTGCCAGGGCATGACACTGATGCGCATGCCTTTGTCGGTCTGGGGTATATTCACAGCGACTGTACTTGGTTTGCTCGCTTTTCCCGCCCTGTTGGTCAGTGCGATTATGATGATCTTCGACAAGACACTGGGCACGAGCTTCTTCATGCCTGCTGTACTTTCAATGGGCGAGGCGCTCGATCACCAGGGTGGCAGTCCGATCCTGTTCCAACATCTGTTCTGGTTTTTTGGTCATCCTGAGGTGTATATCGTCGCATTACCCGCATTCGGTATTGTCTCGGATCTGCTCAGTGTACACGCCAGAAAAAATATCTTTGGTTATCGGATGATGGTGTGGGCGATCGTCGGCATAGGTGCACTCAGTTTCGTCGTCTGGGCCCATCATATGTACGTCAGCGGGATGAATCCTTACTTCGGGTTTTTCTTTGCCACTACAACACTGATTATTGCCATTCCGACTGCCATAAAGGTATATAACTGGGTTCTTACGTTGTGGCAAGGTAATATTCGTCTGAATGTACCAATGCTGTTTGCTATCGGATTTATCTTCACATTTATCCATGGCGGTCTGACTGGCCTGTTCCTTGGCAACGTCACTGTCGACCTCCCGCTTTCAGACACCTATTTTGTTGTAGGTCACTTCCACATGGTTATGGGTGTGTCCCCCATCATGGTCCTGTTCGGAGCAATATATCACTGGCTCCCGAAAGTAACCGGCAAGATGTTTAACGAAACACTCGGCAAGATACATTTCTGGTTTACATTCCTCGGGACCTATGCCATTTATCTCCCGATGCACTATCTCGGAATACTGGGCATTCCACGACGTTACTATGCCAATGGACTGGCAGATTTTATCCCTGCCTCGGCACAGTCTATGAACGTAGGTATTACCGTCGCCGCGCTGACAGTTGGCGTAGTTCAACTTATTTTTATTTATAATCTTTACTGGACATTGACCCGCGGCAAACCGTCTGGTGGGAACCCATGGGAGGCAACAACGCTGGAGTGGCAGACGCCTGATACACCACCCAAACACGGTAACTGGGGCCCAAAGCTGCCGGTAGTCTACAGGTGGGCCTATGATTTCAGCGTACCTGGTGCAGTTAATGATTACATCCCCCAGAATGAACCCCATCACGGAAGTGACTCGGTAGAGAGCAGCACAGGGAACCACTGATCATGAGCATGTGGACATTACTGGCAGCGCTGGTCTGTGCGCTTGTTGTCTGGTATCTCATTGTCAGGCAATTAACTACACAGCCATGGTTGGCCTCGGGTGATGCGGGACAGGTTTCCGACATCACGGTTTCTGAATATCCCACCCGTAAGGTAGCGCTTTATTTATTTCTCGCTGTAATCAGCAGTTTATTCGCCCTGTTTTTTTCAGCCTATCTGATGCGCATGGATCCACACCATGGTGGTGACTGGCATACAATAAGCAAGCCCGGAATGCTCTGGATCAATACAGTTTTTCTGATTTGTGCCAGCGCAGCCATGCATAAGGCAAAATCGACTATTTACACATTTAACGCCAGATTTATGCTTCTCTTTTTTGCAGTTGCTGGCCTGTTCACACTTCTGTTTCTCGGCGGACAGTTACTTGCATGGCAACAACTGAAGCCTGCTGAAACCCTAAAACTTTCCAATCCTGCACTGGGCTTCTTTTACCTGCTGACAGGTGTGCATGCGCTTCATCTGGTCGGCGGCTTGTATGTCTGGGCCCGGGCCTTTATCAGGATAATAAACGGCAACACGGCCCCATCAATCAAACTGAGCGTCGAACTTTGTACAGTTTACTGGCATTACCTGTTACTGGTATGGCTGGTTTTATTCGGATTACTGCTGACTACCTAAGAGGAATTGCATTTATGCAAGAGGCAAATCTAACAGCAAGCAACAACGTCGAAACTGGCCACGCCGGTTTTGTCGCTGACTGGTCTGCGGATAAACAGACATTCTCCGTGCCCTGGGGCAAGGCAATGATGTGGATTTTTCTGTTAAGCGACACCTTCATTTTTACCTGTTTTCTGACGGCCTATATGTCTGTCAGGATGTCCACAACTGTGCCGTGGCCGTTTCCAAGTGAGGTCTTCGCGCTCACCATTTTCGGGCATCATATACCACTGGTACTGATTGCCATCATGACATTTATTCTCATCACCAGTAGCGGCACAATGGCGATGGCTGTAAATTTTGGTTATCGTGGTAACCGCAAAATAACAGCGCTGCTAATGCTGGTTACAGCACTGCTTGGTGCTTCTTTTGTCGGCATGCAGGCATTTGAATGGACAAAGTTGATAGTCGATGAGGGTATTCGTCCCTGGGGTAACCCCATGGGCGCAGCGCAGTTTGGGTCAAGCTTTTTTATGATCACAGGTTTTCATGGTCTGCACGTATCCGCAGGTGTTGTATATCTTCTGACTGTCGCGCTCAAGGTCTGGCGCGGTGATTATGAAGGGCGTGGCTATGAAATCGTGGAAATTGCAGGACTGTACTGGCATTTCGTCGATCTGGTCTGGGTATTTATCTTTGCATTTTTCTATCTCTGGTAGGAGGCTTCATGTCAGGTCACACTGAAACTCAACAACATCCGGTAGCAATCTATCTGTGGATCTGGATACTGTTGTTCGTCCTGAGTTCATTTTCGTATATGGTTGATTACTACAATCTACAGGGTATGCTGCGTTGGTCTCTTATTCTGGTGTTCATGTTACTGAAGGCCGGTTTTATTGTTGCGATCTTCATGCATATGATGTGGGAAAGGCTTGCCCTGATTTACGCCATCTTGCTGCCGCCATTGTTATTACTCGTGTTGATTGGACTAATGGCAATCGAAGGGAATTATGTCCATTCCATCCGCAGTATATTTTTTGATTTGCCGGCGCCAGTCACAGGACATGTTGAACACGCTGGAGGGGGATAACACCTTGCCCCTCCAGAATGCAACCGGAGGGGGGTATTAAAAGCTACGCTAGACCCAGTAAACGGTAACGAACAACAACAGCCATACCACGTCAACAAAATGCCAGTACCATGCCGCGGCTTCAAATGCAAAGTGTCGTTCTTCTGAAAAATGGCCTTTCAAGGTTCTGGCCCAGATTACTGTCAACATGATTGCGCCGAGCGTGACGTGCAGTCCGTGAAAACCTGTAAGCATGAAAAATGTGGTGCCATAAATTCCGGACTCAAGTGTCAGGTTGAGTTCGTGGTAAGCATGGGCATATTCATCTGCTTGCATCACTACAAACACAAATCCGAGAATAACGGTAGCCAGCAACCAGCATGACAATGCGCGGCGCTTGTTTTCTTTTAATGCCCAATGTGCAAGCGTCACTGTCACGCCACTGGCGAGCAATATGATTGTGTTGATTGCCGGAATTCCCCATGCAGGGATAACATCTTTGTATACATGAAACTGGTCCGGGGACGGAATAACGCTTTTTGGCCATTCAGCCACGAACTCTGGCCAGAGTATCTGATTGGTCATGAAGCCTGATCCTTCACCAGACAACCACGGTACGGATAACATTCTTGCATAGAACAAGGCGCCAAAAAAGCAGGCAAAAAACATCACCTCAGAGAATATGAACCAGATCATTCCCATCCGAAAGCTCTGGTCTACCTGATTATTATATTTTCCAGCCTCACTCTCACGTATCACGGTTCCAAACCAGCCAAACAGCATGTAAACGAAAACGGCGAAGCCGCCCATCAAAACAAAAGGGCCAACACCTGAGCCATTTAACCAGATTGCAGCGCCAACGAATATAGTAAACAAACCAATGGAACCGGTAATCGGCCAATGACTCGGGTCTGGTAAATAATAGGAGTTTTCAGTGTGTGACATGTGATTATCCATTCTAGTTTTCAGTAACTTGGATTATCTGTAACAGCCGCCGGCCCCTGTACCACAGACTCCGGCGCAGCAAAAAACGTATATGACAGTGTTAAAAGCTCTATAGATTCAGGCAAGGCTGCGTCGATTACAAATCTCACCGGCATTTGCTTGCTTTCCCCTGAAGATAGTATCTGTTGCGAGAAACAGAAGCATTCTGTCTTGTTGAAATACAATGAGGCCTTGGCCGGGGCGACACTCGGAACGGCCTGACCGGTGGTCTGATGGTCAGCAAGATTGGTCGCATAAAAAATCGCCTCGTTCACTTTGCCAGGATGTACCTTCATCGTTCTTTTTTCGGCACTGAATTCCCAGGGCAATTTGCTGCTGACGTTGGTATCAAACTCAACTGTAATAAGCCTGCTGGTATCTACAGTAAGTGTACTCGCCTCGGACACGGTGATTTCCCCCGTCTTGCCATTGAGGCCTGTAAGGTCACAAAAGACATCGTACAGAGGCACCAGAGCATAGCCGAAACCGAACATGGCAATCGAAACCATCACCAGAGTGACTACAGTTGATCTGTTTTTGTCAGCATTCATTTCAGGAAATAAAATGTAATTATATAACCACTATAAATCGAAACAGCGAGCACACCAAGTATTGTGGCCAGTCTTTTGTTTCTGGTCGACAACTCATCCGAATTGTTCCCGTTTTTAATCATCGCAGGCATCAGGAGTGCGCCACGTCATCCAAAATCACTGGTGGGGTGGCAAAACTGTGATACGGCGGCGGCGATGACAGTGTCCATTCAAGACCGCGCGCACCTTCCCATACCTGGGCGCTGGCCTTCGTGCCTCCCTTCACACATTTTATTACTACCCAGAGCAATATCAGCTGACTGAATCCGAAAATAAATCCACCGAGGCTTGAAATCGCGTTCCAGTCAGCAAACTGGGTTGAATAGTCCGGTATACGTCTTGGCATTCCTGCGAGACCGAGAAAATGCTGAGGGAAAAACAAAACGTTTACAGAGATTACGGACAGCCAGAAATGCAGCTTGCCGAGTTTCTCATCATACATATGGCCTGTCCACTTCGGTAACCAGTAATAGACACCCGCCATCATCGCAAAGACTGCTCCGGTTACGAGGACATAATGGAAGTGGGCCACAACAAAATAGGTATCATGGTACTGAAAATCTACCGGTGCGATACCGAGCATAAGACCTGAGAAACCACCAATCGTAAACAGTATGACAAAAGCGAGAGCAAATAACATGGGTGTTTCAAATGTCATTTCACCGCGCCACATGGTTGCAACCCAGTTAAAAATCTTTATGCCGGTCGGTACTGCAATCGACATTGTTGCATACATGAAGAACAATTCTGCGGCCAGCGGCATTCCGACGGTGAACATATGATGTGCCCATACCAGAAATGACAGGAACGCAATCGAGCACGTGGCGTAAACCATAGAGGCATACCCAAACAGTGGCTTCCTCGCGAAGGTCGGAATTATCTGAGATACGATTCCGAAAGCCGGGAGTATCAGGATATAAACCTCAGGGTGTCCAAAAAACCAGAATACGTGCTGGAACAGAACCGGGTCGCCACCGCCTGCAGCATCAAAAAAACTGGTGCCAAAAAACTTGTCTGTTAACAGCATGGTCACAGCACCGGCAAGAACAGGGATTGAGGCCACCAACAGGAACGCCGTGATCAGCCATGTCCATACGAACAAGGGCATTTTCATCAGCTTCATCCCCGGGGCACGCATATTGAGCACGGTGGCAATTATATTAATTGCGCCCATGATTGACGAAACGCCCATAAAATGGATTGCAAAGATAACAAAAGGAAACGCCATTTCTGTTTGCAACATCAATGGCGGATACATGGTCCAGCCACCCGCAGGTCCGCCGCCCGGAAGAAACAATGTCATCAATAATAATGTAAAGGCGAACGGGAGTATCCAGAAACTCCAGTTGTTCATACGCGGCAAGGCCATGTCAGGCGCACCAATCATCATTGGCAACAACCAGTTAGCGAAACCGACGGTACCTGGCATTACCACACCGAAAACCATGATCAAGGCATGCATTGTGGTCATCGAATTATAGAACTGTGGTTCTACGTACTGCAGGCCGGGTGCCATCAGTTCTGCCCGTATCACCAGCGCCATCGCGCCGCCGACGAAAAACATCAGTAACGAGAAGCACAGATACAAGGTGCCGATGTCCTTGTGGTTTGTCGTAAATATCCAGCGCTTCAGGCCAGTAGGGTGGTGATCGTCATGATGAACATCATGCATTACAGCTTCACTCATTTTAATTAGTCCTCAATATTCCGTTTCTGTCCGGACGTGCCGCTTATTGTCTCGACAATACCTGTGCCGGCTGCACCATGTCACCGACGCTATTGCCCAGTGCATTACGCTCATAGGTAACAACGGCAGCGATGTCTGCTGCATTCAGCTGAGCCTCGAATGACGGCATCGGTGTACCAGGAGAGCCCTTCAATACTATATCTATATGATTTTCTGCAGGGCCAACAGCAATGGCGCTTCCGGTAAGCGCAGGAAATGTTGGTGGCAGTCCTTCGCCATTGGCTTGATGGCAGCTCACACAGGAAGACTTATAAACCTGCTCACCGCGCTCCATTAACTCTGCCATGGTCCACTCCCTGTTCACACCAGATGCAGCGAGTGCCTGCTCCTCTTTCTTCAGCTCCACCCATTCCCTGTACTCTGGCTCGGTAACGGCCTTGACGACGATAGGCATAAACCCATGATCCTTTCCGCAAAGCTCCGCGCACTGGCCACGATAGATGCCAGGCTCAGTCAAAAGGGTCCAGTTGACGTTTACAAATCCGGGGATAGCATCACGCTTCCAGCCAAGTGCGGGCACCCACCAGGCATGTATTACATCATTGGCTGTTAACAGCAGCCTGATCTTCTTGTTGATTGGTACTACGACCGGATTATCAACTTCCCGCAGGTAATTCGCTATCTGGCTTACATCAACATCTGATCCTTTCTGGCGGGCCTCGTTATGTTCTTGCGCCAAAGAGCTGAAAAATGAAATGCCATCATCCAGATAATCATAATGCCACTTCCATTGATAACCGGTAACCTTGATAGTCATATCAGGCTCACCGGAATCTTCCATCATTATTAAAGTACGTGTAGAAGGCGCTGCGAATGCGAGAAGTATTAGAATGGGGATGATGGTCCATATGGCTTCCCATTTCGAGCTATGGTGAAATTGGGCGGCTTTGGCACCTTTTGATCTGCGATGATTGATTATCGACCATATCATCACACCAAACACCAGGATGCCAATACAGGTAACCATCCATAAAGTGAGCATATGCAAGTCGTATATCTCTTTACTGATAGAGGTAACCCCCTCTGTCAAATTCAGTCCATACTCTGCTTTAGCGGTAAGCGGCGTAAGAGCTAATAATAATGTAGGTACTGAAAGCGCAGGCTTTTCTATTTTTGATACTGACATGCAGTTTTCCTCAACCTTAACAAATTTACGATCCAGCTAAGCGGTTCGGCGAGCCTGCAACAAATTGATTGATCTCTTCTATAGAAACTATTTCTAACAGAAGACGTTATTAATTTCCCGACTTTCAACAAAGATCTTTATATCTACAAACGGGCAAAAATTCACCAAAAATTCTTTCCTGATTCATACTATTGGCTGGTCAGTTTTCCGGCCCGCTTTTTATCCGGTTAATATTCAAAATTTGCTGCACAAGATTCAACCTTGTCTGATCGAAAACAATCACTTTTTTCCATCAAACTCAAGCGTGCCAATATGCCTACATTGTGCCATGGATGCAAGGCTGACGAGTATAAATTCACTGTTAATTTACGGGCGCTCAAGTCTCATAATATCTAGACAAGAAGTTGCACATGAAGGTTCATTCAGTAATACCTTAAATGGAATCTCCCCAAGTAGTTTACAGTTGAGGGTATCGCTCAAACATGAAACAGTCTGTTCACCATAAAGGAAATCCGGGTCAACATGATTTGCGATCCATCCAACAAGGTTGCTTCCGCAGACACGTATGGCGGCAGCTGTAAGCAAGGCATGATTGATACAACCCAAACGCAGGCCAACAACAAGTATCACCGATAATTGCAGGCGTGTTACCAGCGCCTCCATTCCCATCGTTCCGAACACCGGGGTAAACCAGCCCCCGACACCCTCAACTATAATAATATTGGCTTGCCTGCTTATCTCTTTATAGGCAAGCACAATTTTCTCGATATCCACAGGGAGCCCTTCGAGCTCAGCAGCAATATTGGGAGAGCAGGGGGTCTGCAGCGCTACGGGGTTAACCAGTTCGTACGCAAGACGTATACTGCTGTGTTTCATCAGTTGCACGGCATCATCTGATACTAGACTGTCATTCATCTTCAAACACCCGCTTGCAACAGGTTTCATCCCACAAACCTTACGACCGTTATTTTTAAGTGCCTGCAACAAAACTACACTCGCTACTGTCTTGCCGGACCCAGTATCAGTCCCTGTAATAAAATAACCTTGTGGTTCCCCTTTTCTCACGTCCTAGACTATTGGTTTTTTAAGTAGCTGTCTGATCTGTTCGAGCGATATGCTGACCTGACCGCTTTCCGCGTGGTGTACCCGCCCTGCATGATCAGCAAGCCAAGCATGTCCATAGATCAGTTCGTGGCTTGCCGGCAACATTCCATTGTTCCGCCGTTTCTCGTACTCGGCTTCCATCTGCAGATATCTACTTTTGCCCGTTAATGTACGACGCCTGTCCCGATTTATATTACTTGCACCCAGACCTTTCAGGTCATTTACCAGTGCGGACAGGTTGCTGTAAGAAAGTGTTACCATTTCAACCTCCATGACTGGATCCGAGAATCCCGCACGAATTAACGCATCACCGAGATCATGCATGTCTATAAATGTATGTACGTGGATCTGATCATCAACTGCAGCCCAACTGTCCCTCAATTCCCTCAGCGTATCGGGTCCCAGAGTTGCAAACACCAGCAAGCCTTCCGGCCTGAGCGCGACAGACAACTCCCTGAATAGACGATCGGGGTCCTGACTCCACTGGAGCATCAGATTTGAATAAACCAGATCTATTGCCGCCGGCGCAAGCGGCAGGTGTTCACCGTCCGCACAAACATATGAATGTCTGGAAAAAAACCGTGGGTCATGTCGACGTGATGTCATTAACATCCTGTCAGCAATATCAAGCTGAATTATCCTGGCACGAGCATACATTCTGGCAAGTTCACGAGAAAACAGGCCAGTGCCGGATCCCAGGTCGAGTATGCGTAACGGTTTTGTTTTCATCATCTCCAGGCGTTCGAGCAACTGCTTGCCAGCGTACTTTTGCAAGGCTGAAGCACGGTCGTATGTTTCAGTCGACGTATTAAAGCTTCTCCTGACGCCGATCTTGTCGAGTGCCGGATGAAAAGATTCCGCTGTCATTTTTCAGCCTCCGCTTTCATGCCGATCCGCTTCAGACACTTGGCCAGCACTTCGAGCAAGTGATCCACCTGGTTTAGGGTATGGGCTGCAGTAAGGGTAATTCTCAGTCTTGATGTATCGCGTGGGACTGTTGGCGGTCTTATTGCACTTACAAACACGCCTTCAGCTTCCAGCATCTGGCTGATTTCAACTGTACGTCGGGCATCACCAATAATTACGGGAAAAATCGGTGACATCGGTGCGGGCAAATCCAGCCCCATACCTCTAACGCCACTATGAAAGTGTTTCATCAGTTGGTGCAAGTGCTCTCTTGGTTGTGGATCCTGCATCAGCACATCCAGCGCCGTGCTTGCCGCCGCAACAACGGGGACGGGCAAGGCAGTAGAATAAATATATGGTCGGGCACGCTGCACCATGGCCTCAATTAAATGATCTGGCCCGGCTACAAACGCGCCATACACTCCCAGTGCCTTGCCAAAGGTTGCCATTATCAAAGGCACAGCATTCTGATCCAGCGAAAAATATTCGGCACCTCCCAGCCCCTGTTTTCCTAATACTCCAAACCCATGTGCATCATCAACTACCATACAGGCCTTGTGCCGGCCACAAAGCGCAGCTAATTCCGGTAAGGGTGCTAAATCACCATCCATACTGAAGACAGACTCTGTCAATACCATTGTCGGCTGCCCGCAGTTTTCAATTAATATTTTTTCGAGCGCTTCTGGGCTGGCATGTTTGTAACGTTTGAACTTACCCCGGGAAATCATTGCCGCATCAACAATAGAGGCGTGACAGAGTCTGTCTTCCACAACCAGGGCATTACGTCCCCTGACCAACGCTGACTGGATGGCAAGATTCGCCATATAACCGCAGGAAAGTAACAATGCGCGATCCCTGCCGGTGATTCTGGCCAGTTTATATTCAAGGTCTTCATGTACCCCGGATTTACCACATACCAGCGGAGAGGCAGAGCTGCCAGCGCCATAGTGGTGAACTGCGTTTACCATTGATTCTTTTATGCGCGGGTGCGTTGACAATCCAAGATAATCGTTACTGCAAAAATTGACCAGCCACTTGCCGTTGATACAAACTTCTACACCGTTACGCTGCTGAATTATCCTTTCCTTACGCAGCAGGCCCTGATCTTTTAATAATGCTGTATTGACGACCCGCTGCTGTGGTTCAGAAACAATTTCTGCCACCTGTTTCACAGCAGGGAAATTTCAGGCCTTGAGGCTCAGGCCCAGGCGTCTGAACAGATCCAGGTCCCTTCCCTGTTCAGGGTTGTCTGTTGTAAGCAGTTTTTCACCAAAAAATACGGAGTTGGCGCCGGCATAAAAACAAAGTGTCTGCAGCTCCTCTGTCATCTCATTGCGACCGGCGGATAGCCTCAACCAGGAGGCTGGCATCATTACCCTTGCAACGGCGATGGTCCTGACTATTTCAAGCGGTATAACAGGCTCAACCCCTCCAAGAGGCGTGCCTTCAACCCGAACCAGCATGTTTACCGGAACGCTTTCAGGATGCTTTTCCATGTTCGCGAGCGTGAGCAGTAATCCTGCGCGATCCTCAGTACTCTCACCCATACCAATAATACCGCCACAACAGACACTCAAGCCTGCTTCCCGGACATGGGATAAAGTTGTTAATCTGTCTTCATAGTCCCTGGTGCTGATAATAGATTTGTAAAAATCGGGAGAGGTATCAAGGTTATGATTGTAGTAATCCAGCCCAGCCTGTTTCAGACGCGTCGCCTGATCTTGTGTGAGCATACCCAGCGTTGCACAAGACTCCATGCCCAGTGATTTTATAGCAGTCACCATATCTAGCACCTTACAGAAGTCGCGTTCTTTCGGGGAACGCCAGGCAGCGCCCATGCAAAAACGAGAGGCACCGTTCTCCCGTGCCGTCCGGGCCGATGCAAGAACAGCATCGACTTCCATTAAAGGTGTGGCCTCTAACTGCGTATCAAACCTGACGCTTTGCGGACAGTAGGCACAATCCTCCGGACAGCCACCAGACTTGATATTCAGCAAGGTGCTTAACTGTACTTCGTTAGGATTAAAATACCGTCTATGCAAGGTGTGCGCCTTGTGTAGCAAGTCATTCATGGGCAATTCAAAAAGCGACAGCGCTTGTTCCAATGTCCAGTCGTTTCGGATTTCAGTATTTTTATACAAATCAGGGTATGGTTGTTTCAAGGCAGACATAGTATGTTTTCCTGGCTCAACGATCGATATTCCGATCATAGTGGCCGTATTTCGGCTGTCAACTGAAAATGTGATTGCGAAGTTTACAAGTGAAAAAAGAATTATTTCATTGGGTTTACTACCCTACGGTCTGTGACCTTTGTGGTGTCAGGGCGGTATTAGCAGGGAGTCTTTGCGATGATTGTCTGGCGGATCTTCCACGCATCAAACAATGTTGCGCGACCTGTGGTCGGTCCCTGCCGGTGGATTCAGAATTTTGTGGCAAGTGTCAGAGCGGTCATCTGCCAGGGCAGAAGGTGATAACGGCGTTCAACTACAGCTATCCTCTTGATGTCCTAATCAATCAATTCAAATATAAACAACGACTCAGGCTGGTATCTTCTTTGGCAAAAATACTGTCTGCCCGAATACAGTCACTATCCGCCACGTTGCCAAAGGTTATGGTGGCGGTTCCGCCACATCCTCACAGACTCTATGCTCGTGGTTTTAACCAGCCTCAACAGATTTGTCGTGTGCTTTCCAGGTTGCTGCCAATATTTACTGATGCGGATCTCGTAATCAGAACCAGAAATACGCTGCCTATGTAAGACTTGGAAGCAGAACAACGCCGGGATAATATTGAGGGTGCGTTCTGGATGGTAAAACAATGTAGCTATAAGTCGCTTGCGATTGTCGATGACATCATCACATCCTGTTCAACTATGAATGAGCTTGCCCGTCTGTTCCATAATGCTGGCGTTGAAGAAATTCAGTACTGGGCACTGGCTCGCGCGGACAAGATTTCAGGTGTCCAGATTTTCTACGGAACGGGCATTCTTCTCGATAAACTCGCGCCGTGGCTCAACCTGATCACCCATCAGTGTCGTAAAAATCTCATCGGCAGCAACAGCATCCTCTACCCTGACCTGTAACATCCTGCGAGTCTTGCTGTCCATCGTTGTTTCCCAGAGTTGATCCGGATTCATTTCTCCCAGACCTTTATAACGTTGTAAATGCAGCCCCTGTGCAACCTCAACGAGCAACCAGTCGAACCCCTCCTTCATGGAGCTTACTTCTACCATTTTTTCTCCACGCTGGATTGTGCCTTTAATTGTTATTTTATGACTGTTCTCCAGCGCGGTAAATCGAACGTATTCTCGTGAACGGAAAAAGTCCGGCGTAAAGATATTGATGGCTTCCGACCCGTGTAAGTTAATAGTTACTTTCAAACCATGCTCTTTGGCGCCGATATCGTATAGCTCTGTGATATATTTTGCGCCATCCGCTTTTGCCGCTGTTAACTGCCCTGAAAGGCGGGTTATCCAGGTTTGTAAAAAAGTTTTGTTTGTAAAATCAGCCTCATTTAAAAGAGGTAACGTCCTGATCGCATTCAGTATTTCGGGATTGTATCTTTTCTCAAGTCTTGTGCGTTCACGGTTCATCGTTAAATACTGATCTGCAGCGTGCTTCAGCTGTTCTTCTGTCAACGCAGTTGAGGTGTTATCGATACGGATTTGTACGCTATTTAGCGCCATTTCAATCTGATACGCCTCACGCTCGACATCGTCCTTGAGGTAGCGTTCATGTTTACCACGCTTCAATTTATAGAGAGGCGGCTGGGCTATATAGATATGCCCACCGGTAATCAGCGATGGCATCTGCCTGTAGAAAAAGGTCAGTAACAATGTCCGGATGTGAGAGCCATCCACATCCGCATCTGTCATTATAATTATCCGGTGATACCTTAATTTTCCGATATCAAACTCGTCCCGCCCGATTCCACAACCCAGCGCGATTATCAACGTACCGACCTCTGCGGAAGACAACATCTTGTCAAAACGTGCCTTCTCGACATTCAAAATCTTGCCTTTTAATGGCAAGATGGCCTGGTTCCTACGGTCACGACCCTGCTTGGCAGAGCCCCCGGCAGAATCGCCCTCAACCAGAAACAGCTCTGATTTAGCCGGATCTTTCTCCTGACAATCGGCCAGTTTTCCAGGCAGGCCAGCGATATCAAGTGCCGTCTTTCTGCGCGTCAACTCACGCGCCTTTCTGGCTGCTTCGCGCGCCCTGGCGGCGTCTACAATCTTTTCACAGATGATTCTGGCTTCGGCAGGGTGCTCTGCCAGGAATGTCTGCAGCTTCTCCGAAACCGAAGATTCAACAACAGGCCGCACCTCACTTGAAACCAGCTTTTCCTTGGTCTGGGAGGAAAACTTCGGGTCTGGCACCTTGATAGACAAAACTGCAGTCAACCCTTCCCTGACATCGTCACCAGTAACCTGCACCTTCGCACGTGCTGCAAAACCCTCTGCCTCAATATAGTTGTTCAGTGTCCGGGTCAGGCCGCTTCTGAAACCAGCCAGATGTGTGCCGCCATCTTTTTGCGGAATATTATTGGTATAACAAAAAATACTTTCCTGATAGGAGTCATTCCATTGCATCGCGAGCTGAACAACAATCCCTTCTCTCTCGGTATTTATATCGATTACAGTCTGATGCTGTGGAACCTTATTGCGGTTCAAATGTTGCACAAATGCACTTATACCGCCCTTATATTCGAAAACATCAGTCTTTCCGTCGCGCTCATCAGTTAACCTGATACGCACGCCAGAGTTAAGAAAGGACAATTCCCGCAGTCTTTTCGCGAGGATATCGTAATGGAACTCGATATCCGCAAACACCTGTTCACTCGGCAAAAAACGTATTTCTGTACCCGTCTGATCAGAGGAGCCAACACGTTGCAGGCTATCAACAGGCGCCCCATCACGGTATTCCTGCTTATGGGAATAACCGTCTCTGTGTATCGTCAACAATAATAGCTTGGACAGGGCATTAACGACGGACACGCCCACACCGTGCAGCCCACCTGAAACCTTATATGAATTATCATCAAACTTCCCGCCGGCATGCAACACCGTCATGATGACCTCCGCTGCAGATCGGCCTTCCTCTTCGTGCATATCGACGGGTATGCCACGGCCATTATCAACAACAGTCACTGAATTATCCGTATTCAGCACCACAGAGATCTCCGTGCAATAGCCCGCCAGTGATTCATCAATACTGTTATCCACCACCTCGAACACCATATGATGCAAGCCGGTGCCGTCATCGGTATCACCAATATACATCCCCGGCCGCTTTCTGACCGCATCCAGTCCTTTCAGAACCTTGATATTCTTTGAGTCGTATGCCGGTTTTTTCTCATCCATAGGTATTCTCTAGGTACGCTGTTTTCTGTTTTATACGATTAAATTGACCGTACGGAGCCTTGTTCCACGTGAAACGAAGAACACAAGCCATTGTTTTTTATGTTTTTTTTCTCTTCTGTGCTGGTTAAAAAAACCTGAAACTGACTCTCAGCCAGTAGATTTAGTAAATACTCACAAGCGTCAAAATCGAGCTCGGCCACATAATCATCTATCAGTATTACTGGCGCTACACCTGTCCAGTCTGTCTGGATTTTTGCCTGTGCTAACGCTAACAGACACATGTACAGCTTGATCTGTCCTCTGGAAAAAACATTTGCTAGCGGGGCTTTTTCCATGGAGAACATAATATCAATATTGTGGGAGCCATTTCTGGTGTATCCCATTTTCAGATCGCTTTTCCAGCCGGACACAAATACATCCTGTTCCTGTGCGGCGCCAGGCCAGCCGGATGACAGACTGACCGTTATTTCCCCCTGAAACACTGGTCCTACGAAGCCGCTAAATACTTCATTTAAACGATCCAAATACAACTGCCTCGTATTCAACAAATACAGCCCGGATTCTATCATTCCTTGTTCCCAGGCTCGATATAATTCTCGCTTGTTTTCGCCTTTTTTTAACATGACATTCCGATGTCTCAAGGCCTTCATATAAACCTTCCATTGCTCGAGATAGTCATGTTCCACGTGAAACATTGCCCAATCTAGCCAGCGTCTTCTCTCTTTTGGGCCGCCAGTTATCAACAAATGGCTATCCTGGGTGACCAGAACAATTGGTATGGACCTTGTCTGTTCGGATATTGTGGTGATCTTACAGCCGTTATACCGGATTGTGGTTTCGCCATTGCCCTTCTCCAGGCCTGTTTGGATGGAACCCTGTTGTTCGTTATTCAGCCTTGCTGCTACCAGTAAGGATTTTTGCTTATGCTGGATTATTTCCTGAATTCGTGGACTTCTGAATGATTTGCCCCGCGAGAGCAAAAAAATGGCTTCTAGTATCGCGGTCTTGCCACTGGCATTTTTTCCCGTCAGGAAGTTTAGCCTATGGCCCGGTGAAAACTGGATCGCGTGCAGGTTCCTAACCTGCCTGATCTGCAGCGATTCCAGATACATAGGTTACAACTACAACCTCATTGGCATCACAACGTATTTACACTTATTGTCTTCTGCGGGCAAAAGTAAACAACTGCTATTAGGATCTTTTACTGAAATCCTGACCTTTTCTGTTTTTATTATCGCCAAGGCATCCAACAGGTAGGAAACATTAAACCCGATTTCCATTTCCGCTCCGTCATACTGAATTTCAACCTCTTCTTCCGCCTCTTCCTGCTCCGGATTATGTGCCAACGCGCGCAATTTGTTCTTTTCAAGCAGTATCCTGATACCACGGTACTTCTCGTTGGAAAGTATCGATGCCCTGGTAAGGCTTTGTTTTAAAAGCTCCCGATCTGCAAGAACAAATGCATCCCCGATTTCTGGAACAACCCGGTCATAATCAGGGAACTTGCCATCAATCAATTTGCTGGTGAAAACCAGATCTGCAAACATCACTCGCATGTGGTTTCCAGTTATCTGTACGGTGATTTTCTCATCCTTGTTTTCAAGGTGTTTAATCAATTCGACAACACCTTTCCTTGGAACGATTATCTGCAGCTTTTCTTTGATTTGCATCGGAATTTCCAGTTCCCGTAAGGCAAGACGATGACCGTCTGTTGCCACTGCACGGATTCCTGTCAGGGTTAGTTCGAGTAGCAAACCATTCAGATAATAACGAACATCTTGTTGAGCCATAGAAAATGCTGTCTTCTCTAGCAAGTCCTTCAGAGCTTCCTGCGTAATCGTAAATTCTGCGGCCGGCTCCTGCATATCGATTATGGGATACTCATGCGATGGTAATGTTGAAAGAGTAAACCGGCTTTTTCCTGACAGTATCTGGACCTTGTCGCCTGCCGTCTTAATCCTGATCGTGGCGTCTTCGGGCAGGGCACGACAGATATCCAGCAGCTTTCTTGCAGGAAGTGTGATCTCTACTTTTCCCGGACTTTCCAGCTTTATGGAAGAAACAAGTTCAACCTCCATATCTGATGCTGTAATCCTAAGTAAGTCTCCACTTGCAGAAAAAAGAATATTGGCAAGTATGGGTAGTGGTTGCCTTCTTTCAACGACACCGATCACGATCTGAAGAATCGGAAGTAACTTGCTTCTTTCTATAATTAGTTCCATAAAATACTCATATTGTATTTATTATTAGTACAAAAGTTATGTGTATATATAAATTTTTTAATTAACTCAATGCGTTACTTAAAAAAAACCTTTACCTTGCCTGTTGATAACAAAAGCCTGGCTTGTGGATAAAAAAAAGTGAGTAAAAAAAAACCAAGATAAACATTTTTATCCACAGTTTAATTGTTGAGTAAATTGGCCAAATTTTTATAATCTTCCTCTATCCTTGTTTCTTCTTTTCGCAGATCGGCAACCTTGCGGCAGGCATGCAAGACAGTTGTATGATCTCTCCCCCCGAAAGCATCGCCGATTTCCGGGAGACTGTGATTCGTGAACTCTTTTGCCAAAGACATCGCAATCTGTCTGGGTCTGGTAACCGACCGGCTACGGCGCTTTGAGAGCAGGTCAGAAACACGTATTTTATAATATTCTGCGGTTGTTTTTTTAATGTTTTCCAAAGTTATTTGTTTATCCTGCAGTAGCAGCAGGTCCTTCAAGGCATTTTGCGTGAATTCAAGAGTGATGGCTTGGCCTGTCAGGTTTGAATTTGCGACAACCCGATTCAGCGCCCCTTCAAGCTCTCTGACATTTGAACGAAACCGTTTTGCAATAAAAAACGAGACATCACTTGGCAGGTAAGTTTTTGTTTGTTCAGCCTTTTTGTTGATAATTGCGACACGGGTTTCCAGTTCCGGGGGCTCAATTGAAACAGTGAGTCCCCAGCCAAAGCGAGATTTCAATCGCTCTTCTAACCCCTTTACCTCTTTCGGGTATCTATCACAGGTCAACACAATTTGATGCTGACCCTCCAGTAAAGCATTAAACGTATGGAAGAATTCTTCCTGGGAGCGCTCTTTTCCCGCAAAAAACTGGATATCATCGATCAATAGGGCATCTAGTGAGCGGTAATAGCGCTTGAATTCATTGATGGCATTATGTTGCAAAGCGCGAACCATATCTGCAACAAAACGCTCCGAGTGAAGATAGGCAATATTTGCAGTTGGCTTTTGTTCAAGAATGGCGTGGCCGATTGCGTGCATCAGGTGTGTCTTGCCGAGCCCAACACCACCGTAAAGAAATAACGGATTATAGGAAACCCCCGGATTTTCAGCGGTCTGCATTGATGCTGCACGTGCAAGCTGGTTTGATTTTCCTTCGACAAAAGAAGCAAACGTGAAATTGGAATTCAGATAGTTCGAATAGCGTTTAGGTGCGGGGACGGATTCTGTCTTGATCACGCGTTGCGGGTTGCTTGCTTCTTGCTTGCTGTTACTGCCGACCTCAACCACCAGATTACAGCGGTCACCGTTGCGGATTTTTTCTACCAACGTATTAATCCGCACCAGATATTTTTCGTTTATCCAGTCCAGGACAAAGCGATTTGGTGCGAGCAAACGGATATTATTGTCTTCTTCGATTGCCTGGAGTGGGCGGATCCATGTGTTGAATTGTTGCGGTGTAAGCTCGCCCTCAAGCCTTTCCAGACAGGATTCCCAGACAGACATTGCCAAACTTGTGAGCTCCCAAAGAGAAAAAACAATAAAAACGGAGAAGATAAGCAAAAGTGTATACTTGTTTGATTGCTATATCCACAAACGATCACTGAAAGAAAGAACCGATATAAAATTGACTTTTCAAAGGAAGGGAAAGTAATATGGCGGGTCATTTATCCCAGTTGTTAACTTATAGAGTCAGGTTCCGGTAATGAAGCGTACATATCAACCAAGCAAGCTAATACGAAAGAGACGCCATGGATTCCGTCTGCGCATGCGCACACGTGCAGGACGTCAAATCATCAAGTCTAGGAGAGCGAAGGGCCGCAAACGCCTGGCTGCCTGAAAATGTGGCTGCTGATACAGCACATTTTCAGAAGCATCAGCGGTTGAGCAGACCCTCCGAATTCCAAAGAGTCTTTAAAACCAGATCACGCTCGTCGGACAACCTGTTTCTCGTTCTAGCCAGCGAAAACGGCCTGCCGCATTCACGACTTGGCCTTGCTGTATCAAAGGAAAATCTGAGAAAAGCAGTGTCCCGTAACATCGTAAAAAGGCTGGTGCGAGAAAGCTTTCGAACGAATGCAAATATACTGGCGGGGTTGGATCTGGTGGTTCTGCCACAAAAAAAAATAGATTTGTCTGACAGGCGGGCCCTGCGTGACTCGCTGAAGTTACATTGGAGAAAGGTTTCCGTGTGCAAAAACTTCTCTTGATGCTGATCAGCTTCTATTCATACTGCATCAGCCCCATGCTGGGGCCACGATGCCGGTTTTTCCCCAGTTGTTCAGCTTATACACAGGAAGCAATAGAAAAACATGGCGCAGCCAGGGGCGTTTTTTTTGGTATGACGAGGCTATGCCGCTGCCATCCATTTGCTCCCGGTGGATATGACCCGGTGCCCTAAGCGCAAGGAAAAATATGGATTCCATCAGAATAGTATTGATTATCAGCTTTGCCATGGTCTCAATGAAACTCTGGACCAGCTGGGAAACGACTTATGGTGCCGCCGCTACAGGCAGCAACCAGGTCGTGGTCAATGAAACAGCAACGACCAAAACAGACAATAATGAAATTCCGCAATCACTTGCAGGCGCAGGTATCTCCGGTGTTCCTGCCGTATCAACAACAGAACAAAACAGATCTGCGCAAGAGTCTGTTGAAATCAGGACGGACATATTTGATATCAGAATAGACCCACAAGGCGCAGGAATTAATCATGCGGCGTTACTGGACTATCCAACCGGTCTGGACAAACCGGATGACCCGTTTGTGTTAATGGATCAAACCGAGAGCCTTACGCATGTGGTTCAGGGAGGGTTGTTAAGCAAACAGCCGGCACCTACACATGAAGCCGGATTCCAGACCAGACAGCAAGCTTATGAAATGTCCCCGGACGCAGCGGGGTTATTGGTTGATTTTACCTGGTCACAGGGAGGAGTCTCCGTTACAAAGACATACGTGTTTGAGCGGGGCAGTCATGAGATTAAGGTTCGTTACAACATTAACAACAACAGCAGTGAAGTCTGGTCCGGCAGAGCATACAGCCAGTTTAAACGAAACGCGCCAGATGATGGAGGAATGCGCCTGATCTATACTTATACGGGCGCTGTCATTTCGGGGCCAGAAAACCGCTATGAAAAAATTCCGTTCAAGAATATCACCGAAAAAACGCTGACGCGTGATGTTGCGGATGGCTGGATAGCCATGATTCAGCATTATTTTCTGGTCGCGCTGATTCCGACCGACAAGGCCGGAACGTATCACTATTACACCCGGGATCTCGGAAATAACCTATTTGCAGCTGGCGCCTTGACGCCAGTGATCGAGATATTGCCAGGAGAACAAAAAGAAATTGTTGAGTTAATGTATCTGGGACCTAAGGACCAGAGACAGCTTGAGCAAATCGCAACCGGCCTGGATCTCACTGTTGATTATGGCAAGCTCTGGTTTCTGGCAAAACCACTGTTCTGGAGTTTGAGCAAGGTCCATGAATACACCGGCAACTGGGGCTGGTCGATTATCCTGATTACGCTCTTCCTCAAGTTACTTTTTTACAAACTGTCTGCCGCTGGATATCGCTCGATGGCGAACATGCGACGGGTACAGCCCAGACTGGTTGCCTTGCGGGATCGATACAAGGACGACAAGGCCAAGTTGAATCAGGCCATGATGCAGATTTACAAGGAAGAAAAGATTAATCCGTTGGGCGGGTGTTTCCCTATCCTGATCCAGATACCGGTTTTTATCGCACTGTACTGGGCGCTTCTCGAAAGCGTAGAATTGCGGCAGGCACCTTTTATTTTGTGGTTACATGACTTGTCTACACCGGATCCCTTCTGGGTTCTGCCACTGATAATGGGCGTAACCATGTTTGTGCAACAGAAACTGAATCCAGCACCGATAGATCCTGTCCAGGCAAAGGTAATGATGATCATGCCGTTTGCGTTCACGATCTTTTTCGGGTTTTTCCCGTCCGGCCTGGTTCTCTACTGGGTAGCGAACAATACACTATCCATCATTCAGCAATGGATGATAACCCGGAACCTGGAGCGTGCTGGCATCGGCAGCAATCGCAGGTAACTTGCCGGTATATGTCTGATCGGCAGGACACGATTGCAGCGATAGCAACACCGACCGGCAATGGCGGTATTGGTATAGTCAGGCTGTCCGGCAAGAAAAGTCTGGATATTGCCCGGGGAATAACCGGGTCTGAACCCGTTCCCCGTTATGCACACGTATGTACCTTTCGCGATCAGCAGGGAAGAACCATCGATCAGGGCATATTGATCCATTTCAAGGCCCCCGCTTCATTTACAGGTGAAGATGTAGTTGAGTTTCAGGCCCATGGCGGGCGCGTTGTCCTGCAACTTTTACTGCAAGCGGCACTGCAAGAGGGCGCACGCCTGGCAAGGCCGGGTGAATTTTCAGAAAGGGCCTATCTGAACGACAGGATTGACCTGGTGCAGGCAGAGGCGATCGCCGACTTGATCGAAAGCACATCCAGTCACGCCGCACGCAGTGCCATCAGATCGCTGGAGGGTGAGTTTTCAGAAAATATCCAGAGAGTGGTTGATCAACTGGTTTCCCTGCGTGTATTTGTTGAGAGTGCCCTGGATTTCCCCGAGGAAGAGCTCGATTTTCTTGCTAACCCGGATTTGCTGGTTCAGCTGGAATCAGCCCAGACCGCCCTCGACAGCCTGATCATCCGGGCCGAGGCAGGAAGGAGATTGCGCGCAGGGGTGCGGGTGGCCATCATCGGTAAACCCAATGTGGGCAAGTCCAGCCTGTTAAATCGCCTGGTTCAGACCAATCGCTCTATTGTCTCTGCAATCGCAGGAACTACCCGGGACACGATAGAAGACTCCGTCCTGATCGAAGGCATGCCGGTTACGATAATCGATACCGCAGGAATCCATGACTCTGCCGACCCGGTCGAACAAGAGGGAATTAAAAGGTCACGCGACGAGATAGAAAAGGCAGACATCATCCTGCTGATGACGGAAGATGAGCAGACAAACATGCCGGGACTGATCCGAAATAATGGAACACAAGACAGTAGGGTGGTTATAGTACACAACAAGATAGACAGTTATGGACACGAACCCCGGCTAGAGATAATTGATAATGTGCCCCACGTGTACATTTCGGCCCTCACGGGTGTGGGGATGGAACAACTTCTACAACAACTTTCAGAATCGGCTGGACAGGCACCGGTCGGTGAAGATGCCATCCTGGCAAGACAAAGACATATAACTTTACTACAGGCTGCCAGGGCAAGTGTTCATGAAGGAATCGCTGTGTTTCGATCAGCAGGGTCTGCGGAACTGCTGGCCGAAGAGTTACGCAAGGCACAACAGTCTCTCTGTAGTATCACCGGCGAGTTTCATAGTGACGATCTGCTGGGTGAAATTTTTTCCAGGTTTTGTATAGGCAAGTAATAAGGACAACGATGAGCATCAAAACAGAAATATCCGTTGGCGAGTTTCTAGACAAGCTGAGCATATTGCAAATCAAGCAGGACAGGATCAAGGAAGCGGCAAAGCTGGTCAATATCAACCGCGAGATAGAAACGCTGATGACCCTCTGGGCCGGTTCCGCATATTGTGGTTCAGGTATAGGTGCAGAGCAGGAACAGCTTCGGCAGGTGAATGAGCAGTTATGGGACATCGAAGATGATATCCGCGCGAAGGAAGCAAAAGGTGAGTTTGACAGTGAATTTGTCCGTCTGGCCCGGGCGGTATATATTACGAACGACCGCCGGGCAAGAATCAAGAAAACGATAAACGAGAAAGTAGATTCAGCACTGAGCGAGGAAAAATCCTACAAGGATTACTAGTATGCGAACCAAAGCACATCCCTCTGAACGATACTGACGATCAGTGCTGAAAATGTACAGTTCGCTGCAGTCGATTGAATCAATATTATTTATTTCGCTTAGTTGTGTGGGCGATGCAGTTATGACAACCCCGGTACTTGAATCACTGCACCAGCATTTCCCAGACGCAAAAATCGATATTGTTGCGGACCGCCGGTCTGCAATCCTCTATCGACATTGTCCATATCGCAACAGGATCTTGTTGAAAGACAAGAAAAAATTTCTGCGCGGTTCCGTTGAGTTATTAAAGGAACTCCGGAAGACAAGATATGATTTGATAGTTGATTTGCGTACTGATGGCCTTGCCTATCTTTGCCACGGCTGCTCACGGTTTACAAAGTGGGGCAGAAAGCCCTACGGAGCACATGCTGTAGAACAACTTATCGGCATTATCCATAGTATCCATGGCGAAACTCCGGTGCCTGCCGCCACAGTATGGTTGTCTGCTGAAGAAAAACAGTTTGCCAGGCAGACGCTTGCTGATTTGCCCGCCGGCCCCTGGCTGGAATTCGCACCGGCGGTGGCGCTGGAGACGAAGGCCTGGCCTGTGGAGAATTATGTACAACTTGCGAATGCCTTAACGGACCTGTTTACTGCAGTCATCCTGGATGGCGGTCCTGCAGAAACGGCCGTGACCGGTGCTGTCGCAAAGGGATTGCAGTTGCCGTATGTTGATCTCGCAGGCAAAACCAGCCTGTTACAGGCCGCAGCCGTGCTGGAACGCGCCAGACTGTTCGTAGGTAGTGACTCTGGGTTGGGCCATGTGGCAGCTGCCGTTGCTACGCCGACACTGACATTGTTTAGTAACGATACGCCCGAGCGGGTTTTGCCCTGGGGCAAACACAGTCACTGGCTCAAAGCCGCAGACGGAATCGCAGCAAGTATTTCTGTCAGTGAGGTTGAGGAGAAGGTCAGATCGGTTTTCACAGGGTTGACGACACACCAAAATTAAATAACAGTTCCGAAATCCTGTTCAGATTGGGTCCGGGAATATTACCCTTCCAGACACGCTACAAATACATCCCGAGTCCACTGACGCCATGAATAAGCAGCCCACAGATAGTCATGATTATTACCGACGTTTGATGAGAGCGGTAAAGCGCATCAGTGATTTAGTCCAGTAGCTGCAGATACTCGGCAGATTTGTGTCTCCAGAGAAAGTTGTGTGCACGAATACGCGCATTATTACCGAGCTGAAGACAGTACTGCCGGTCGCGCAACAGTGTCATAGTTGCTTCCAGCAGTCCTTCCCGGTCATCTACTGGGACCACCAGGCCTGTTTGTCCATGTAATACCGCTTCCGGCGCGCCCCCTGCGCTGGAGGCTATTGCTGGAATACCGTGCAGGGCCGCCTCAATATAGGCTAGTCCGAATCCTTCTACGTCTGCACCCACAATTTTTCCAGGCATAATAAACAGGGTACTGTTTTGCAGCCAGGCAGCTTTTTCCGGATCACCCAGAGTGCCGGTTAACACAACGTGTTCCTGGACACCGAGCCGGGCGGTCTCCTGTTCGAGCAGGTTCATACAGGAGCCATCACCGGCAATGACATATAGCAATCGCGGAAATTGATGTACGAGTTCAGGGAGCAATCGGACCACCTCCATCTGGCCTTTTCGTTGTTCCAGTCGCGCCAGAGTGATTAGCACAGGATCGTAGTCGGCCAGTCTCGAGGCGATACGGGCATTAACAGCATCATCAGTGAGCGGTTCAGAAATCCCCGGCAGTATCACTTTGACCTTTTCTGGATCATTAACATATTCGGTGAGGCGGCTGGCTGTGTATTCTGAATTTGTTACGATAAAACGGGCCCTTGAAAAGGCCTTCTGTATACGTCCCCGTTTGGCCGGGGCCGGGTGCAGTGGGATTTCAGTGCCATGTACCAAACACAGAACGCTGGCAAAATGTACTGTGTTTATATGTTCGAGACTTTTCCAACTGTCAGTGATCAGAACCGGTGGCGGCTGTTGTTCTTCGGAGCTACGGTGGTAAATATCCCGCGCCTTTTTTCGACGCCTCCAGGGTTTGATGCCGGCATAACGTTTTGTAGTAAAAGGTTGTTGCGAATCAAAGGCACGTTCAGTCGCCGTGTCATGATCAGCATATACAGACACCTGTCTGCCGGTGACAGACAGTGTGTAACATAACGAGTACATCAGGTTTTCGATGCCGCCAGTGACAGGAGGGAAACACTGTGTGGAGACAATAATCAGCGGTTTATTGTTCATGGTAATGCGGGCAGTAGTCCGGAACGGGCAATCCTGTCCAGCACATGGGAGACAGATAGATCGGCCAGGTCTCGTGACACAAACGGGCAAGTTGTGTCGTGCAGCTCACCGCCGAGCGCAATGACATTGTTGTTTTGGCCCACCGCATGACTGCGCCGCCAGTCAGTCGGGCCAAACAGACCGAACACGGGGATGCCGGAACAGGAAAGTATATGCATCGGTGCCGAATCATTGGTAACAGCAAACCGGGCGTGGCGACCCAGTTCAGCCTCTTCCTGGATGGTGAACTGGGCTGTTGAGTTGATACCCGTCCGTGCCGTTAGTTCAATGTTGATAGCCGTGTCTTCCTTGCCACCGAGCCACAAGGTTTTTAGCCCGAGCGATTCGAGTCGCAAGGCCAGTTCCAGAAATCGGGGCCAGCGCTTTTGCGAATGTTTGGCGCTGGCGCCGGCATGCATAATTACAAATGATTTGTCTGCAAGTCCCGTGTCTGCCAGCCATGAGAAGACACGTAATTTCGATTCGTTACTGACGGGTAAAAAAGGGGGTGCCTGGCAAGGAAATACATCGGCACTGACGAGGATCTCGTTTAGACGGTCTACGGCATGGTATTTGCCGTTATAGGGCGTGGGTGGATGCAGCGTATAGGCTGGCCCCGGATGGTTCCCCGCGCGCTCGGCAACGCCGGACAGCAGGCATATCAAGGCAGTTCTCTCGCTGGATTGTAAATCGTAAATACGCGCGTAGCGATTTTTTCGTATCCATACCAGGGTTTGTATCATTGCCAGTAAGCCTTTACGCGGCAGGGCATGCACAGCAAGACCCGGCCAGTCCAGAAACAGATGGGCATATCCGGGAGATGTTAACAGCCAGACACGTTCACCGGCATGATGGTCGATAATCGTTCTGATGATCGAGGTGGACATAATCACATCGCCCAGCGCCCCCATTTTGATTATCAGTATACTCATGTCGTAGTGGTGACATGAGGACGGGCTGCGGGAGGTAAAGCCAGGAAAGAGTAGAGCAGAAACCACCAGATAACCGTTGACCAGTAGGAGCCATAAAATGCGAGACTGGAGCTGAGTGGAAAAGTGATAACC
>CAMBTO010000027.1 GCA_945870865.1 Klebsiella pneumoniae
TTCCGGCGAATCGGTTGATGGTGACGAACTGCTCTATATCATCGCAAAAAACCGGCTGGCATCACTGAATGGCGGAGTGGTCGGTACATTGATGAGTAATTTTGGTCTGGAGCATGCTATCCGTGAACTCGGACTTGATTTTTACCGTGCGAAGGTAGGCGATCGCTATGTAATGGATGTGATGTCCGAACATAAGCTGGTGCTGGGTGGGGAGTCCTCCGGACATATTATCAGTCTGGATCTTTCAACCACTGGTGACGGGATCATCTCGGCCCTGCAGGTGCTGGATGCGATGGTTGCAACCGGATGCTCGTTAAAAGACCTCAAATCCGGCATTAGCAAATACCCGCAGAAGCTGGTGAATGTAAGATTGCAAGGCAGTTTTGATCTTTCACAGTTTCCGGAAATCGGTACTATCGTAAAAGAGGCGAAAAACCAGCTCGGTAATACCGGCAGGGTGCTACTACGTCCGTCTGGAACAGAACCACTGGTCAGGGTTATGGTGGAAGGCAAGGATCCGGATCAGGTCAATACACTTGCGCAAATGCTGGCAAATCAGGTCGGGAAGATTTTACAGCAGAAGGACTAACACGGCTTGTACTGCTAATTCAGGTTTGCCGGATAGACTTCTTAATTTACAATATACCACTTGCTCGTAGCAGGAGTTACCGGACTGTCAGGTTCCGGGTCAGGATATTTATTTCGCTGTCACTTTATAGATAGGTTTAAAATGGAAAAAAGAATTCTCGTAGCAGATAAGATTGCCAATGACGGTGTCGAGTTTCTCAGGAACCAGCCTGGATTTATTGTTGATGTGGCCCATGGGCTGGATGAAGCCGGTCTATGCGCGAAGATCCCCGGGTTCGATGCCGTACTGGTGCGTAGTGGAGTCAAGATTACCGCAAAAGTCATTGCCGCGGCTGACAAGCTGCAGGTAATAGGACGGGCAGGTATTGGTATAGACAATATTGATGTGGAGCAGGCCTCGGCCAAGGGCATCGTGGTTATGAATACCCCGGATGCTAATGCGACTACAACAGCAGAACTGACATTTGCACATATCCTCTCCCTGAGCAGGAGTCTGCCCAAGGCTGACAAATCAGTAAGAAGTGGTAAATGGGAACGTTCCAAGTTTATGGGCGCCGAGCTTGCTAACAAGACGCTCGGCATGGTCGGATATGGCAATATCGGCCGTATTGTTGGCTCGCGTGCCAAGGCGTTCAAAATGAAAGTAGTTGCCTATGACCCGTTTGTTACGCCAGCAGTTTTCGAAAAGGAAGGCGTGACACCGATGGCGATAGATGAACTTGCCAGAGCAGCTGATTACATTACCCTGCATTGTCCCGCCAATGATAAGACCCGTGGAATTATCAGCGCTGCACTTATTGCAACAATGAAACCGACTGCGAGGATAATCAATGTGGCTCGTGGCGGGTTGATTGATGAGCAAGCACTGTATGAGGCGGTCAAGGCAGGCAAGATTGCAGGTGCAGCTCTCGACGTGTTTGAAACAGAACCACCGGGTGAATCACCCCTGTTTGAACTGGATAATATCGTTTTTACCCCGCATCTGGGCGCCTCCACTGACGAAGCCCAGCTCGCTGCCGGTACCGAGCTCGCACGCCAGATTGCGATTTATCTGCAGACTGGTGAGTCGATCAATGCGGTTAACATGCCATCGGTTTCCTCTGATGAACTTATCAAGTTGCAACCGTATCTGGTGCTCGCCAGAAGACTGGGCAATCTGCTTGGTAATATGGTGAATGAACCCATCACACAGATTGAAGTGACCCTGAGTGGCGGCGCGAGTGAACGTGACAAACGATCAATCTCGGTTGATAGTCTGATTGGATTGCTGGGTACAAAGTTGTCGATTCCGGTCAACCGAGTGAATGCACTGTCGCTGGCTGGTCAGCATGGTACAAAACTGCTGGAAAGCGCACGCGGTGACCACCCGCATTATCATGCCACGGTCAGTTTGACAGCGCGGCATGGAGACAAGGCCACCACGGTAGAAGGTGCCTTGTTTGACAGAAAACACCCACGTCTGGTCAGAATCAATGATTATCCGATTGAGGCTGTGCTCGAAGGTAACTTGCTGTTGACCCGTCATAAGGACCAGCCGGGTGTGGTTGCCTCTCTCAGCTCCATCCTGGCAAAACGTCATATCAACATCTCCAGCATGCAGGTTGGTAATGTCAATGGTGCAGATGCGGTGGCAATACTGGGTATATCCACACCAGTAGATGCAGCCACAATGAAAGAACTGGCAGGGATAGATCCTATAAGCCAGATAACCCAGGTCAGTCTGTAACGTGAAGATTCGGGCTTTTAAAGGGTTTAGACCCGTCGCGGAATTTGCATCCAGGGTTGCCTCACGTCCTTATGATGTCCTTGATTCGGATGAGGCCAGAGTTGAGGCAAAGGACAATCCATGGTCGTTCCTGAATGTGGTCAAGCCGGAGATTACCCTGCCAGCAGATATTGATCATTATTCAGCCGAGGTCTACCAGGCTGGCAGCCGCAATTTTCTCAAGTTGGTGAATGATGGTGTTTTCTTTCAGGATCGGCAGGCCTGTCTCTATATCTATGAGTTGACGATGCATGGTCGTTCGCAGACTGGAATTGTTGCTTGCGCGGCGGTGGAAGACTATATGCAGGGCAGGATAAAGAAACATGAACTGACTCGTCCTGACAAGGAAAACGATCGCAAGAACCATGTGCGTGTCTCCATGCTCAATGCAGAGCCGGTATTTTTTGCCTACAAGGCTGTAGCGCAGCTCGATACGATCGTGAATCGTATAACCGGAACGGAACCTGCATATGACTTTACTGCCGAAGATGATATACGCCATCGTTTCTGGGTTGTAAATGATGCGGTAACTATCGATAGCATTATTACGGCCTTTGCGGCGATGCCAGCGACCTATGTCGCAGATGGTCATCATCGTACCGCTGCTGCTGCACTGGTCGGTCATGATCTGCAACAGAACAATCCAACCCATACTGGCAACGAAGAATATAACTACTTTCTCGCCGTGCATTTCCCGGATAACCAGCTGGAGATCTTCGACTATAACAGGGTGATCAAGGATCTGAATGGTCATACAGATGTTAGCTTGCTGGAGGCGATATCCGCAGCCTTTACCGTCGGGCCTGCCGGCAAGCAGCAAATCAGGCCGTCGGCACTACACCAAATCAGTATGTATATGCAGGGAAACTGGTATTTGCTCCAGGCAAAACCGGGTACCTATGATGATAGTGATCCAATAGGTGTGCTGGATGTGACTATCCTGTCTCAGCATATACTTGAGCCAGTGCTGAACATACGGGACCTGCGCACGGACAAGCGGATTGATTTTGTCGGTGGTATTCGTGGGCTGGGTGAGCTGGAACGTCGGGTAAATAGCGGTGAGATGGCCGTTGCCTTTGCGATGTATCCGGTATCGATGAAACAGCTGATGGATATTGCAGATAATGATCTGATTATGCCACCCAAGGTCACCTGGTTTGAACCCAAACTGCGGAGTGGCCTGGTAGTCCATAGCCTGCAAGAGTGATTGTCACAATTCTGAAGCGAAATGTAACAACCGTTTCATATTAGCCTCCCAGTATATATGTGTGCGGCAGATAACTGCCGCCACACATATACTGTTTTTTCTGAATCGAGGCTGCATTCATGTCGCGGACACACCGTGCGTTAGATCAACTGAACGACCATCTTTTCAACTCAATTTATTCCCGCTCTCTGGTATACAACACCTGTTGGGAAGACCCGGCCATAGACAGGCAGGTACTTAATCTCGGGCAGGATGACCATGTAATGGTTATTACCAGTGCTGGCTGCAACGTCCTTGATTATGTACTTACCGGACCTGCAAATGTTTATGCTGTTGATATGAATCCCCGCCAGAACGCATTGCTCGAGCTGAAAATTGCCGGTATCCGCAGTCTCGAATTTGATGATTTCTTTAGTGTATTCGGCACCGGGCAACACCCGGAGTTTGAGCGTTTGTATACCCGATATTTACGTCAGCATCTTGGCGAATTTTCACGTAGTTACTGGGACAGCCGTACAGCCTGGTTTGCCAGGACGACCAATGGAGGCGGTTTCTACTTTCGAGGTCTGTCCGGCAGTGTGGCCAAAATGTTTCACTGGTATCTTCAAAACTCTCCGCAACTTAAATCCGGTATAACAGCATTGCTGGCGTCGGATAATCTTGAAGAACAGCGAGAGATCTATGAAACAAGAGTGCAGGGATATCTATGGAGCAGGAAGATTAACTGGCTCATTTCCCGTCAGTTAACCATGAACTTGCTGGGTGTCCCTCATACCCAGCGCAAGGAAGTCGAGAGCCAGCATGCAGACGGTGTTGCCGGTTTTATCCGTGAATCCATCGAATACGTATTCAGGCAAATTCCTTTGACAGAAAATTACTTCTGGCGACTGTACCTGCAGGGTAGATATTCCCGCCAATGTTGTCCTGAATATCTGAAACGCGACAACTTCTACCGGTTGAAAGATGGTCTGGTTGACAGAATTACTGTAAGGACCGATAGCGTTACCGGATTTTTGCAATCCAGCGATAACAAGATGACACGTCTGGTCTTGCTCGATCATATGGACTGGATGAGTACATACCGGCCAGAACTGCTGGTGCAGGAGTGGCAGGCAATATTTGGCAATACCGAAAAGAACGCCAGAATTATTTTCCGGAGCGCGCACCGCTGGCCGCGTTATTTGCACAACCTCATTGTCCCCGGAGAAGGAGATAACTTTCTATTAACCGACAGATTAAAATTTTACCCCGGGCTGGCCAATTCGTTAATGGCACATGACAGGGTTCATACGTATGCAGGTTTCCACATTGCGGATGTGATGGCATGATTGGGATGATGAAAGGTGATATGGGAATCCTGTTGCAAATGTTGCGTGGCAGATCACGCAGTGGATCACATCAGCAACAACTGGAAGAATTTTATCATACGCAGGCAGGCAATTATGATGCCTTCAGGTCCAGACTGTTGCATGGTCGTCGGGAGTTGATCGAGCATATGGAAATCCAGCCAGGTCTTTGTATTGCAGAATTGGGTGCCGGCACAGGCCAGAATCTGCAATATCTGGAATATTCCTTGCACGCGTTTCCCGATATTTATCTTGTTGATTTATGTCCATCTCTATTGAAGGTCGCAAGACAACGTTACCGGGAGAACCACAATATCCATGTAATCGAGGCTGATGTGACCAGTTTTCAGCCAGAACAACAACTGGATCGTGTTTATTTCTCGTATGCCTTGACCATGATCCCGGGGTGGAAAGCGGCGATAGACAGTGCAATCAACATGCTTAAACCCGGTGGATTAATTGGTGTGGTGGATTTTTATGTCTCGGGGGCAGGGCCGGATAATATGTTGGTGCAACATGGAAATCTTGCACGCAGGTTCTGGCAGTCCTGGTTTGCCCACGATGGCGTCAATCTGAACCCGGAACACTTGCGATACTTGCGAACTGTTACCGATACTATCAGCCTGGAACAGTCATGCGGTAAAATACCCTATCTGCCCTTTCTTAAAGCGCCGTATTATATTTTTGTCGGACAGAAAAAATAACTGTCGTGGTAACGTAGCCAGAAAAGTCAAATTCCAAACCTTCACAAATCAGTCATCCGGTGGCACTGAATCTGTAACATTACTCACCGAGACTGGTCATCCATAAATGACGAACCCAAATAACAGCATTTCCAGATTAAAGCCGGTACATTACCGGGCGATATTTATCTCGGATGTACATCTCGGGTTTTCCGGTTGTAGCGCGACATTTTTACTTGATTTCCTGAGGTCGACCACCTGTGATTATTTATATCTGGTGGGCGATATAATTGATATCTGGTCCATGAAAAAGAAACCTTACTGGCCGCAGGAACATAATGATGTCATACGTACCATATTGGGCAAGGCCAAGCATGGCACAAAAATTATTTACGTACCCGGCAACCATGATGAGTTATTGCGCCAATATGACAGTTTCCAGTTGGGTAATCTCCAGATCAATAATGATGTGGTCATTCATACTACCAGCGCAGGCAAAAGACTACTTATAATCCATGGGGATCAGTTTGACGGTGTGGTCAGATGTTCGAGAATGCTGGCAATCATTGGCAGTCAACTGTATGACATGTTGCTCAAGTTAAATAGTGTTATAAATTGTATCAGGCGTGCCATGGGGTTTCAGTACTGGTCACTTGCAGGCATGGTGAAGAAACGTGTTAAACAGGCCGTCAACTATATCAGTAATTTCGAGACTGCTCTGGTTTATGCGGCCGAAAAAAACCAGGTTGATGGTGTGATCTCCGGGCATATCCACCATGCGGAAATTACAACGATACAGGGTTTGATCTATTGTAATTGTGGTGACTGGGTTGAAAGTTGTACGGCTCTGGTTGAGACCCGCGATGGCAGTCTCGAATTACTGCACTGGACCGAGCAGCAACACTCAATGAAAAAACTGGTTTCCGCCGCCGCCTGATATATGAGAATCCTGATAGTGACAGATGCCTGGCACCCCCAGGTTAACGGAGTGGTCAGGACCTACGAGAATACCGCCAGGGAATTGCAAAAAAATGGTCATCAGGTCTTTCTGATAACACCGGATCAGTTCAGTACAGTACCCTGTCCAGGTTATAGCAGTATTCGACTGGCTGTTTTTCCAGGGAAAAAACCGGGTGAAATAATCAGAAACTTTGTTCCCGATGCCGTGCACATTGCAACAGAGGGGCCGCTTGGACATGCTGTGAGGTCATATTGTCTGCAACATTCAATAAACTTCACCACCTCATTTCACACGCAGTTTCCCGAGTATCTGCGCATGCGGGTCCCTGTTCCTGTTGATTGGTCATACTATTACTTACGTAAGTTCCATCAGGCCGCCTACCGAACTTTCGTACCCACATTGTCGCAGAAGATCAGACTGGTGGAGCGGGGATTCGATAATATCGTCATCTGGGGACGGGGCGTAGATACCGATATTTTCCAGCCAGGCGGTGATATGTTTCCTGATCTGCCCCGGCCGGTGTTTCTGACGGCAGGCAGGGTTGCCATGGAGAAAAATATCCAGATTTTCCTGGATATGAAACTGCCAGGCAGCAAGGTGGTTGTGGGTGATGGGCCGGATTTGCAACGGCTCAGGAAGTCGTACCCGCAGGTTATTTTTACCGGGTACAGATATGGTACCGATTTGGCCCGACATATTGCATCAGCTGATGTATTTGTATTTCCCAGTGTGACGGATACCTTTGGAATTGTGTTACTGGAGGCCATGGCTTGTGGCGTACCCGTCGCAGCTTACCCTGTGACAGGTCCACGGGATGTGGTAGTGCCGGGCAAGACTGGTATGCTGGACGAAAACCTGCAACGGGCAGCTGTTGCCGCGCTGGATCTGGATCCGGAAACATGTGTCGAATATGCGAAACAGAATTCATGGGCCAAATGTACAGCAACGTTTTTAAATAATATGGTTCCGTTGTTTAATGTTCCACATGGTCAGCTTGTATCGCGCATTTAACGCGTAGTGCCTGGAGTGAACGTCGTTGTTACTGGCAGAAATTCCGGGAACGAGTGTTGAACTACCGGATAGAAACCGTTTTGATATTGACAAACTCCCTGATCCCGAAATCCGACAGCTCGCGGCCATAGCCACTATCCTTGATTCCGCCAAATGGCAGACGCAAATCAGATTTCACATTATCATTAACAAAAGAACAACCGGCCTCAAGTTCATGTGCCGCAATGCGCTCGCCTTTTGCCACATCACGGGTAAATACGGCGGCACCCAGTCCAAAACAACTGTTATTGGCAATGCTGATCGCATGTTGCTCGGACGCTGCGCTGATAATTGCGGCGACAGGCCCAAACAATTCATCGTCATGGGCGGGCATCCCGGCACTGACATTGGTCAGTACAGTAGGTGGGTAATAGGCTCCGGCATTCCGGGGAGATTCCCCGCCGAGCAGGCAGACCGCTCCCCTGGCTATGCTGTCGACGACCTGCTGATGTAACTCATCACGAAGGTCATGCCGCGCCTGTGGTCCGATATCATTTGTTTCATCCAGCGGATTACCCATCTTTTTCTGTCGCATCAGTTCGACAAATCGTTGTTCAAATTCCGCCTTGATGGTATCGATGACAATAAAGCGTTTGGCTGCTACACAGCTTTGCCCACTGTTGATGAGTCTGCTGTTGACGCACACGGTCACTGCCAGATCCAGATCGGCATCTTCCAGTACCAGATAGGGGTCGCTGCCACCCAGCTCCAGCACGGTTTTTTTCAGCACCCGGCCTGCCACCTCGGCGACAGCACGGCCTGCAGCCACACTACCGGTAAGGGTGATCGCCTGGATCAATGGATGTGCTATCACTGGAGTCAGTTTGCTGCCGGGTGTTTTCAGCGTTCGGAACAGGTGATCCGGAAATCCGGCTTCGCGGAATATCTGTTCAATCGCCAGGGCGCAACCGGTAACATTGGACGCGTGTTTCAACACGGCAGCGTTACCTGCCATCAGTGTCGGTGCGGCAAAGCGGAACACCTGCCAGAATGGAAAGTTCCACGGCATCACCGCGAGTATGGTCCCCAGAGGCTGGAAGTGAACAAAGCTGCGGCTTGCGCCGGTGGGAATAAGGAGGTCGGCAAGAAACGCTTCTGCATGTTCGGCATAATATTCGCAGGCCTGGGCACATTTTTCGATTTCAGCACGACCGGCAACGACCGGCTTGCCCATTTCAAGCGCCGCCAGCAGTGCAAGTTCGTCACAGCGCCGACGTAGTACGTCGGCAGCACGGCGCATCAGTCCGGCACGGTATGCAAATGCTGTGCGTCGCCATTCCAGAAACGCGGTATGTGTCTGTTGCAGTATCGTGTCGACAGACACAGTATCGTGCTCACTGTACTGATCGATAATCTCATTCGTGGCAGGATTGAGTGAAGTCAGCATGACCGGAAGTCCCCGTGCAATGGAATCGCGTCAGTCGACGCGTAGTAACTCGTTCAGACTTACCTTGCCACGGGTTTTTTCATCCACCTGTTTAACTATGACGGCGCAGTAAAGACTGTACTTGCCGTCGTTCGATGGCAGATTACCTGAGACAACTACCGAACCTTTAGGTATGCGGCCATAACTTATTTCTCCGGTGGCACGGTTATAAATCCGGGTGCTCTGGCCGATATAAACTCCCATTGAGATGACAGAACCCTCTTCTACAATCACACCTTCAACAATCTCGGAGCGGGCACCAATGAAACAATTATCTTCTATGATGGTCGGATTTGCCTGCAAGGGCTCAAGTACGCCACCGATACCCACACCGCCTGACAGGTGTACATTTTTGCCGATCTGGGCACAGGAACCGACAGTGGCCCAGGTATCCACCATCGTGCCAGAATCCACGTAAGCGCCGAGATTGACATAACTGGGCATCAGGATCACGCCGGGCGCAATATAACATCCATAGCGGGCAACGGCGGGTGGCACGATACGCGCACCAATGCGGTCAAACCCGGCCTTGTCCAGATTGGCAAATTTGGAATCTACCTTGTCATGATAATTGGTAAAGCCGCCCGGCATGACACGATTATCACTGAGTGCGAATGACAGTAATACGGCCTTTTTGACCCACTGGTTAACCGTCCAGTTACCGTCTAGCTTCTCGGCGACGCGGATGCTGCCGTTATCCAGACCGGCCATGACCGATGCCACGGCATCCCTGATATCAGCGCTGGCAGTTTTCGCATTCAGGCCGGTACGATTTTCAAAGGTCTGGTTGATAATATGTTCCAGTGTAGTCATGAAATAATTCCCTTATTTGCTTATGTTGTAAATCAGATGACAGATACGGTTTGCAGCCTCAACACACTCGTCCAGTGATGCAACCAGGGCAATACGAATTCGCCGGGTGCCAGGATTGACGCCATCCACCTCCCGGGCATTAAAACTGCCAGGTAATACGTGTACATTCTGCTGCACTATCAACTGGCGGGTGAATTCAATTTCATCTATCGGTGTCTCGGGCCAGAGATAAAAACTCGCCGGGGGATTGTGTACTTTCATCACCGGGCCAAGTATCCCGAGTACAGCATCAAATTTATCGCGATACAGTTGACGGTTTTCAATTACGTGCGTCTCGTCATTCCATGCAGCGATGCTGGCCGCTTGTGTGTATAGCGGCATGGCACAACCGTGAAACGTACGGTAGCGATAGTACAGATTAATCAGTGTACGGTCACCCGCAACAAATCCGGATCGCATCCCCGGTACATTCGAACGTTTGGACAGGCTGTGGAAGGCCAGGCAGCGGCTGAAGTTTGTCCTGCCTGCGGTAATACATGCCTGTAAAATACCCACAGGCGGGTTGTTCTCGTCACGATAAATCTCCGAATAACACTCATCGGCAATAATCGTAAAATCATAGCGATCCGCTAATGCGAACAGCATGTCATATTCAGCCTGCTTGATAGTTTCTCCCGTGGGGTTGTTCGGGGAACACAGGTATAGCAGTGGGGTTTTTTCCCAGATATCTGCAGGAACGGTATTGTAGTCCGGCAGATAACGATTGGACTCGGTTGTGTTGACAAACCAGGGTTGTGCGCCCGCGAACAGGGCAGCGCCCTCATAGATCTGGTAAAAAGGGTTACCGGTGACCGGAATGATATCTGTTTCGGCGTCAAGGCTGGATTCCGGCAGATGGTAACGCCGGATAAGCCAATTTCTGATCGTCTCTCTTAATGCGTGAAATCCCTTTATTGTCGGATATTTTCCGGCATCTACCACATTATTCTGTAATTCTGCCAGGATAAACCCCGGCGTAGGGTGTTTTGGTTCGCCAATAGAGAGGTTCAACGGCGACAGGTTGGCTGCATGCAGGTTTTCCCGCAATCGGGCAAGTTTTTCGAACGGATAGGCTTGCAGCTTGTAAAAACCGGGGTTCACGGTAAGGGTGACTCTAGGAGAAACAGGATTCGCAGTATAAGTGCTACAGTGATATTTCTCCATCCAAGTCCATATTAAATGCAGTTTTTTTTGTGATATGCTTCCACCATTCTACATGCCCGGAATCTTCTGAACATTGAGGTCTCGCCTGAGAGAGCGTATCTGGTTTTGCGCTGGCCTGCACAGGTGGTTCTTTAGTGACAGTGGGACATATTAAATTCCATAAATATCAATCCAGAGTAAGTAATATTAAAATCGTATGAACAGGAAATTTAATGTCGCAGTTGTTGGAGCCACCGGAGTCGTTGGTGAAACCATGTTATCTATCCTTGCAGAGCGTGACTTCCCCGTGGGGAAAGTGCATGCAGTTGCCAGTAGCCGTTCTGCAGGGGAAAAGATTGAGTTTAAGGGTGAGAATCTGGTCGTTGAGGATCTGGTTACGTTCAATTTTGCCGGAATTCATATCGGCCTCTTTTCGCCAGGAGCATCAGTATCAGCCATCTATGCCCCGATAGCGGTGGCCGCTGGCTGCGTCGTTATCGATAATACCTCGCAATTTCGTTATGACGATGATATTCCCCTGGTAGTGCCGGAGGTAAATCCACATGCTGTGGCGCGGTATACTAACCGCGGTATTATTGCGAACCCGAATTGTTCTACTATCCAGATGCTGGTAGCACTGAAACCAATACACGAAGCTGTAGGCATTGAGCGCATTAATGTCTGTACCTATCAGTCTGTATCCGGGACCGGTAAAGAGGGAATCTCCGAGCTGGAACAACAAACAGCTGCCTTGATTAACGGTCGCAAGATTGAATGTAATATCTATCCGAAGCAGATAGCATTTAATGTATTACCACATATCGACAGCTTTATGGAAAATGGTTACACCAAGGAAGAAATGAAAATGGTCTGGGAAACCCGCAAGATTCTTGAGGATGAAACGATACAGGTTAATCCTACAGCAGTCCGGGCACCGGTTTTTTATGGCCATTCCGAGGCTGTTCATATCGAGACCCGTACCAAAATCACTGCTGCGCAGGCCAGAAAATTGCTTGAGTCCGCGCCGGGAGTGGTTGTGCTGGATGACAGGAATAATGGCGGTTATCCGACGGCCGTTACTGAGGGTGCAGGGACCGATCCGGTCTTCGTAGGACGGATTCGCGAGGACATTTCGCATCCCCGGGGTCTTAATCTTTGGGTAGTATCCGACAATGTTCGCAAGGGGGCTGCATTAAATAGTGTTCAGATAGGCGAAATTTTGGTAAAAGATTATTTGTAAACGATAGTTAAAGGGTAATTGTAAAGCAGCTTCGCAAGTGTTGCTGTTATGCAGATTGAGAAGACCAGCGCGTATGTTTGAAAAATTTATAAATTACACTGTGTTATTTGTCCACAGATCAGGCGCTGAGCTTGTCGGATATTAAAACGAGGTCATACCTTAATCAGCTGCTGAATGCCCGGGTCAATATCGCCAATGCGGGTGCGTAGGAACTGGAAGACCTTGAAGTAGGCTTTGTTGAATCGAATATGGGCACAATTCAGGGGGACATACTCCTGAATGCAGAACTGGTGGATGACAATACAGGATGTAATATACAGATCACCAGTAAGGAAATAATACGTGAACCTTATTAACGTTCACGCTGGAGCTGATCTGGCCCGCAGGCAGATTACAATGCGAATATTCGTTGTTGATGGATCTGAAGGATTAATCCGGGTAATAAGGAATTATAGAATGATGCGTAAATTAGTATCAGTTATATTGCTGTCGGTATTTTCTGCGGGGGTCTTGGCCCTTGGTCTGGGCAATATACAATTGAATTCGGGGCTGAACCAGGCGTTTGACGCAAGGATTGAATTGCTTTCTCCCACAGCATCTGAACTCGACAGCCTAGTAGTGTCGCTTGCGAGTGTAGAGGCATTTGAACGGGCCGGTATAGACAGGGCGTTTGTTCTGGGGTCGTTACGTTTTGAAATACAACAGGGTGATTCAGGCCAGGATTTTGTTCATGTCACGTCACGGGAACCGTTACGTGAACCCTTTCTTAATTTTCTTATCGAGGCAAGCTGGGCAAACGGTAGACTGTATCGCAAATACACCGTATTGCTGGATCCCCCTCTGGATGATCCCTATGCGGGACGCCCGGTAACAGCGAATACTGCTTCCGAATCAGCATCCGCAAACAATAGTATTTCAGCTGAACCAACCGGATCTGATTTTTCCGGTAATGAAGTGGGTCCGATTGCTGCGAGTGAAACCTTGTGGTCGGTGGCGAGCCGGGTCAGACCCGACAGTTCTGTCACTGTAAACCAGATGATGCTCGCCTTGTTCAGGGTAAACCCGGATGCTTTTATTAGAAATAATATCAATGGTCTCATGCAAGGCCAGATACTACGTGTGCCTGAACTTGGTGATATCAATTCAACCTCATATGCGGCTGCAGTAGAGGAAGTTCGTTCGCAAAATGCGTTGTGGGAAGATATACGTGGTTCGGTTGCTTCGACACCGGTAGAGAGACCTGTTTCAACATCTTCCGAACCTGCCAGTCAGGCTACTCCTGCCGATTCAGTCTCAGTTTCTGCTGCTGATACAGGGTCAGAATTACGCTTGCTTGCTCCCGGTGATCGGGGCACGATTGCTGGTCAGGCAACTTCTGCAACTATGACCGCAAATGCGGATGCTGGCCTGGGATTGATGTATGAGCAGGTCGAATCACTGACATCGGAAAATTCCGAATTGCGGAGTCGGTTAACCGAGTCAGAAATGATCATCGAGGACCTCAAACGTCTAATTGACTTAAAAGATGATGAACTTGCCACTCTGCAGCAGCAAATGGGTCGAACACCGGCAGATGCCGAACCGGTAACCGTTGAGGCGCAAACTGACTCAGATTATGAGCCGGGCCTGATTGATCAGATACTCGGCTTTGTCTTTGGCAATCTCCTGCTGGCAGGTGGTGGGCTGGTGGCGATTCTTCTGCTCACAATGGTTCCGTCGATTCTCCGAAAACGTAGAGAGGCAGGCATTGATGCAGACCAGACATCTCAGATAGCATTCCCGGATTTTAACGCTGCCCAGACAGGATCGGATGCGAAAGATGGTCCGCAGATGGATTTCGATATTGACAGGGAAGCTGAAGCGGTAGCACCTGCTCCAGCCCAGCTGGCTGACACTCTTGGTCTTCAGTCTATGCCTGTGGAAGTTACAGCGGCAGCCCCTGAAGTTGCCGAAGATGTAACAGCACATTCGGATATGGAGGCAGGGCAGGACGAGGACGTGCTTGATATCTCGATGAATCCGTCTGCTTTGACTGATGCACCTGAGTTTGACAGCATGGGTAATACAGGCAGTTTCGACGCTAATCTGCTGGATTTTGATATCGGTGGTCTGACTGAAACGGATTCAGAAGTAGAGAATGCCCTGATTCTTGATGAAAATGATGGCGGTATCGAACTTGATTTTGGTACAGAAGAATTGGCAGAAGATGATAGCCTTGAATTGTCGATGGATTCTGCCAGCAAGGACGATGATGGTGGGTTGAGTATTGATTTTGAGACTGACAGTGAGTCAATCGTGGATGAGGGTAGTCTGGATCTATCCATGGATCTGGATGTTCCTGGCAGTAGCGATGGCGAACTTGAACTGGATTTTGAAAGTGATGACTCGAATCAAAAATCCGAGGTGGTATTTGACCTGGATTTGTCCCTGGAGGAAGAATCTTCTTCTTCCTCTTCTGTAGAGATAGACATGGATATGGACAGCACTGTAAAGATTCCGAAAAGCAGTATGATGATGCTGGAGAGTTTTGAGCTTGATAATGACGATGAAGACGATGAAGGAGACCACACCGTTTTTGTCGCCAGGACAAATGACGCTGGCGAGCAGTCTGCAGATGATGAAAATGCGACAAAACTGGATCTTGCCAAGGCCTATGTCGAGCTTGGCGACAGCGACAATGCCAAATCAATTCTGGAAGAAGTCATCGCCGAGGGTAACACTGCCCAGCGCCGACAGGCACAGGAATTGATGACACAAATAGCCTGATACGATCGTAGCTGAAGTACTGCCAGTTCTTGTATAGGTCGGGTCTGATCATGATAGAACCATGTACTGTTTGACTGTATTCATGTAATCGAAATGATGAGGATTGCAGCAGGGGTCGAATATTGCGGGGCAGATTTCTCCGGATGGCAGTCACAATCAGGCCAGAGGACAGTCCAGGCATGTGTTGAGGCGGCAATTTCAGTTGTCGCGGATCATCTCGTTCAGGTGCAATGCGCCGGCAGGACTGATGCAGGTGTACATGCGGTACATCAGGTTATCCATTTCGATACTACAGCTCTTAGAGAGCCCCGATCATGGGTGCTGGGGGCCAATACAAAATTACCCCATGATATCAACTTGTTGTGGGCACAGCCGGCCGCAAATGATTTCAATTCACGATTTTCCGCCCTGTCCAGGCGCTATAAATACCTGATACTTAACCGACCGGTCAGGTCGGCATTAAACCACAAGATACTGACCTGTGAACGTAACCAACTTGATGTAGTTCGTATGGCAGTGGCTGCGCGGGATCTGGTCGGTGAGCACGATTTTACCTCTTATCGCGCGGTATCTTGCCAGGCCAGGACCCCGGTCAGGCAAATCAAGAAACTGGAGGTATCCCGTAAGGGATCAGTGGTCATAATCGAAGTTGAGGCAAATGCATTTTTACATCATATGGTGAGAAACATTGCCGGCGTATTGATGACTATAGGCAAGGGAGATAAACCTGCAGGTTGGGCAAAGGAAGTGTTACATGCAAGGGATAGGACAGCAGGCGGCGTCACTGCCCTGGCGGATGGTCTTTACCTGATGGAGGTTTGTTATGAGGAGAAATTTGCCATACCTCGGCAGGATAACGGCTTGCACGTACTTGAGCGATACGGATTGATTTATTGAGACTCCAATAGTTTGGCGGGTAAGTTGACCGATAATATTGGCTATCCCCACGTAACTACAGATTCCCTGTATAATCTGCAATTATGCGAAACCAGTGACTGAACCAGAGGAATGATAGAGTTCTGCCATTATGAACAGAATCCGGGTAAAGATATGTGGTATTACACGCCCCGGTGACGGGGTTGGTGCTGCCAGTGCTGGCGCGGATGCTATTGGGCTGGTTTTTTACAATAATAGTACCCGGTCGGTCAGCATAGAAACTGCAAACCGGATAATTCGGGAATTACCACCTTTTGTTACGAAGGTCGGTCTGTTTGTGGATGCGGCGCCACAGGAGATAAGATCGGTGCTGGGTAATGTCGATCTGGATATGTTACAGTTTCATGGTGACGAACTGCCAGAGCACTGTGATCTTTATGGCAAACCCTGGCTGAAGGCGATAAGGATGGTTCCCGGAATAGACCTACAGCACCAGGTTCAACGGTATGAAAACTGTACCGGGTTATTGCTGGACAGCAGTGTACCAGGCCAGGTCGGGGGCACTGGTCATGTGTTCGACTGGGACATGGTTTCCCCCGTTGTACTAAAGCCATTGGTACTGGCAGGAGGCCTGCATCAGGCCAATGTGCATCAGGCAATTCTTCGGGTTAAGCCCTATGCCGTGGACGTAAGTAGTGGTGTAGAATCAGCACCGGGCATCAAGGATATGGTTAAAATGACCGGGTTTATCAAGCAGGTCAGGATTGCAGAAAGTGAATAACAGGCAAAGATTAATCGAATTGATTGCAGAGTTTAAACTGGATCGTTGTGATATTGCCGAAATACTGAAAGTAGGTCGGGAAACCGTTGACCACTGGTTATTATCCGGCGAATCAAAACGGCATTAGGAAATCCTGGAGATGGCCATTGAATTACTGGAAGATAAACTTGGCGCCAGACGTCCCGACAGAGATAAGCCGGATGTAGGTGTCTGCTTTCAACATTAACAAACCAATAAACTGAAATAAAACAGAATCTATGAGTTGGTTGAACAAGCTATTGCCATCAAGAATTAATACTAATGGCATTAATCGTCGAACCGTACCCGAAGGTATATGGACTAAATGCTCCGGTTGTAATGCGGTACTATACCGTGCGGAGCTGGTCAGGAACCTCGAAGTCTGTCCCAAATGTTCACACCACATGATGATACGTGCCCGCCCTCGACTGGAGCAGTTTCTGGATGAGCAGGGTCGGACTGAAATTGCCACCCATGTAAAACCTCTCGACAAGTTCCTGTTCCGGGACAGCAAGAAATACAAGGACAGACTGCTGCAGGCACAAAAAGCGACCGGAGAGGACGATGCTCTGATAGTGATGTCAGGTACAGTCAAGTTGATACCGGTAATCGCTTGTGCGTTTGAGTTTTCTTTTATGGGTGGCTCCATGGGGTCTGTGGTGGGCGAGCGTTTTGTGCTGGCCGCTGAATCCTGTCTTGAGAAAAAAGTTCCCCTGATCTGTTTTGCCGCGAGCGGTGGCGCACGTATGCAGGAAGGATTGTTTTCGTTGATGCAAATGGCCAAAACCAGTTCTGCATTGGGGAAATTACAGCGACAGGGTCTGCCCTATATTTCCGTACTGACTAATCCAACGACTGGAGGCGTGTCTGCCAGCCTGTCTACGCTGGGCGATATAAATATTGCGGAACCGAATGCGTTAATAGGATTTGCAGGACCCAGAGTGATTGAACAGACTGTCAGGGAAACACTGCCCGAAGGGTTTCAACGTAGCGAGTTCCTGCTTGCACACGGTATCATTGATATGATTGTGCCGCGAAACCAGATGCGAGACAGGATAGCCAGCTTGCTGGGCATACTGTTACATAAACCCGCACCAGTCTAGGCATCAGCAACAAACTCATCCCCGTGTGCCGATGAAACAGCCAGAATCAACGGGTCGAGTCAGTCCGATATCTGACGGTATTTACAGGTTCCACACGTTGCAGGAATGGCTGGACTGGCAGGATAAACTCCATTTTACCGCGATTGAGTTGGGACTGGATCGATGCAGAAAGGTAGCAGAACGGATGAAACTGTTGCCCGCTCCCTGTTTTGTGATCAGTATTGCCGGTACCAACGGCAAGGGCTCTACTGCTGTAATGCTGGCGAATATACTGCAGTCAGCTGGTTATCGTGTCGGCATTTATACATCTCCACACCTGATACGCTATAACGAGCGGATAAAGATAAACGGCCTGGCAGTGGAAGATGAGCACTTGTGTGCAGCCTTCAGTCGTATCGACCGGGCAAGAGGCAATATTTCACTGACCTATTTTGAATTTGGTACCCTCGCGGCGATGGAAATTTTCCGGAACCAGTCAGTCGATATAGCCATAATGGAAGTAGGGATGGGGGGTCGGTTGGATGCAGTAAATATGCTGGATGCAAATGTTTCTGTTATCAGTACGATAGATATAGACCATGTACAGTGGCTGGGTCCCGATCGTGAATCAATCGGACGGGAGAAGGCCGGAATATTTCGTCCGCTGCGTCCGGCGATCTGTGCGGATCCGTCCCCACCGGCAACGGTAATAGAGACTGCCAGTCTGATTGGTGCAAGCCTGTTCAGGGCCGGATTGGATTATCAATATGAGTCTACAAAAAATGGTTGGTCGTGGCGATCGGGCATGACCCGGTTTAATCTTTTGCCCTTTCCGGGTGGCATGCAATACCAGGTACAGAATGCAGCAGGTGTCCTGATGATACTACAGGCTATAGCTGAATATTATCCGGTATCCCAACATGTACTCTGTGAGTCGTTACGCAATTTCCGTATGCCCGGCAGGTTTCAGCTGATACCCGGAGAGGTGACTTATGTATTGGATGTAGCACATAACCGCCAGTCGTTTGCCATGCTGGGAGCCAATATCAGTACCCTGCCACCCGACGGCAAGAATTTTCTGGTGTTGGGCATGTTAAATGACAAGGAACATGCCGCCTGTATCCGGGAGTTATCATCACAAATACATGGCTGGTATCTTCCAACAATTGAAGGTCAGCGAGGTACATCTGGCAGTGATCTTGCTGGTATAATAGCCGGATGCGGATCAGAGATAGAGGTATCCATATATGCCGATGTAGCAGAAGCAATTGCCGCGGCAGAATCTGTCGCCGTGGCCGGAGATAGAATCATTATTACCGGCTCGTTTGTTACAGTCGGCCATGCAATAAGCTACCTGGAACTGGAAGTATAAAACCTTGGAAAGACGACTTAAGGAACGATTGACTGGCGCTGTGGTACTGATGCTTCTGGCCGTGATCTTTATTCCGATGTTACTCGATAATTCTTCCTGGCAGGATATTGACATTACCCAGACAAATATTCCGCCTGCTCCTGATATCGATTTCAAATCCGATATGGTTCAGGTGGAAGAGCTGGCAACCATTGAACCATCACAATTACCGCTTGAACCTTTGCCATCTGCAGTAACAATAGCAGAATCTGACACCCCGGCAGCAACGCCTGAGACGGCTCCGGTGTCCGTAAGTGATACCAACGGGATTCAAATGCAGACTGGTCCGGTGGCTATCGCTCCAAACACTACGGAATTTGCTCCGGTTATAGCATCAAAACAGGAACAATCCACGGATGTTACCGATGCCACATCGGCCAAAGCTGATACCGCACCTGTACCAGTCCAGGTTCCGCCTGCCGATACATCTGCCCGGTCCATGTCCGCCTGGATAATTCAACTAGGCAGTTTTTCAAGTCGGGAAAATGCAGACAGTCTGGTAAGGCGCTTGCAGACCAACGGATTTCCGGGCTATGTTGAACAGGTCAAATCGGACACAGACCTTGTATTCAAGGTCAGGGTAGGCCCTGAGTTATCTAGGGTACAGGCAGAAACTATCCAGAAGAACCTGAAAACCAGATTGAAACTGGATGCGATAATCCTGCGGTTTCCCTGATGGCTTATAAGGGATAAGATCTGTCATGCTGACCATATCGTCATCCGGAGCCGGTTTTGGAAATCATTGATATCCTGATTTTAGTCACCATACTGATCCCGGCGTTGGTCGGGGTGATTTACGGTTTTTTGAACATAATATTGTCTATCATGGCATGGGTAATCGCATTTGGCATTACAGTCAAATTCAGCACCTATTTTGCCCCGTTACTTTCTGCCTATGTAGAAACCGAAGTATTACGCAATGCGCTTGCATTCATTGGATTGTTTATGGTCAGTCTGATGATCCTCAGTGGGCTGGGCTATTTTATGGTCAAGTTGCTGGGGCACACAGGATTGACCGGTGCAGATCGGATTCTGGGCCTTTTATTGGGCTCTGCACTGGGTGGTTCAATCGTGGCAGTAATGATTTTCCTGGCGGGATTTACAGATTTGAGCAGGGAAACATGGTGGCAACATTCCATGCTGGTGAAACCTTTTGAGAAAACTGCAGTGTGGGGGAAGCAGTTTGTACCCGAAAATATAGCTAAATATCACCAGTATGGTGAAAACACTGTTGAAAAATAAGGCGGAAAACTGAATGTGTGGAATCCTGGGAGTAGTCGGTAAAAGTCTTGTCAATCAGACCTTGTATGATGGGCTTACTATCATCCAGCATCGGGGACAGGATGCTGCCGGAATTGTGACCTGTGACAGTGAACGTCTCTATTTGCGCAAGGACAACGGTCTGGTCCGTGATGTATTTCATACGCGCCACATGCTGAACCTGAAAGGTAATATGGGAATTGGTCATGTACGCTACCCGACCGCAGGAAACTCGTCCTCAGCCGAAGCACAACCGTTTTATGTCAATTCACCCTACGGTATTACCCTCGCCCATAATGGCAACCTGACTAATGGGGAGCAGTTAAAGCGAGACCTGATTGATATTGAACGCAGGCATCTCAACACAGGTTCGGACTCTGAAGTATTGCTGAACATCTTTGCCTTTGAATTACAACGTGCTGCCAAACAGCGCAAGGACCTGACGGCAGACGATATTTTTTCTGCAATCACCCGCGTGCACAAACGCTGTCGTGGTGGTTATGCCGCTGTTGTAATGATTATTGGCGTCGGGATTGTTGGTTTTCGTGACCCATATGGTATCAGGCCAATTGTTTATGGTGAGAAACAGACTGACAAGGGTACCGAGTACATTATTTCTTCGGAAAGTGTCGGGATTGATGCGCTTGACTTTACATTTGTACGCGATATTGCCCCGGGTGAGGCCGTATTTATCAGCGCGGATGGTAATCTGGTTGCCCGGCAATGTGCCGACAATACCCGCTTGTCCCCCTGTCTATTCGAATATGTGTATCTGGCGCGTCCGGATTCGATCATGGACAAGATTTCGGTTTACAAGGCGCGGCTACGCATGGGTGAGACACTGGCGGAAAAGATTTTACGGACCCGACCAGATCATGATATTGACGTAGTTATCCCGATTCCTGACACTGGCAGAACTGCTGCGCTCTCGCTGTCGCATGATCTCGGTGTCAAATACAGGGAGGGCTTCATCAAAAACCGGTATATACCCAGGACTTTCATCATGCCGGGCCAGGCCATACGCAAGAAATCAGTACGGCAGAAATTAAACGCGATTGATCTCGAATTCAGGGATAAGGTCGTTCTACTCGTAGATGATTCTATTGTTCGCGGGACCACATCTGGCGAGATTATCCAGATGGCGCGTGAGGCCGGTGCACGCAAGGTCTATTTTGCCTCCGCCGCTCCTCCGGTAAGGTTTCCCAATGTATACGGTATAGATATACCGACATCAACAGAACTGGTCGCCTATAACAGGACAGAAGAAGAAGTGGCCGAGGTGATAGGTGCAGACTGGCTGATTTATCAGGATGTAGACGCGTTGGTAGACGCAGCACGAGCAGGGAATCCTGAAATTATTGAATTTGACACATCCTGCTTTACTGGTCATTACGTTACCGGTGATGTGAGTGCAGATTACCTGGCACACATTTCGTTCATGAGAAACGATGACAACAAGAGCAAACGCGACAGTAATGACGAGATGGTGCTGGATCTATCACACAACGGCTGACCTGCGAAGGCTGCCGGTCAGCATTGTGTTATTACTACTAGCGGGTTAGCCGAGCCAGAGACCACCATTTACCGCCAGTTCAGTTCCGGTAATATAACCGCTGTTTTCGCTGGCAAGAAAGGCAACCGCATCTGCAATTTCAGAGGTTGATGCCAGTCTGCCGGCAGGTATCTGTTTGATGATTGCATCCAGCACGTCTTCACGTATCGCGGCAACCATGCTGGTTCTTACGTAACCCGGGCATACACTATTTACAGTGATCCCCTTGTCTGCAAGCTCCAGTGCCAGAGATCGGGTAAAACCTATCATGCCTGCCTTGGCAGTCGAATAATTGGTTTGCCCAAACTGGCCTTTCTGGCCATTTACCGATGATATATTGATGATTCTGCCGTATTTGTTACGTATCATTCCATTGATAAAATTGCGTGTGATGTTGAAGACACTGTCCAGATTGGTATTGATTACCGCGTGCCAGTTGTCAGGCTCCATCTTTCGCAACATCGCATCGCGGGTAATGCCTGCCGCATTGACGAGTATGTCTATCTGACCGTATTTATGTTCGATTTGCCCGGCAAAAATGCGGCAGGATTCAAAGTCGGCTACGTTACATTCATACACATCGACCTTTAACCTTGTGGACTCCAGCACCTGCTTCCACGTCAGGGCCTTCTCCTTTTCTACTGCTATATAAGTTGCAATTACAACATTTCCATCCGTTGCCAGTCGCTTGCAGATTTCCGTACCGATACCGCCAATTCCTCCGGTAACGATAGCCACACCTGTTCTCATCATCTTGCCAACCTTTTCCTGTTTTGTTGTCCCCGTTCCTGTTGTTATCGTGCCGCCCTTGCCCGCAAGCTGTTGCCTGGTCGTAATACCCGTAAAATAACCGGTGTAGTCATATGCCCTGGTGGCTGATTTTACCGCGGTATCAACAGACTTATACCATTGATTCATCAGTTGCAGTTGCATCGAGTACACATTGCTCAGTATCGGGTACATGATTTTTCCATGTCAGTTGTTGTGAGTTGAAATTATGTTGATAGTGTCAGACATGAGGTGATTAGTTATCAGAGTCCTTTTTGCCGGGAGATATGCCGGAGGCCTTGAAGAAGTTATTCTGGATCTGTTGCCACATTTCGATATTTTGTTTGGTCATCTTTTGCATTGCCTCCAGCGGGGTGGTGGCTACGGTCTGGCTGAGTCTTTCCTGAAACTCACGTTGCTGGGCTGTGAAAATTTCCAGGCTCTTTTCCAAGTAGCTGGAAAACACATTCTGGTAGGCATTTCCGTAAAAGCGGATTAACTGGGTAAGTGATTCGGTTGACAGTAACGGTTCACCGTTGTGTTCCTGTTCTGAAATGATCTGTAACAGGATGCTTCGGGTAAGGTCCTCTTCTGTCTTGACGTCTTTCACACAGAAGACCACTCCATCAAGCACGAGCTGTTTAACATCGTCCAGTGTTATGTACTTGCTGATTTCAGTATCATAAAGACGTCGATTCGGATATTTTTTGATTATACGCATAATCCCCCCCTTCTAATAGTCAAAATGAATTGTCCGTAGTGCTAATGCATATACTGGCCACCATTAATGGCGATATCTGCTCCATTGATGTAGCCGGCATGATCAGAGCAGAGGTAGTCAACCAGACTGGCAATTTCATCGACATTGCCTGCACGACCTGCAGGAATATTGGCTGGTACTGGTTGAGCCGTTGAATGTAATGCTGTTATGTAGCCTGGCGTAATTGTATTCACGGTTACGCCCTTGCGTGCAAGTTCCTGTGCAAGTGCCATGGTAAAACCATGCAGACCGGCCTTGGCGGCGGCATCATGTGTATGACCCGCCTGGCCCATACGACTGATGATGGAAGATATGTTGATAATTCTGCCGAACCCACGTGTACTCATTTTTTCGGCCAGGTTTTTGCATATGTTGAAGATGGCATCAATATTCGTTGCCATCGTTGTGTCCCAGCTGTCCTTGTCCATCATGTGGAATGGGCTGGCAGTCGATGCCAGTTCCGGGCTGTTGATGATGATATCTATTGGTCCGACATTCTCTTCTATATTCTCAACTAGACGGACGCAGGCATCAAAATCAGTGATATCCACCTTGTAAGCTGTGACCTGGACATTCTCAGCCGTCAGGGTTCCCTTCCAGGCATCAATGTTCTCATCAAGATACTCAGTGATTATCCGGGCGCCGGAGTGCGCCAGCTGTTTACAGATGGCCGTACCAACCGGGGTGGTTCCGCCGAGTACAAGTGCAATCCGGTTATTCTGATCAATTTTCATTGTTATCTCTCCACTGCGAGGGCAACACCCTGACCACCGCCAATACAGAGGGTTGCCAGGCCCTTATGTACATTTCTGCGTTTCATTTCATGAAGTAGTGATACAAAGATACGACATCCGGATGCTCCTATCGGGTGTCCCAGTGCGATGGCACCGCCATTCACATTAACCTTTTCACTGTCCCAACCGAGCTCGCGGTTTACGGATATAGCCTGCGCAGCAAATGCCTCATTTGCTTCGATCAGATCCAGATCATTTACCGTCCAGCCTGCCCGTTTCAGACAGTTACGCGTCGCGGGTATCGGTCCTGTACCCATGATTTCCGGGCTGACACCTGCACTGGCATAGGCCTTGACGTAAGCCAGTGGCTCCAGTCCAAGTTCCCGCGCCTTGCTTTCCGACATTACAATCACACCCGCCGCACCATCGTTGATCCCTGATGCATTACCGGCCGTGACAGTACCAGTCTTGTCAAATGCAGGGTGAAGTTTTGCGAGCGCCTCTGCAGTCACTCCGGCTCTCGGGAATTCATCCTTGTCAAACCTGATGGGGTCACCCTTGCGCTGTGGTATAAATACGGGGACGATTTCATCCTGGAATACATTATTCTTGAGGGCGATTTCAGCCTTTTGCTGCGAACGTGCTGAGAACTCGTCCTGCTCCAGTCGGCTGATATTGAATTTCTTCGCAATATTTTCAGCAGTTATACCCATATGGTAGTCATTAAACGCGTCCCATAGACCATCTACTATCATGGTATCCAGCAGCTTCCAGTCACCCATTCGCGTGCCGGTCCGCGATTGAGGTAGAACGTGGGGTGCCTGGTTCATGTTTTCCTGCCCTCCTGCGATAACGATACTCGCATCACCGCATTTGATTGCCTGGGCGGCGAGATGAATTGCTTTTAGTCCACTGCCACAGACTTTGTTAATGGTCATACAGGGAACCGTATCAGGTAGACCCGCCAGTATTGCAGACTGGCGTGCCGGGTTCTGGCCACTACCTGCTGTGAGGACCTGGCCCAGAATCACCTCGTCTACGCTGCCGGGGGCAATGCCTGTTTGTTCCAGCAAGGCCTTTATTACGGTAGCACCCAGTCGAGGAGCGGAGATGGAAGAGAGTGAACCACCAAATGTGCCTATAGGGGTTCTGGCTGCAGCAACAATGACGACCTTTGCTGTCATTTCAATTACCTTTTTTAAAGTCATGAAATTTCATATGGAGACGCGATCCTGTGCAAAGCAGATTCAACGTTGCAGTGCACAAATATTCTGCATACTAACAAAATCCATGCGCCGTTGCCAGCAAATGAATTTATAACTCCGAAGAACATTAGTGCTTATAACACATTGATTACAAAAGACTAAGAGAGGATAGGCTGACATGCCGGCAGAATTCTGCCGGTGTCAGTTCAAAAATGGATAGCGCGTTTGTCGACGGCGAGTGCAGCCTCATGCATTGCTTCAGCCAAGGTTGGATGGGCGTGAATTGTACGTGCAATATCTTCTGCACTGCCTTCAAATTCCATCACGAGTACGGCCTCTGCAATCAGTTCTGATGCAGAAGGTCCCAGTATATGCACCCCTAGTATACGATCCGTGCTGGCATCGCTGAGGATCTTGATGAGTCCTTCGGCATAGCCCATCGCATGGGCGCGCCCACTGGCTGCAAACGGAAAAGTACCTGTTTTGTACTCAACACCCTCTTGCTTGAGTGTTTGCTCAGTCTTGCCAACCCACGCGATTTCCGGCCAGGTATAGATAATCCAGGGAATGGTTTCATAGTTGACATGACCGTGTTTACCGGCAATACGTTCGGCGACGGCAACACCCTCTTCGGATGCCTTGTGTGCCAGCATTGGTCCCTTGACCACATCGCCAACCGCATAGATATTATCGATGTTGGTACGACCATGATCATCAACATGGATATAACCACGTTCGTCCATGTTAAGACCGATATCACGAGCTCCCAGTCCTTCGGTATTGGGTTTCCTGCCAACAGCGACTATCAGTTTGTCCACTGTAAGCTGCTGCTTGCCGTCACGGTTCTCATAGGTAACCGTGACTTCACGGTTATTTGAGCCCGTACCAATTACCTTGGTACCAAGACGTATATCGAGACCCTGCTTACGCAGAATTTTTTCTGCCTCTGTTGCGATCTGCCGGTCAACTGGAGGCAGGAACTCATCCATGGTTTCCAGTATCACAACCTCTGATCCAAGCCTTTTCCATACACTGCCTAGCTCCAGGCCAATAACGCCTGCACCTATGATGCCCAGTCTGCGCGGAACATCGGTAAATTCCAGCGCTCCGGTTGAGTCGACCACAAGTTCATTGTCTACCGGTGCTGGCGGTATTTTCATTGGAACAGAACCGGTGGCAATAATAATATATCTTGCAGCGACGTTGTAGGCTTCAGTAGATTCGCCGGTAGTCGGTTTTATCTCGATTTGACCGTTACCCCGCAATTTGCCATGACCCTGCAGCCACTCCACTTTGTTTTTACGGAACAGACCGGCAATACCCTGAGTCAACGTCTGCACAACCTTCGCCTTACGTTGAATCATCTTGTTAACATCCATGGTCACGCCGGACACATTGATGCCATGCAGTTTTGATTCATGCTTTAAAAAGCTGAAGTGGTGGGAAGAATCCAGTAGCGCCTTCGACGGTACACAACCTACATTCAGGCAGGTTCCACCCAATGCCGGTTTTCCTTCGTTATTCAACCAGCTTTCAATACAGGCGACAGAAAGTCCGAGTTGCGCTGCACGTATTGCAGCCACATATCCGCCCGGTCCGGCACCGATCACTACAACATCATAATTTTTCATATCTTTCCTTACGGTACCGGGTTACACCTGCAACAGCAAACGTGCGGGATCTTCGAGCATATTCTTGATGGTGACCAGGAACTGTACAGCATCACGACCATCAACAATCCGGTGATCATACGATAATGCCAGATACATCATAGGCAATATGACAACCTGGCCATCCACCGCCATAGGCCGGTCCTGGATTTTATGCATACCCAGAATCGCACTTTGCGGTGGGTTGAGGATCGGTGTTGATAACAGCGAACCAAAAATTCCGCCATTGGTGATGGTAAATGTACCGCCGGTCAGTTCCTCAATTGTCAACTTCGAATCGCGGGCCTTTTGGCCATACTCTACGATCTTGTTTTCAATCTGGGCAAATGAAAGGGAGTCTGCATCGCGAACAATCGGAACTACCAGTCCTTTTGGAGCGCTGACGGCAATACCGATATCATAATAGTTATGATAGAGGATATCCTTGCCGTCAATGGAAGCGTTGATAACAGGGAACCGCTTGAGCGCTTCCAGCGCAGCCCGGGTAAAGAACGACATAAATCCAAGTTTGGCACCATGTTCCTTTTCGAACTGGTCCTTGTATTTTGCGCGCAGATCCATAACCGGTTTCATATTCACTTCATTAAACGTGGTCAGGAGGGCATTTTCATGCTGGGCAGAAAGCAGTCTTTCTGCAGTACGTAGACGCAGACGTGTCATAGGTACGCGTTCTTCAACACGGTTGCCGGCAAGCACAACGGCTGGCGCAGTAGCCACAGGTGCAGGTGCTGTACCGGAAGACTTTGCCGCTACCGGTGCGCGGGATTCCTGCGTGGCAGGTTTATCCTTGTTCAGGTAGTTGACCACATCGTCCTTGGTCAGACGGCCATCATTGTTTGAATCTGGTATCTGTTTTGCATCCAGTTTGTGTTCTGCCAGCATGTTCCTGACTGCCGGACTGGTTTTCGGTTCGATAGACGTTCCGATATCAACCGGCAGGGATTGTTGCTG